>NZ_LT828648.1:0-341071 GCF_900169565.1 Nitrospira japonica | reverse complement strand
TTCGGCGGCAATTCCAACTGGCGGGGGCCGGTCTGGTTCCCGGTGAACTATCTGCTGATCGAGTCCCTGCAGAAGTTCCATTACTTCCTCGGAGACGAGTTCAAAGTGGAATACCCGACGGGCTCGGGCCGTCCGATGACGCTCTGGCAGATCGCGTGCGAACTCTCGCGCCGCCTGACCCACATCTTTCTCCGCGATCGGGACGGTCTGCGGCCCGTGTTCGGCGGCACCACCCTGTTCCAACGGGATTCGGATTGGCACGACCACCTGCTGTTTTACGAATACTTCCACGGAGACAACGGGGCCGGCATCGGAGCCAGCCATCAGTGCGGATGGACGAGTCTGGTGGCCAAGTTGATCCAACAGAGCGGGGAATAAGCCGGAAGGGGAGGGCCCCCGCCCGACACCAACGGGAGGCTTTACTTCGTTCGCCTGAGGGGGTACCCTCTGGCCACTTCATGTGCCTTCTCTTCTGCGCTCATTCTTTCCGTTTCCAGCTTGGCGGCAAACCGCACGCAGGCGTCCGCGACCAACTTCAGGAGGGATTCGACATGTCATACGTCATGGCACTGGTGATCGCGCTGGTGAATCTGGCGGCTGTGTGGCCTGCCTATGCGGCTCCGATGGGACGGCCCCAGGCGGAGTATTCGGCCGATGAGACGGTCCAAAACGAGGAAGGCACGATCCAGCAACGTGTCTTCGTGACGCCGACCAAGGAGCGCAAGGAGCTGTTGACCGGCGGCGGCGAAGGGGCGGTTCAGATCTACCGGTATGACACCAAAGTGGTGTGGCAAGTCATGCCGTCGCAGAAGATGTACATGGAGCATCCCATCGGCGGCGGGCAGTCCAGGGGCGGCGATCCGTCCCAATGGAGTTATGAAGACACGGCGATGGGCGAGGAAACCTTGAACGGTGTCAAAGTCACGAAGTACAAGACCATCGCGACGAGCACGGACGGAAAGAAGTTCGGGGGCTTTTCCTGGCGGACACGGGAGGGCATCAACGTCAAGCAGGACCTGCTCTATAAGGAAGGCAACGAGAAGAAGCGGATGCTGACGGAGCTCAGCAATCTGAAAATCGGAGCCCAGGACCCGGGACTCTTCGAGATCCCTGAGGGATTTACGAAATTCGACATGAGCGGCATGATGGGCATGGGACGCCAGGGGATGGGACAGCCGATGGGCAGGCCCGACGTGAGCGGGACGCCGCCGCCGAACATGGGGCGGGGCCAAGGCAGGCCACAGGCCATGCCGCAGGAGGCTCCGCCGGCGCCGGAACCGGAAGCGCCCTCCGAGGAGTCCGCCGCGGATAAGGCCGGCAACTTCATGAAGGGTCTGTTCGGCCGATAGTCGTTCGACGGCATGGAGTGGCGATTTCTCGTCGGGTCGCTATCGGCGGCACTGGTGATGACGGCCGGTGCAGCATGGCCCTGTGCCGCCTTCGAACAGGACGCGCGAGCCGGGCCGCCGGACCGTCCGGCTGTTCACGCATCGGCCCTCTACCTGGTCGAACTCGGGTCCGGTCGTGTACTTTTCGAAAAGGACGCGGCACGGCGGCTCCCGCCTGCCAGCCTGACGAAAATCATGACGGCATTGGTGGCGTTGGAAACTGCGTCTCCCGACCAGGTCGTGCAGGTCGACGGGCGCGCTCTCGTGCATCGATCCTCTCTCAAGCTTCATGCGGGTGAACAATTTTTACTGCGCGATTTGCTCACCGCCATGTTGGTGACGAGCGCGAACGACGCCTGCGAAGCGGTCGCCTGGCACGTGGGGGGAGACGCCGACCGGTTCGTGATGATGATGAACGAACGGGCCCGTGCATTGGGATTGGCCGATACGCATTTCGTCAATGCCTGCGGCTTCGATGCGCCGGGCCATTTCTCCACCGCGGCGGATCTGGCGGCCTTGACCGGGAAGGCCCTGCAGGCGCCCGAGTTTTCGATGATGGTCCGGACGGTCGTGCGCGAGATCTCCAGCGTCGACGGCAAACGGCAGGTATCGCTTCACAGCACCAACGAACTGTTGCTCGATCCGGACGTGAACGGCGTCAAGACGGGCTACACGAGCAAAGCCGGGCGCTGCCTCATCGCCAGTATGTTTAAGGACGGCCATCGCCTGCTGCTCGTGGGCATGAACGTCACGGACCGCTGGGAACAGGCGACCAGGCTGCTCCGCTACGGCCATGCCGTCTTGCAGCAGTCGAGCAACTGAACGGCGGGTTCTACCGACGGCCGATGTGATGAAGGTAGGCGGCTCGAAGGTTTTCTTGAGCAAGAGCGTAGTCGGGATCGAGCCTGGCCGCGGTCCGGAACTCTTCGATGGCATTGTCCCAGTCGCCTCGCAGAGCGTAGGCGTGGCCGAGGTTGTTGTGCGGTCTGGCCTTGCGGGGAGATTTCTCGATCGCGTCGGACCAGAGCAGCACAGGACCGCGATACAGTCCGTTCCGCTGGATGGTCATCAGCGCCAGCGTCGAGATCAGCAGCCACGCAAGAGCCGCGGTGCCGATCCGTGCAATCTTCGGCAGTGGCGGTACTCCGACGGGCCGACGAGCCAGATGGGAAGCTGAAATCACGATCGCAAGCAAGAGTCCGATCGACGCCAGGTAGAGATTCCGTTCGCTCAAGAGGTCGTTGCGCGGGATGATGCTCGTGGGGATCAACTGCAGGAAGAACCAGCCGATGCCGAAGGAGAACAACGGGACGCGCCGGAGGGTCAATAGCGCGGCGGCAGCCAAACCGCCCAGGATGACGAGATCGAGCGGCAGCGGCCATTGGAACACCGAGTGGAAAACGGGAAGATCATGATCGAAGTTCTGTTCCCAGGGGGAGAACAGCAGGCGTAACGAGTAGGAGAGCGCATGGACTTCGCTCAGCAGATTCTCCGTCAGAGGGCGGATCTCCAGACTAAACCGCGCGAGCGCGAGATAGCGGGGATGCCAAAAGATCCACGCGGCGGCGACGGCAAGAAGTAAGAGCCAGAACGGCGCATGGCGGAACATGAACGATCGGCGAAGCGCAGCGCCGGTCAGCCTTCGTATCGTCATATCCCAGAGCAGCAACGCGAGTGGAAAGGTCACCGCCGTCTCCTTCGAGCCGAGAGCCAAGGCGAACAGGACAAGCGCGGCGATGAGATAAAGCCGCTGCGTCGGCCCGTCCACCCGAGGTTCCGTCGCCTTGAGGTAGAGCGCGAAGGCCGACAGATAGAAGAAGGCCATCAGGCCGGTGGCGCGTCCGGAAATATAGGTCACGGTTTCGGTCTGAAGCGGATGGACCAGGAAAAACGCCGCAGTCCAAAAGGGGACGTGCCGTTCCTGCTCCGTAACGCCGTGAGTGAGCACCAGATACATAAGAATCCCGCAGCCAAGATGGAGCAGCCAATTCAGGATATGGTAGCCGGTTTCGTTCCCGCCGAAGAGGGTGCGATCCGCGAGGAACGTGGCGTACAGCACCGGCCGCACCATATGGTCGAGATGGCCGACAAACGTGCGCCAGCTGCCCAGATGCGGATTCTCCGATATGGCGGAAAAATCGTCGAACTGGAAGGATCCGGAGAAGGCGTTCGCGTACACCACGGCGGTCAGGATCATCAAACAAATGATCTGGCGATTGGATGCAGCGATGGCGCCGTTCACGGTTGAACCAAGGTACTCTCTTGCAGCGCCGGAGTATAGAGAAAGGAGACCCACACATGTCATTGCCACGAAACGAAGGGGCGACCCGCCACGGTCGGCTCCAATCCGTCCGCCGTGCCTGGACGCATCGAGCGGCAGCCGGCTCGTTTGCCTTGTGCCTGGCCGGCCTATCTCTGCTGCCGGCCGATTTTGGCGGGACCGCGCATGCCGAGGGACCCTGCACGTGTAACGACCTGGATAAGCTCCAGGCCCAGCTGGACAGGACGACGAAGTCGGAAGAGATCTGGAAGGAAATCTTCGCCTGGGCCCGCGGACTCCACCGGGACGTCAATCTGCCGCAATCCAATGACGATCTGAACCAGAAATTCGTCCAGTTGACCGGCGCGCCGGCGTCGCAATGGCGGGATCTGATCAAGCAGGGACCCGCGCAGGAAAAGAAGACCCTGAAAAAGGTGGCCGGTCTGAGCAAAGAGGGGGAGACCGTTCTCGACGAGGACTTCAAGAAGAGCAACTGCGACGACATCATCGATGCGGAGCACGTGCACGAACAAGCGCACAGGGACTTTTATCTAAGCTTTCCCCAGATCCTGGAGGCCGGCATGAGCTCGCGGTTGCTCAGATTGCGCGCCGAATCGGAAGTCGAAGCGTACCGGGCCCACAAGACGTTTCTCGAAAAGAAACTGTCGGACCTCAAATTGAAATGCCTCACCAAACTGGACAAGAGCACCAAGATGATATTGGAACAGGCCTACGCGCAACGCGAGCGGCTCAACCAGGCGGAACAGCGTCTCCGCATGTACGGCAATTCCGAAGCCGCCCTCAATTAGCGTCGTGTTGAGCCTCGTCTCGAGGCAGGAGGAATATTCATGACGAGCATGTCGAGTATCCAATGGGTCTGTACCGCCGCCTGCGCGTGCATCCTGTTGTCGTTCTCTCCGTCACACGCGCCGGCGGCTCAACCGGCGGCCGGCGCGGCTCCCTCACCCAAGACCGTCCTCGTGAAAAAGTATCTCGATGACTGCCGTGCCCAGTCTTCGAAGGAGGCGTCCTGCGACAAGCTCAGAAAGGACGCGATCGACATCCTCACCGACGATTTGCACACGCTGGGCTCGTCGGCGGATCGCGTTTATTTTTTGTCGATTCTTCCGGTCTTCAAGAGCGACGCGCCGGAATTGCGGATCGCCGCGGCCGATGCGATCGGAATGATCGGACCGCAAGACGGCGACGTGGACGTGCTGGCCCCCCTGGCCAACGATCCGGTGCCGGACGTGCGCCAAGCGGTCTCGCAGATGATCGGCCGGGGCAAGGGGACCGCGCTGTCCTTGTTGAAACAGCGCCTCATATCCATGAGGACCGGGCGCGTTCCGGACAGACCGGCCGATCCCACGAAGCTCGGTTTGCCGGTCGCGCCGAACAGTCTCTACTTGTTCGATTGGAGCGACGAATCGCTCGGTCGGTTGTCCTATTTGGCCAAGAACATGAACGAGGCCGCGAGCTTCTTCAAAGGCAAAGCCAAGAAGGGGCCGTTCCCGCTCGAAGAGTTCAAAGACAAGTATCGCTTTCAGTTCCAGGATGAGGAAGAAGCGATGCGCAGCGCGCAGGAGGCGGAGGCCAAGCAGATGGAACAGAGCAAGCCACCCGATCCGACCAATGTGCAGGCCTATACGGAATTCATGCAGAAGATCGCTTCGGTCGGAGCACGGCAGGGCGGCCGGCTTCTTCTGGATTCGTATCAGCCCAATCTCTTTGGGTCGCCAACCGTCTATGTCCTGGAAGAACGGCAGATCGGGCAGCGCAGTTATCCCACCCGGTATGTCGTCCTGTATCAAGAGCAGGCCTTGAGGAAGCCGGGATACCGGTTCTCCTGGATGACGGCGACGGACGATGCCATCAAGACGGCGCAAGTCGCCTCGCTGGCGGAGGAAAAGCAAGAATTGGCGAACAAGGCCGAGAATGAGGCCCAGAAGAAAAAGGCAGCGGAACTCGAGGCGCTGACCAAAAAGAAAGATGCGGCGGAGAAGAAGCAGTTCAAGAAAGGACAGGACGACCTCGAAAAAGCATTGGGGTTCTGACGTCCGGCCGGATTGTTCCGGCCTCGCGCCAAAGAGTGAGGTGAAAGTTATCCACAGGTATCCACAGGCTGAGGCGCGATCTATTTGTCAGCGCGGTTTCTGCAATTCAGCCTCACGTTGAGGCGATATGGCCTGCAACCGAGACGAACGTATGAGAACAATCTCGAATCGACATCGCGAAAGATTGGACTTCCGATCCCCCGCAGCCGCTGCTTGGAATGGCACCGCGATTGCTTTGGCGGGCAGAGGTTTTTCGAATTCCGATGTCACCGAATCAGCAAGCGTTCGAACTCCGACTCACGCAGGTTTCCCTGACGGTCACGGTTGTCGCGGCGGCCATGCTGGCATGGTCGGTCGGAACTGTAACCTGGACCGCGATCGAGCAACGGCAACTCGGACGCGCGATCGAGGCGGTGATCTTTGCTGCAATCGCCGGATATCTGGTTTACGGCAATCTGTGTTATGAACTGGCCAGGCTTGGCCGGCTGACCAGGGGGTGCCGCGATGGGGAGGCATCGGCCGATCCGCCTCCTGATGCCTTTTCCGAGAACATCGCCCCCGCCCTCACCATTCTCGTCCCTTCCTATAAGGAAGAAATTCCCGTCGTCCGCCAAACACTGCTCTCAGCGGCGTTGCAGGATTACCCAAATAAGCGAGTCGTACTGCTGTTGGATGATCCCCCGTCGCCCAAGACCCATTCAGACCGGACGGCGCTCTGGTCGGCCCGATCTGTCCCGTTCGATTTGCAGACGAGCATGGCCCGGCCGGCTGAGTGCATCGCGCGGGCGCGCCGCGAATTCCGAAACCGCTCCTCTTCGGAATCCTGTTGGGGGACCGAGTGTGTCCGGCTCTCAGATGCGTTCCTGCATGCCGCCGAATGGTTCGAGGATCAGGCGAAACAGTATCCGATCCAGTCGCATACGGATGTCTGGTTCGTCCGGGAAGTGCTGACGGTTCCCGGGGAGGAGATGCGCCGGTCCGCCGGGCAATGGTTCGGCAGACGGCGGGACCGATCGGGCGTTGTGCCGGAGGAAATCGCGGCCGAAATGGACGCCGTGTACGAACGTCTCTCCGGCCGCTTTCTCGTGGAGTTCGACGTCTTCGAACGAAAGCAGTATTGCAATCTCTCGCACGAACCCAACAAGGCGATGAACCTGAACAGCTATCTGGGCGTCATGGGGAAACGGGTCAAGCCCGTGCTGCGTGCGGACGGGGTGTTGCTCGACGAAACCCGGACGACGATCGGGAGTCGCGTCATCCCGGATTCGCCCTACGTCATCACGCTGGATGCCGACAGTCTGCTGAAGCCCAATTACGCGAGGACGTTGGTCTCGATCATGGAGCAGCCGGATCAGGCGCGTATGGCCGTGGCCCAGACGCCGTACAGCGCGTTTCCGAATGCGCCGGGGGCGTTGGAACGGACGGCGGGAGCGACCACCGATATCCAGTATTTCGTGCATCAGGGATTCACACGATTCGCCGCGACGTTTTGGGTGGGCGCCAATGCGTTGCTGAGAAAGTCCGCGTTGGAGGACATCTGCCAGATCGAACAAACCGGACGCATCACCGTGCGCCGGTACATTCAGGACCGGACGGTGATCGAAGATACGGAGTCGACCGTCGACCTGATGGCGAAGGGATGGACGCTGTACAATTATCCGGACCGGTTGGCCTACAGCGCGACCCCGCCGGACTTCGGCTCGTTGGTGATTCAGCGGGCGCGCTGGGCCAACGGCGGCTTGATCATTTTGCCGAAGCTGCTGGAATTTCTATGGCGCACGCGCAAGCGGCCGGCCACGGTACCTCAGGCGCTGCTGCAAGTGCATTACTTGACGTCGCTCGCGCTGACGCCGCTCAGCGTGGTGCTGCTGCTGTCGATTCCTTTCTCCTCGGACTTGATGACGCCGGCCATGCCCCTGGCGTCGCTTCCCTACTTCATCTTGTATGCACGGGACCTGGCCTTGGCCGGGTATCGTCCGATCCGGGACCTGGGGCGCGCCTATGCGCTCAATCTGCTGTTGATTCCGGTCCACCTCGCGGGCGCCGTGACTTCCCTCCGGCAAATGGCGGCGGGCACGAAGATTCCGTTCCGCCGTACGCCGAAAGTTTCCGGACGCACGAGGACATCGGGATTGGATCTGGGTTTGCAGTTGTCGATGATCCTGTTGAGCGCGGGCCTCGCGCTCTATCACGGATCAGAGGGACGGTGGATCTCCGCTTCGTTCGCGCTCGCCAACCTGGCACTCCTTTGTTACGGAGTCGGGCAGTTCATCGGTTTGACGGAAGCCTGCCAAGACCTGGCGCTGAGCGCACGGGAAACACTCGCCCGATACGTCAAGCCCGGCCGGTTTTCCGATCGTCTGCTCGCGCCGCTTTCCTCTTCCACGGCCTTGTGCGTCGCGTTGGTGCAGCCCATGCGCAGGACGAGACCGTTCTCCCGCCAGGCGTTATGGAGTCTGACCGCCTTCTTCGACATGATCGTCACCATTGTGGGATAGGAAGACGTGCGGCGTGCCCGGACGTGGACGTCCATTCACCCCGGGATGATTCCGACATGCGCTCAACGGGGGAGGTGCCCGGGAGGTCCTGCGACGAACCTTCCCGGACACCGAAGCGAGGGAAATCGGATTCAGCGGTTTGCCTGGTCACGCTGGCAGCTTTGCTCGGCCAACATCCGTTGGCCGGCGCTGGCATCCTTCGGGATGCGCGCCATGCAGGCGTCCAATGTGTCGCCCTGAGTTCCGGACGCGGCCCTGTCGCCGCTCTTCGTCGAAGCCATGCCCACGACGTTTGCTCTCAATTGTTCGTCGCGTTTGCAGCTTTCTTCCGCCACTTGCTTCGCTCCCGGCGTGGCATTGGCCGGAATCATCGCCAGACAATTGCGCAAGGTATCGGTCTGGACCGACTTGGCCGCGGCTTCGGCGGTGGCGAACTTCGGCGCGGTCCCGGCGGCGCTGGAAGCCGCAGGTGCCGAACTCGGCGCGGCGGCCGGTGCTGAGCTGGGCGTGCTGCCGGCCGTAGCCCCATTTCCGGAACCCGTGGTCCCGTCACTTGCACAGCCGCCTGCCATCAACCCCAAGAATGCTGCGAACACGATGGCTCTCTGTTCTGAAATGCGCATGCCCCTGTCCTCCCTCATGCGTGAATGAGTAAAGCCGATGGGCGGGGATGGTACCTGCTCGTGGGAAAAAGCTCAAGCCTGATCTGGCGAATGATGAAGCCGGCGCAGCGGCCGGTCAACGTCGGGAGGGTCTTGCAGAGGATGGAAATGGGGGTGGAGGTCTCTCCCAGGAAGAACGGAGAGATCAAGCCGGTCGACAGGGGCAACTGTCGCCAGTGCCTCCACCGGTTTCCATCTCTTGACTCGCGCTCACGGTCACGAACGCTCATCCGCACGCCGCGGTTTCGATATCCGGAGCGTGGTGACGAATCCCGATCCGGTTCGGATGAGTTGAAGTCTGCCGGTGCGGCTCAAGTGATCGACTTCGAGGAAAATGTGCGACCAGTGGAAGGCCGGAAGATGTTCCACCAGTTCGTCCAGGGTACAGTCGGGATGTTCTCTTACAGCCTCCAAGATCTGATCGGTTGTCTGTTGCACGGCGGGCATGGACCCCTCCTTCTCGCTGAGGGGAGGCGTTCGAAGCGTCACTTGAGTACGGGGAACTTTAGAACTCACGGGTTCGTTAGCAGAGCAAGTCCCGTTCCCATCTCAAACAGTAATACGGATGTCGATTGGTGTAATGGCATATCTAGATTTTCGAGGAAATACGAGCATTCGGCAGACCTGGTCGGGGTGCCACCGGGATAGAAACTGGGAATGTTTCGGTCCTGCACAGTGCTCGAAGAGCGAAGTCGCTCACTTTCCTTTGTCGGGCCACCGTGCGGTGCAAAGAACGGGGAAGACCCTAGCCCCATTGACTAATTGATCGGTGATCGGTAGAGATAGGTCTATGGACACAGGAGGTTGGACAGCGTTGCCGCAAGACGCCGGGTGCAAGATATTTTCCTCCGGCCTGCTCATGTATCCAGCCTATCGACACGGGTGCGATCCGCCACGGAAGCACCCGTCCCGTTGATGTCCGTTCTCCGGTGAGGCTCGGGCCTCGCGTCCGACTCTCACTGCTCGTGTGCTGAAATCGTCAGGATTGGCCGTTTTGCCAGGTTCGGCCGGTTTCTCCACAGCCCGAGCGAGGCACGCCGGCGTCGCGACATTGCTCAAGGCTGGTTCTTCCGCTGACGATTTATTACTCTTGTTGGAGGTGCCGCATGAATCATCGAGTCGGCTCCAGACCTCAACCTATCAAGCAACTCAGAATCAGACCCGGCGAATTGCAGGTCAAGTATCCCTCTTCGTTGCGTCCGTCCCCGCTTCGGAAATGGTGTTGGCAAACCGTGCAGACCTGCGAAAGCGGATGTCACGCGTTTGCGATTTGGCTGGGTCGGAAAAGTCGAGCCGGCTGGCAGGTCTCGCGCGATGGCCTCAAGCGCATGGAACTCGGAGTGCGGGTCAGACGGGGATGGATCACGTTGAAAGAGTCGACCCTGCGCGGGGCGGTCCAGTGCGGACACGGCGTGAAGGTCGCGGGGCAATGGGGAGGGCGGATGGTTCGGGATGCCGCCCGCCTAATCGTCCGGCGGTTTGAACGGCGGGAGGAGAAGCGTCCGGAGCACATGCCGGTGGCGGGGTTTCCTATGGCGCGGTTCGATGTCTACGGCGACTTCCATTTCCTGCAGCCTTCCGAGGCGAAGCAATCGTTTCGGCGCGAATTGGCTCGGTCGCACGCCCAGCTTGCCGAGCAGCTTCGAGCCGAAGAGGAGGAATTGTCACGTGTGGCGGCGCGGGTCGTGCGGCTGCAGAGCCTGCTTCGCGCCCAACAGAGTCTGCTATTAGGAAGCACCCGTGACAACGAGGCAGAACGCGCCTCCCTGAGGGCTCCTTTTCAGTCCCTGGTCGGCGTGGGCATGCGCTCGGACCGGGAGCACGAGCATCCTGATCTCTACAGACCCAATTAGGCCGAACGCCATTCTCTAGCGTGTCCGTTCCCCTCACCCCGGATCCGGTTTACGAGGGTCGCTTGCCCTGGACGATTGGGTCCTGTTCGAATCCGTGTGGCCGTTCGAATAGGACCCGGGCACCCGGTTTGAACGTCAGGTAGAACCAGATCCACTCCGACATGACGCGCACGCGGTTTCGGAATCCGACCAAAAAGAAAATGTGGACCAGACACCAGAGCAGCCAGGCGAAGACGCCGGAGGTGTGAACCGGACCAATCTGCGCGACCGCCCTGGCGCGGCCGATGGTGGCGAGCATGCCGCGGTCCCGATAGACAAACGGCCGGCGCTGCTCCGGAGGCACCCCGCCCGCGATGATGGCGGCCACATAGCGCCCCTGCTGCATCGCCACGGGGGCGAGTCCCGGCAGCGGCGCTCCATCTTTTCCCGGACAATGGGCGGCATCGCCGATGGCGAATATCCACGGATCTCCGGGAATCGTCAGATCCGGTTCGACCTTGATTCGACCCGACTGGTCCAGCGGGACGCCAACCGTGCCGAGCAACGGCGAGGCCCGATTGCCGGCGGCCCACAGGATGTTCGTGGCGGGCAGGACCTCCGTTCCGATGGTCACGCTGCCGCGGTCCACCTTACGGACCGGACTGTCCAGGCGCACGGTCACGCCCATGCGGGTCAATGCCGTGGCGGCTTTTGCCGAGAGATCGGGGCTGAATCCCGGAAGTAGACGGGGACCGCCCTCGACGAGCACGATGGAAAGGTCCTCGAGCCGCAAGGCGGGGAAATCCGGCCCCATGGCCTTGCGTCCGATTTCGGCGAGCGCGCCGGCCAGTTCCACACCCGTCGGTCCCCCGCCTATGATCACGAAGGTCAATCGCTCCCGGGAGCCGGCTTCGGCCCGTCGTTCCGCTTCTTCAAACGCCAGCAGCATGTTCTGACGCAGCAGCACGGCGTCGGTCATCGTCTTGAGTCCGGGAGCCGACTCTTCCCATTCATCGTGCCCGAAGTAGGCGTGCCGGGCGCCGGGCGCCAGGATGAGCACCTCGAACGGGATCGGCGCGCTATGCCGCACGTGTAGGACACGGCCGGCCCGCTCGACCGACAGCACCTCGTCCATGACGACCCGCACGTTGGGTTGGGAGCGAAAGACGGTGCGCAAGGGCCAGGCGATGTCGCTCGGCGACAAGGCGGCCATGGCCACCTGATAGAGCAGCGGTTGAAAGAGATGGTGGTTGGTGCGGTCGATGAGCACGACCTGCTCGTGTCGGAGCCGGCGGGCGGCCGACAAGCCGCCGAACCCGCCTCCGATAATCACCACCTGTTTGGGCGGCATCCTATTCAGCTCCCGCGATAGGTCGTGTAACCGAACGGGCCGATGAGAAGTGGAATGTGATGGCTCTGCGCGGGATCCTGGATGCCGAACGCGATCGCGATCTCCGGATAGAAACTCGCGCCGTTCTGCGAACGAAAGTATGACGCGACGTCGAACGTCAACCGATAGGAGCCGGTCTGAATTCGCACGCCCGGCGGCACCAGATCTTCAATGCGGCCGTCGGCGTCCGTGCGCCCGTCTCCGATTTTTCTCCAAGTCCTCAGCGACCCCTGAGATTCCAGGACGACGGACACATTGCGGGCCGGGAGCCCGGTCACGAGATTCAAGACATGGGTGCTGATCGCGCTCATCGGTCAATGCGTCCTGTGTCTGCCAGTAGAGGGGCCGTGAGGGAAACGCCCGCTCCTCGACGGCGAAGCCGGGACCGGCGGGTGAGTCTCAAACACAAATGCTACGGAACGGTCGCAACCGTGTCAATTGCCGCTGCCGACGCGATGCGGTACCTCAGGGCATCTGCAGGCCCACCGCAAACGTGGCGGCGTATCCGTCGGCCGTCTGCGTCGGGTCCAACATGAGTCGGTTGCCGCCCCGCCGAAAAATGAAGTCGTCATGATTGCGCGCCGTACGCGGTCCCCTGGCCGCATAGGGTGCGGCGGCATACACGCGATCCGTCAACGCGTCGTCGAAATACATCTGGGAGGTGAATTCATAGCCGCGCCGGTCTTTAGGATTGGCGCGGACCTTCACGTGAATGTGAACCGTGCGTCCCTCGTACCACCCCGGGTAGATGGTCAGAAATCTGGCTTCGCCCTTTGCATCGGTAAGTTGATAGCCGCGGAGAAATTGTTGACCGGTGGTGTTGAACCGCGGGTCCTTCACGTCGGAATAGAGACCCGTCGCGTCGCAATGCCAGATATCCACGTGGGCACCCTCGAGAGGATGACAGGCGCCGCCGCCGAGGCGCGAGGCCGCGACCGTCAGGGACAGCGGCGTTCCCGTTTTGATGGCGCCGCCCGACGGGTCCGAGCGGATATCGGACCTATTCAATTGTTCGTCGACAAAATACGGACCTTCGGTCTGCGTCGGACGGACGACGCAGAGCGGATCGGGGCCGGCTGCTCCCGCGACACGGGGCCATAGGCCTGCTGTGACCAGGCAGACGGCGCTCTTGCCCAGTAACGCGAGCGTGTCTCGACGGGACAACTGCCGTCGGAAGACAGAGGACAAGAGGACGTGATCGGTCATCGGCGCTCTCCTTTCGATACCACGGTAATTACGACGACACCGGCAGTTCCTGAACGGCCCGCCAGGCCTGATCGATGGCCGTGTCGACGTAGGCCCTGGCGCCGGCATCCGAATTGGCGATCGTGATGTGTCCCATGGGTCGCCGTCCCAAGACGTGATGGCTCCGTTCCGGCGCCACCTCCGGATCATAGAGCGCGCTGCCCTGGTAGGCATAGCCATGAGCCCACCGGTTCACGGTGATGGCCTGAATATCGCGGTCCGCGTCGAATCCTCCCTGCCCCAACATGTCGTTGAGATGGTCCTTGACGGCGGTTTCGAATTGCGCGAACGGCATGCTGAAGAGTTTGAAGCGGCCCTGCCGGAACTGTTCGCGGGGCGGCGTGCCGTAATCGTCGGCGAGCGGGACGTGGATCATTGTCACGATCATCGGGTGAGCCGGATCATCCGACAGGCCGTAGCCGCCCATCCGAACCGGGTAATCAAGCAGTACCGACTGGTGAAAACTTCCCGGACACTCGGCCGCTCCAAGACCCACTTCGCGGATCGCGCGCCAATTTCGGAGCGAGACGGTGGTATAGACCAGAGGGGCTTTCGCGGCTTGCCTGAGCGCATCCTTCTGCTCCTGCGGCAGTTCCGGCACCAAGTGCGGGATCATCATGTTATAGCAGGCCAACACGCAGTGCGTTGCGCGAACGCGATAGGCGCGGTTCTTGTGTACATAGGTGACCGACACGCGGTCTGCCCGATGCGGAGGACCGTCATGGGTCACGCGGACGACCGTGCTGTTCAAGCGGAGCCTGACAGGAGAATCAGAACGGTCGAGCCGGCCATAGTCAAACGGAGCCAGCACTACGTCGTCCATCGTCGAACCGGGCGCGACATGCGGCATCAATTGCCGCACGAGCAGACGTGCGATCGAGGCGTTCCCGTCCGGAAAGTGATGGATGTAGGGTTCTGTTTCATCCAGAGTCAAGCGGCTGGAGGGCTCCGGAGCGAGATTGGAGACGGCGCGCGGCGTGATGCCGGGCAACTCCAGCGCGAGCGCCTCCAGGGTTGATAACGTATCGGCTCCCTGGCCGGTATATTCAGCCGGCAGGCTGCGAAGCAGACGAAAGACGTCCGGATCGTCCGCATGATGCTGTTCGCGAAGAAACGTAAAGTAGGGGGTGCTGCCGGCGTAGCCGAGACGGGCTGCCGCGGCGATCCGGTCCAACGCATTGTCCCCACCGGTCATAATCCGCAGGAGTTGCTCTTTCGCGCGCGATCCCAACGGCATCCGTTCGACGGCCTGTTCGGGTGACAGCGCGGACCGCACGATGCCGGGAACTCCCCAACTCAAGTCCGTCAACGTATACGGAACCAACGAAGCCTTGCCGTAGGTCTTGCCGTCGAAAAAGGTGACAGGGCGCAGCGCGTGACGCCGGAAAAACGTCATGTCGTAGGCCGAGACGAACCGATCGAATTTCACGCCGAGGTCCCGCAAGAGGGAGGCGGCGATGCGGCTGTATCGGCCCGGGGTCTGTATCGTCTGTGATCCTCCGTAGGAGAGGCGGGTCCGTCCATCGACGAGGAATTCGTTCCGTTTGGCATGTCCGCCGAAATCGTCGTGATTGTCGAGCAGGAGAATCTTGGCCTTGGGATTCTGCTGTCGAAAGAACCAGGCGGCCGCAAGCCCGCTGATTCCCGCGCCGACGACGGCCAGGTCATAGTCGGAGCCGTCTGGCTCCGTCACCGTCCCCCAGTCGCGCTTTCCGGTCCAGGCAAGGGCATGGGCCGTTTCCAGCGCTCCCGGGTGATTGCCCCGCAGTCCCGTCCGTCCCGGCGGGTAGTCGTCGTCGGTCAGCCACCGGTCAAAGCCGTCTCCGAGTGCCATTGGCGGCAGCAATGTGGAACCCAGCGCAAGGAGGATCCCGTCCAAGAAGTCTCGGCGGGTGATTCTGGAACGATCGGTCATCTCTCATGCAGTCCTTATGGATAGGGCGCAGAATCGCGTCGACGAGTAGGCTACGGTCCTGCATTGGGACTGTCAACGGGCGACAGAGTCAGAGGCGGTTGCGAGGAGGAATCGGTGCGATGTGTGACGGACGCAGAGATATCGGAAACGAAAGAACCAGCGAGGGATTCCGGAGGAACTAGCTGTTCAGATTGAGTCCCAATACGAAGAGGGCGAAGAGGCCGATCATCACCCAGGCCAGCCCTCGATCTCCGCATTTGCCGAGCAATGCTTTCATGCTCCACCTC
The DNA here is from genome assembly GCF_900169565.1 of Nitrospira japonica. Lineage (NCBI taxonomy): Bacteria > Pseudomonadati > Nitrospirota > Nitrospiria > Nitrospirales > Nitrospiraceae > Nitrospira > Nitrospira japonica. The sequence continues at coordinate 325,540 of NZ_LT828648.1, read as the reverse complement.
CTACGACCTGCAACTAGAACGGATCGTTGAGGAAATAGGACTGCAAGTCTCGATCCGCCGTGCCAGGTCAGGCAGTCCGGTGGAGCTAACGCCAAAGCTATTGGGAGATCGGCGAAAGTTCTGAGCTGCTATCCAGTACTGCGTGTAATGAATAAGACAGACTAACGAACCAATGCTTATTCGCACAGTGCGGATTGTGCGGGATCGCTCGTATGTCGGGCTGAGTGGCCGGCTTCAGGGGTGATATTCGGCCGTGGCGGAACTCGTTTCTTCTGCGGTGGTGGCGTCCGGTGCCAGATCCCAGGCTAATCCGATGGCCCCGTGTCGTACGTCGTGAAGTTCCCAATACCACAGTCCATGGTCGTCCGACGTGGTCGCCTCCAGCGGTTGCGAGGCCCAAATTTCATCGCACCGGTGGGTCTCGCCCTCCTCGAAGTACAGACGGGGCCGACCGGTCATGCGGTATCCGGCCCGAACATAGGCGGTGAGGTCGAGGCGATAAGTCAGCACTTGATGGTAGCAGGAGGCGCCCAAATGGAAATGGACCCGCCGGTCTCCCGCTTCGAACCCGCGGAGGATTTCGAGCGTGACGTCGTAGGTCTCGCCGGGACTGGGAGCGAAGACGAAATTGAATTCACGACCCTGACTCTCGTACCTGGTGAGGTCCTTTCGTTCCAGCCGCTCCAGCATCTCGGCGGGAATCGGCTTGATGAACCCCTCGGCATTGGTCAGGTACGACATGTCGCAGCTGTTCCGGCAGCGGTTCTTCCGGGAAATCGCCATGCGACGCGACAGCACCGCGCGGTTGTCGGTAAAGACGGAGCGGCGGCTCGATCCGTACGAGACCTCGACGCCCTTTGTTCCGTCATAGGGCTCCACCCGCAGCGTGGTGTCGTAGCGTTCCACCTCGACGACGTTGACGTGGCCGATCGGATGCAAAATGGCGTCGGTCAGCTTCGCATACCGTTCGTCTTCGGTGTCTTGCGGACGAATGATGTCCATGTGTCCCGCCGGCAGGGGCATGCAGACGTCGGGCGCAAAGAAGCTTTGGGCGGAGACATCCAGAACGATTCGGTCCGCCGAGCCGTAGAAACACTGGAGCGGGATCGGGCACGCCTGATCCGAATGGCTGACGGCCGCCACGATATTGCCCAGGAGCAGTTTTTGAATTTCCATGATCTCGGGCTGCAGCGCCCGCAACAGACGTTCCTGAGGATGGAGAAAGGAGCCGCCCAAGACTTTCAGCACGTGGTCGGTCAACCGTCTGGTGCGATCGAGGAAGACCGATCCCAGGTTGGGGGTGGCGATGAAGATAGCCTGCCGGATGCGGGACAGTTGTCGCGCATGGTGTGCTTCGAGCAGCAACACGAAGTAGGCCTGGATCACCAGGCCGCCCTGGCTGTGTCCCACGAGGACGAGGGGGTGTCCGGCGAAACGGGGCTGCGCCAGAAACTCATTGAGCTGACCGGCCACCTGCCGGAGGCTCGGGTGGGCATGCTCCGAGCCCTTGCCCAAGAGAGATGTCGGGTAATCAAAACATTCGATGTCGAACCGCTCGGCGATCCGGGCGTCCGTTTCCAGGAGATGGCGCAAAGAATCCCAGCAGCGGTGATCGCTGATGAATCCGTGGATCAGGACCAGAATGGTTTTTCGGGCGGTACGGCTCGTCATCACAGTGGGTCGCGACGCGCTCAGCGCTGAGCGCGCTCAGATGGGAAGCAGGGTACGTCTCGAAATCAGGACCTGTCAATCCGGCTCCTCTTGTCCAATAGGGCCGTTGTTTCAGAGACTTCCGGCATCTGTAACCTTTTGCCAGGCCGCCACGACTAGAGAACGGAGGGGACGGAGCCTGATCGGCTCGTTTCACAGGATATCCATCACCACGAGGAGGACGTTATGAGACCACGCACATCGTTGATGTTGGGGTTGGTGTTGGGGAGTTCGCTGATCGGTTTGCCGGCGGCATGGGCCGACGGAGGAGGCCGGTGTGCCGGCAAGAGTCATCAGATGTCTTTCCATCAGGACGGCCATCGGCACGGAGGATTCACGTCCCACTTGCTCAAGCATCTCTTAAAGAACAAACAGGAACTGGGGCTCACCGACGACCAGGTCGCGAAAATGCGGACGATCGCCTTGGACGCGGACAAGGCGCGGATACGGGCGGAGGCCGACGTGATGGTCAGTGAGCGGGAACTTCGCTCGATGATGTGGGATGACAAGGCGCAGTTGCCGGCGATCGAGGCCAAGATCAAGGAAGGAGAAGCGTATCAGGCCACCGTTCGGATCATAGGGGTGAGAGCCGCGAGGGAACTCATCGGCACGCTGACGCCTGAGCAACAGGCCAAACAGAAAACCTTGTGGGAACAGTCCCGTCACCACCGCCATCAAGGCGCAGGGGCGGATCAGTATCCGGGCCGGACCTCGGGAATCGAGAGCGGGACCGGACCGTCGGCGGCCGGGGAGAGTGAACCGGTGGACGGACCGTCTGCGGGGTAACTCTCGCGTTCATGAAGGGACCGTATGGTGCTATGATGAGCGATTGTTTCACTGCGACCACCGTGCTGTCGTGGTCGGAACTCCGCCTGCCGATGGCTGATGAGTCGTTGACGGTTGCCCAGACTGCCCCGGAAGATCGCGATCTCCTCCGGCGGATCCGAGAAGGAGACACCGATCGCTTTGCGGAACTGATCAACCGGCACCAGCAGCATGTCGTTCGAATCGTCGGCCGGCGGGTGCCGGCTGACGACGTCGATGCGACGGTGCACGACGTGTTCGTCAGGGCCTATTTCGGACTCGGGCAGTTTTCAGGCTCGGTCTCCTTCGATCACTGGCTGGCCGGCATCGCGGTCCGGACCTGCTACGATTTCTGGCGGTCGAGGCATCGCGGCGAACGGCCCGTCAGCGAGTTGACCGATTCGCATCACCGCTGGATCGAGCAGGCGCTCGCCGCCGCGTCCAACGAGGAGTTCAAGGACCATGCGCGGAGAGAGGAAGCGGCCGAGGTGTTGCATTGGGCTCTGGAACGTTTGTCACCGGAGCACCGGGCCGTGCTCACGCTCGTTCATCTCGAAGGTCGTTCGATCCGCGAGGCGGCGGAACTGCTGGACTGGAGTGCGGTCAACGTCAAGGTTCGAGCCTTTCGGGCGAGGCGGGCACTCCGCGACATTCTGAGCAAAAGTTCGCGAGGGGGTATCTGATGGGATATTCTGACGATGAACTGAAGAAGCTGGAGCGGGCGCTGACGGAAGCGTTCCATGTTCCGATCAACCGTCCGGCCAGTCAGGGCGAGATGGCGCGTCGGGTCATGCGGACGTTGCGCCGGCCGGCAGACATCCCTGTCTCCGGCCTGCTCGATCAATTCGTCTGGCGGGTCGCCACCATCGCGGCAGCGGTCGTCCTGGTCGTCTCAATGCTCACCGTCCACGTGTCGCGGACTTCGACCGGAGAGAGTACGCTGCTACTGGCCGAGGAGTTCGAGACGACTCCGTTGTTCGGAGATTGATTCCCATGCACCGCCGCGGCCGGCCGGTCTCACGGGTATGGGGTGAACGTCGGGTCGGTGTGCGGAATCGAAGGAGCGCGTAAGATGTCGCGACCGAAACTGTGGGCGGGACTGGCGGTTCTCTTTGCAGCCGGCGCGCTGACCGGAGTCGTCGGCATGTGGCTGTACGGGAATACGGACCGGATGAACCGAAGCGACCAAGGACCGGCGGCCAAGCAGGAGCGGATCATGAAGCGGCTGACGCAGGAGTTGTCGCTGACCACCCAGCAACAGACCGATATCGAACCCGTCGTGCGCCGCGCGCATCTGGCCGTCTTGGAATTGCGGTTTTCACATCAGGCCGAAGTGGAGCGGATCCTGACCCAGGGAATGGCGGAGCTCAAGCCCAAGCTGTCTCCCGAGCAGCAAGCCGGGTTGGATCGCCTGTATGCGGAACTGCAGCAGCGCTGGCACGCGTCGCGGAATTACGTCCAGGCGCAGAGACAGGCCATGCCCAGGCCGTAGCGGGCGGGACGAGGAACTCGGATGATGTCGGACAAAAGGCGATCATGGCGGAACCGATTCCATTTGCGGCGATGTTGAAGCGCTGGCTGCTTGGGCTGGCCGCGGCCTGTCTGCTGGCGCTGGCAGGCTATGCGCTGCTGGCAAAGTCCGGCGAAGAACCGTCGCGTGCCGGCCAAGTGCCGGGCGGCGCGCGGGCGTTTCCGGTGCTGGTCGTCCCGGCGCGGACGGGCGACATCGGCGTCTATCTGAACGGACTCGGCTCTGTGGTGCCGCTGAATACCGTCAACGTCAAAAGCCGCGTGGACGGGCAGCTCATGCGGGTGCTTTTTCAGGAAGGCCAGCTCGTCCGTGAGGGAGATCTGCTCGCGCAAATCGACCCGCGCCCATTCGAGGTGCAGCTGAGCCAGGCCGAAGGGCAGATGGCGCGCGATCGGGCGCAGCTGAAGAACGCCCAGCTCGACTTGGAGCGGTACAAGGGCCTGGTCAAACAGGGGTACATCCCGAAGCAGCAGTTGGACACGCAGGAAGCGATGGTGCGCCAGCTGGAGGGGATCGTGCAGGCCGATCAAAGCCAGATCGACAACGCCAAGCTCCAGCTGGCCTACAGCCGCATCACGGCGCCCATCAGCGGGCGCGTGGGATTGCGATTGGTGGATCCGGGCAACATGGTGCGCGCCAACGATACGAGCGGCCTGCTCGTGATCACGCAACTGACGCCGATTACCGTGGTCTTCACGATTCCCGAGGACAGCCTGCCGCCGGTTCTGGAGCGGCTCAATGCAGGCCGCCAACTGGCCGTCGATGCGTTCGACCGGGAGCAGAAAAAGCAGCTCGCCTCCGGCAAGCTGCTGACGGTCGACAATCAGATCGATCCGAACACGGGGACGGTGCGCCTCAAGGCGGTGTTTGCGAACGAAGACGGCTCCTTGTTTCCCAATCAGTTCGTCAACGCGCGGCTCCTGCTGGACGTGAAGCGCGGCGTGACCCTCGTGCCGTCCGCGGCGGTCCAGCGCGGCGCCAAAGGTACGTTCGTCTACGTGGTCAAGGAGGACCATACCGTCGCGGTTCGGACGGTGGCGCTCGGCACGACTCACGGCGAAGACGCGTCGATCGATTCCGGTCTGGCCGCCGAGGAACTGGTCGTGGTGGACGGCACGGAAAAGCTTCGTGAAGGCAGCAAGGTCGAGGTGCGCAACCGGAACGAGCCGCCGGCCAACGTCTCGCCGCCGCCGGGACCGGAGAAGCCGCGGCGGGAACGATAATCGTGAATCCGTCGCGCCTCTTCATTCTGCGGCCGGTGGCCACCGCCCTGCTCATGGTCGCCATCCTGCTGGCAGGCGCTCTCGCGTACCGCCAGTTGCCGGTGTCGGCCCTTCCCCAAATCGATTATCCGACGATTCAAGTTTTGACGTTTTACCCGGGTGCCAGCCCCGACGTGATGGCGTCCTCGGTGACGGCGCCGCTCGAGCGCCAGTTCGGGCAGATGCCCGGCCTCAATCAGATGACCTCGACGAGTTCCGGGGGGAGTTCCGTCATCACCCTCCAGTTCACGTTGGATCTCGAACTCGACGTCGCCGAGCAGCAGGTCCAGGCCGCGATCAATTCGGCCTCCACGTTTCTTCCCCGTGATCTGCCGAATCCCCCGATCTACAGCAAAGTGAACCCGGCCGACGCGCCGATCCTGACCCTGGCGATGACCTCGGCGACGTTGCCGTTGTCGCAAGTTCAGGATCTGGCGGAAACGCGGTTCGCCCAGAAGATCTCGCAACTGTCCGGCGTGGGATTGGTCAGCATCAGCGGGGGGCAGCGGCCGGCCGTGCGAATCCGGGCCAACCCGAGGGCGCTGTCCGCGTACGGCATGACCCTCGAAGATCTACGCCTGACGGTCGCCGCGGCCAACGTCAATCAAGCGAAAGGGGCGTTCGACGGGCCGCGTCGGGCCTCGATCATCAACGCGACCGACCAGTTGTTATCGAGCCGCGAGTATCGTCCTCTGATCGTCGCCTACCGGAACAACGCGCCGGTCCACCTGTCCGACGTGGCCGAGGTCATCGACGGCGTCGAAGACGCCAAGCAGGCGGCCTGGCTGAACGAGACCCCGGCCATTCTCATCAACATCCAGCGTCAACCTGGCGCAAACGTCATCGAGGTGGCGGACCGCATCAAGAAGCTGCTGCCCCAGCTTCAAAGCGCGCTGCCGTCCGCCGTTCAAGTCACCGTGCTGACCGACCGGACCGTCTCGATCCGGGCCTCGGTGCGCGATGTCCAGTTCGAGCTGATGCTGGCCGTCGTGCTCGTCATCCTGGTCATTTTCCTGTTTTTGCGGACGCTCTCGGGCACGGTCATCCCGGCGGCCGCAGTCCCGTTGTCGCTCGTCGGGACGTTCGGGGCGATGCATCTCCTCGGCTTCAGTCTCAATAACTTGACCTTGATGGCGCTCACGATTTCGACCGGCTTCGTCGTCGACGACGCCATCGTCATGATCGAAAACATTTCCCGCTACATCGAGCGGGGCGATTCGCCGTTCCAGGCGGCGTTGAAGGGATCGGAGCAGATCGCCTTCACGATCCTGTCGCTGTCCATTTCCCTGATCGCCGTGCTCATTCCGCTCCTGTTCATGGGGGACGTGGTCGGCCGGCTGTTTTGGGAGTTCGCCGTCACGTTGAGCATGACGATCGTCATCTCCGCCGTCGTCTCCCTCACGCTGACGCCGATGATGTGCGCCAGGCTGCTCCGCCACCAGCGCGAATCCGAGCAGGGCGTCTTCTATCGTCGGTCGCAGGAGCTGTTTGACCGGACCATCGAAGCCTATGGGCGCAGCTTGCGCTGGGTGTTGAGCCATCAGTCCGCCACCATGGCCGTCGCCGTCGGAACGCTCGCCGTGACCATCCTGTTATACATCGTCGTACCCAAGGGGTTTTTTCCGGTTCAGGACACCGGGGTGATCCTCGGTATTTCAGAGGCCGCCCAGTCGGTGTCGTTTGCCGCGATGGTGGAGCGGCAGCAGGAACTCACGAAGGTCATTCTGACGGATCCGGCGGTGGCCGCCCTGTCGTCCTTCATCGGCGTGGACGGCACCAACACGACGCTCAACAGCGGCCGCATCCACATCAACTTGAAGCCGCCGGCCGAGCGCCGGATCACGGCGCAGGACGTGATCCGGCGCCTGCAGGCGCAGACCGCCGGCATCGAAGGGATGGCGTTGTTCATGCAACCGGTGCAGGACCTCACGGTCGAGGACCGGGTCAGCCGGACCCAATACCAGTACACGCTGGAGGATGCGGATCCCGAGGAGTTGTTCGAATGGGCCCCGACGCTGGTTGAGGCGTTGCAGACGCTGCCCGCATTGCGCGACGTGAGCAGCGATCAGCAGGACGGAGGGCTTGCCTCTCTGATCGTCATCGATCGGAGCACCGCCTCCCGCCTCGGCATCGCGCCGCAGTTGATCGTCGATACGCTCTACGACGCGTTCGGACAGCGCCAGGTGTCCACGATGTTCACGCAGTTGAATCAGTATCGGGTCGTGCTGGAAGTTCTGCCGGAGTTTCAAAGCGGTCCGCAGGCGCTCCAATTCCTGGACATCCGTTCACTGAGCGGCGGCCAGGTGCCCCTGAGCGTGTTCACCCAGGTTTCGGAGACCACGACGCCTTTGGCCATCAGCCGGCAGGGCCAGTTTCCGGCCGTCACCTTGTCGTTCAATCTGGCGCCGAACACGTCCTTGGGCGAGGCCGTCGCCGCCATCGAAGAAACGGCCAGGGCCATCGGGTTGCCGGCGAGCATCAAAGGGAGCTTTCAAGGGACTGCCCGTGCGTTTCAGAACTCCCTGTCGAATCAGGTCTGGCTGATCCTCGCCGCGCTCATCACCGTCTATATCGTGCTCGGCATCCTGTACGAAAGCTACATCCATCCCCTGACCATCCTGTCGACCTTGCCGTCGGCCGGCGTCGGGGCGCTGCTGGCCCTCATGCTGTTCCGGACGGAATTCAGCGTCATTGCGCTAATCGGCATCATTCTGCTGATCGGCATCGTGAAGAAGAACGCGATCATGATGATCGACTTCGCGCTGGAGGCGGAGCGAAAGGACGGCAAGCCGCCGGCGACGGCGATCTACGAGGCCTGCCTGTTGCGGTTTCGCCCGATCATGATGACCACGATGGCCGCCCTATTGGGAGCGTTGCCGCTAGCCATCGGGTCCGGCGCCGGCTCGGAACTCCGGCGCCCCCTCGGGATCGCGATCATCGGCGGGCTCGTCGTGAGCCAAGTTCTGACGTTGTACACCACGCCGGTCGTGTACCTGGCCTTCGACCGGCTGGCGCGGCATGTCCGGTCCGGTCGTGCCGGGCTTTCCCGGTCGGAGGCCGTCACGCCGGAAATCCCATGAACCTGTCCACCGCGTGCATCGAACGTCCCGTCGCCACGACCCTGCTGACCGTCGGGGCGACCCTGCTGGGCCTCGTGGCGTTCCGGTTCCTTCCTGTCGCGGCGCTGCCGCAAGTCGAGTTCCCCACGATCAACGTGTCGGCGACCCTGCCGGGCGGCAGCCCGGAAACCATGGCGACATCGGTGGCGGCGCCGCTCGAGCACCAGTTCACCCGCATCGCGGGCGTGACCGAAATGACTTCCACGAGCATGCTGGGGTCGTCGAGCATCACGCTGCAGTTCGAGCTCAGCCGCGACATCGACGGGGCTGCGCGCGACGTGCAGGCGGCGATCATGGCGGCGCGCGGCGAACTGCCGCCCAATCTTCCAAACCGGCCCACCTATCGCAAGATCAATCCCGCCGACGCGCCGATTCTGATCTTCTCCCTGACCTCCGATCTCGTCAGCCGCGGGCGGATGTACGACGTGGCGTCCAGCATCCTGCAGCAGAAACTCGCGCAGATCGACGGAGTCGGGCAGGTCACCGTCGGCGGCGGATCGCTCCCCGCGGTGCGGGTCGATTTGAATCCCACGGCCTTGAACAAATATGGGATCGGCCTGGGCGACGTCCGCCAGATGCTCAGCAGCACGAACGTGAACCGGCCGAAAGGCCAGCTCTCGGACGGGACGCGTTCGTGGGAAGTCCGGACGAACGATCAGCTGCACGCCGTGGAGGATTATCTGCCGTTGATCGTGAGCTATCGCGCCGGGCGCGCCGTCCGGCTGTCGGACGTCGCGACGGTGGAGCATTCGGTCGAGGATCTGCGGACGACCGGGTTGTCGAACGGCATTCCGGCGGTGCTGATCATCATCAACCGGCAGCCGGGCGCCAACATCATCGAAACCGTCGACCGGATCAAGGCGATGGTGCCCCAGCTGCAGGCCTCCATCCCCGGCAGCATGACCCTCTCGGTGGTCGTCGACCGCACGCCGGTGATCCGCGCATCCCTGCACGACGTGGAACGGACGCTCCTCATTTCGGTGGCGCTGGTGATCCTGGTCGTCTTCGTATTTCTTCGCAACGTCCGCGCCACGCTGATCCCCTGCGTGGTCGTGCCGGTGTCGCTGATCAGTACCTTCGCCGTGATGTATCTGCTGGGGTACAGTCTCGACAACCTCTCGCTGATGGCGCTCACCATCGCCACCGGCTTCGTGGTAGACGACGCGATCGTCGTGCTGGAGAACATCAGCCGCTATCGCGAGCAGGGGATGCCACCCTTTCAGGCGGCCATGCGCGGCGCACGGGAGATCACCTTTACGGTCCTGTCGATGACGCTCTCATTGGTCGCCGTTTTCGTGCCGATCCTCTTTATGGGCGGCATGATGGGACGATTGTTCCGGGAGTTCGCCGTCACGCTCACGGTCGCCATCCTCATCTCCCTGGTGGTCTCCCTCACGGCCACGCCCATGATGGCCGCCAGGATTTTGCGTCCGGAAAGCCAGACGTCGCACGGCAGGTTGTACCGGCTCGCCGAGCGCGTGTTCGACGGGATGCGCAACCGGTACGCCGGCAGCCTCACCTGGGTGCTCAGGCATCCCCGCAGCATGCTGGTGCTCACGCTGGCGACCATGGCGCTGAGCGTCTATCTTTATACGATCGTACCGAAGGGATTTTTCCCCCAACAAGACACGGGCCGCATGTTCGGAAACATCCAGGCGGCCCAGGATATTTCCTTCCAGGCCATGCGCCAAAAGCTGACCGAGGTGGTCGAGATCATCAAGAGCGACCCCGCGGTCGACACCGTGACGGGATTCAGCGGCGGCGGCGTCAGCGGCAACACGAATGCGGGACGAATGTTCATCGGATTGAAGCCCCTCGACGAGCGCAAGATCGGTGTGGATCAGGTGATCGCGCGCCTGCGCCCCAAACTGGCCGTCGTGCCGGGAGCGCCGACGGTGCTGCAGGCAATTCAGGATCTCAGGATCGGCGGACGGGCCAGCAGCGCCCAATACCAGTACACGCTGCAGAGCGTGGACCTGGCGGAGTTGAACACCTGGGCTCCTCGCGTGGAACGGCAACTGCGCAAGCTCACGGAAATTACCGACGTCAACAGCGACCAACAGGACAAGGGGCTGCAATCTCTCGTGATCTTCGACCGCGCGACGGCGTCCAGGCTCGGTCTAAGTCCGCAGTTGATCGACGATACGCTCTACGACGCATTCGGTCAGCGTCAGGTGTCCATCCTGTATACCCCGCTCAATCAGTATCACGTGGTGATGGAAGTCGCGCCGCAATATTGGCAGAATCCCTCCACGCTCCACGACATCTACGTGCGGTCCCAGTCGGGGATGCAGGTGCCGCTGAGCGCCGTTGCGCGGTTTGAACCGACGAATACGTTGCTCCTCGTGAACCATCACGGACAGTTTCCCGGCGTCACCCTGTCGTTCAACATGGCGCCGGGCGTGTCGCTGGGGCAAGCCGTGGACGCGATCGAAAAGACGATCGGCGAGTTGGATGTGCCGAGCGGCATCCGGGGCAGTTTTCAGGGGGCGGCAAAGGCGTTCCAAGCATCGGTCGAGAATCAACCGGTACTGATCCTGGCGGCGCTGCTGACGATGTATATCGTGTTGGGGATCCTCTATGAGAGCTATATCCATCCCCTGACGATTCTCTCGACGCTGCCGTCGGCCGGCGTCGGGGCGTTGCTCGCGTTGCTGCTGTTCAAGACGGAACTCAGCATGATCGCCCTGATCGGCATCATGTTGCTGATCGGCATCGTGAAGAAGAACGCGATCATGATGATCGATTTTGCGCTGGACGCGGAACGGAAAGAGCGCAAGCGGCCCGAAGAGGCCATCTTTGAAGCCTGTTTGCTCCGCTTCCGTCCCATCATGATGACCACGATGGCGGCCCTGTTCGGCGCCTTGCCCTTGGCGCTCGGCACGGGGGTGGGGTCGGAATTGCGCCGTCCGCTCGGCATTGCCATCGTCGGCGGCCTGCTCGTCAGCCAACTGCTGACCCTGTATACCACCCCCGTCATCTACCTGTACCTCGACCGCTTGCGGTTACGGGTGGCGCGTCTCCGGGCAGGACGCCCCGAAGTCGGCACCCTGCCGCAGTAGCCCTCTCCCGTAGCATCCTTTGGCAGGATGTTAGCTATTGACAGGCGCGCGTCGTCCCCGTAGTCTCTCGGCGCACTCCGGCCCCGTCGCACGCCGATTCAAGGTGGGATGTAGAGAGTCGATGGTTCGAATGCAGCCGTGGAAAATGGCCCTCGTGTTGGCGGCGGCGATCATGACCGCCGGCTGTCCCCGCATTCTCTACCTCGATTACCAGCCGACGACCTCGTTGAAGGGCCACGGGCAGGTCCAGGTGGACCCATTCGCCTATTCAGGCCATCCGACCGGACTCGTCAGGATGAAGGAAGTCGAGTCGAGCTCGAAAGACGTCGAAGCTCTGTATCTCTCTCAGGACATCGGCGTCTTCTTCACCAATGCCCTCAGGGGCGAACTGACCTTCGCCGGCTACGACGTGCAACCGGCTTCACCGAGAATCGTCTCCGGCAAGATCGATCAATTCTATCTGGATTACGTCGGCGAACAGGACCAACTGTTCCTGATCGCGGCCACCTTCTACGTCGCCGCGAAAGACGGCACGTCCTTCACGTCCTCCTGCCGTTCCAGCCAACAGCAGCCGAAGTACTGGATGAAGACCGGCCTCCTGATCAAGAGCGGCATCACGGAATGCGTCGAACAATTCATGAAAGCCGCCCAGGCGGCAAAAGCCCTGTAGGCCGTGATCGCCCTTTCGAGGGACGACGAGGGTAGGCCGCTTCGGCGGGATCGAATCGGATGAGACAATTTCAGAAGACCTTGATCCGCCGTGCGGTCGGCTGTCTGTCGCTGCTCGTGGTCGCGGGTATTGCATTCGGCTGCAGCCCGGTCCCCAGAAAATACATTCGCGCGGCCGCTCCCAACGTCACGCTGGCCAAGCTGTCGGCTGCGCCGGACGTCTATCGAGACCGGCTCGTCGTGATGGGCGCCGTGATTTTAGAGGAAGAGACCAAGGACGGGAACTTGTGGCTGCACGTGAAAAATCGGCCGCTCGATCAGGACTATCGTCCGCAACTCCCCCCGAGCGTGGATGATCCGGAAGCAGGGTGGTATTGGGTCGTCGTCAGCAACCATCAGAGCTTTCCCACTTCCTATCGTCACTGGGCTGACATGACGGTCGTCGGCCGCGTGAACGGGCTGGGGCCGGGAAAAGAACCGATCCTCATGATGGTGTACGCGCGCGGATGGGGGTTGAAGTCGGGCGGCGAGAGCGTGTGGGAAAACTTCACGGACGCCAACTATATCCCGTTCACCCCCGAAGAAGTGGTCGGCGAGGGCAACCGCTAGCGCCACCGGCGCAGACTCGTCCTGTTACGATCCGTCGCATCCTGGAAAGATGCTTCGCATTCACCGAACCATTCCCAATCAGTGCCTCCAGTGCCTTTTCATGCCAGAACCGGATCGTATCCTGAGTACCCGATCGGACTGAGCACGACGGTTCGTCGGCGGATCATAAGCCCCACAGCTCGAACTGTTCAGACCCGCCCTCCCTCTTGTAAGATACACCGAGACTACGAATCCTTACGGCTCGTGATTATCGGGGCGACGATGGACCGTCGATTCATGGAGAATCGGCCGGCGAGATGTCGGTTCTGATTCCTTGACGAAATCTATGGAACAGCCACCACCTGCGCAGGGCGCCGCGGCTCCTGGGGTCGAAACCGTCTACCGGCATACGATTCCGGTGCGGATCAGTCACTGGCTCAATGCGGTCTGCCTGTTTGTGCTGATCATGAGCGGCCTGCAAATTTTCAACGCCCATCCGGCACTCTATTGGGGCGACCGATCGGATCGTGACAAGCCGCTGCTGTCCATCCGCCCCATGAGGGCGGACAACGGCGAGATCCGGGGCGTCACGACCGTCTTGGGACACCGGTTCGATACGACCGGTGTCCTCGGTTACTCCGACGGCAGGGGACGGGCATTTCCCGCATGGGCGACGCTTCCGGGCCCGCAATGGCTGGCCATGGGACGGCGGTGGCATCTCTTCTTTGCGTGGCTGTTCGTCCTCAACGGCCTGCTGTTCGCGGCCTATTCCGTGGTCACACGCCACTTCAGACTGGATTTGTTGCCGACGACACGCGATGTCGGGAGCATCGGCCGGGTCGTGAAAGACCACCTGGTCCTGCGCCATCCGAAAGGAGACGCAGCGAAACACTATAATGTCCTGCAGAAAATCGCTTATTTGGTCGTGATTTTCGGCCTTGCCCCGGTGATCGTGCTGACCGGCTTGGCGATGTCCCCGACGATCGACGCGGCCGTCCCGTGGCTGGTCACGGGTCTGGGCGGTAGGCAGGCGGCGCGGACGCTCCACTTTGTCGCCTGCTTTGCATTTGTAGCCTTCATCGTGATTCATGTCACCCAGGTGGTCATCACGGGGTTTATGAACAACATTCGTTCGATGACGACCGGCTGGTTCGTGGTCGAACGCGAAGGAGCCTCCCATGACGCCTAAGCACGGCATGAAGCGACGAGAGATTTTGAAGGGAACCCTCGGGGCCACGAGCGTGATCGCGCTGGCCGGTTGCGACAACCTCACGAGAAGCGACTGGTTCGCGGAGCTCCTGAGCCGGGCGGAGACGCTCACTGAACTGGTACAGCGGGCGGTCACGCCGGTCGGCGCCATGGCCAAGGAATACCGCGAGGCGGATATTTCCGCCGTCTTTCCCGCGAACGGCAACATCGATCCTGGTACACAGAAGTATGCAGAGATGGTTCGGGATGAGTTTGCCCGCTGGGAAGTAACGGTCGGCGGGCTGGTGCAAGCTCCCGCCTCCTTCTCGATCGGAGCGTTGAAGGCGATGCCGGCACGGACTCAGATTACGAGACATGATTGCGTCGAAGGCTGGAGCGCCATCGGCAAGTGGACCGGCGTGCCGCTGGGCGACCTCATGCGGCAGGTGCGGCCGACTCCCGGCGCCCGGTATGCCGTGTTCCATTGCGCGGATATCGACGAGCAAGGCGTCGCGTATTACGAAAGTGTGGCCGTCGAGGATCTGTACCATCCGCAAACGATCCTGGCGTACGAACTGAACGGTAAGGCTCTCGACGTGCCCCACGGCGCGCCGCTCCGTTTACGATTGGAACGTCAATTGGGATATAAGCACGCGAAGTATGTGGAACGGATCGAACTGGTCGCGTCGCTCGACGGGATCGGAGGCGGGAAGGGGGGGTATTGGGAGGATCAGGGGTACGAGTGGTACGCAGGAATTTAGTTTAAGGTAGAAGGACTCAACGCTGAGAAAAGGACTCGCCTGGATTCCCGCGTCCGCGGGAATGACAAACTTCAGCGGCATGCTCACATCGCTCAGAGGCTCAACGCGACATCGCACCTTTCAGAAGTAAGAACGTCGTCGATGCGTATTCGCGCGGACGCTAGTTTTGATCGAAGAAATACTTGAAGCTGATGTTCGGATAGACGGCGCGGATGTCGTTTTGTCCCGCGATCGTGAACATGACGCCGATGGCGCCGACCAGCTTCGCGCCCGATTCGTAGCGTGAAAAGGTGTACTCAAGTCCCGGTTGCACACCGAGAAGCCAAAAACTGGCCGGTGTCGTATTGGTGGGATGGCCGTCCAGCCTTGTCGTGAGCTGGTTGAGCGTCGCGAATTCCAGAAGATATCCGAAGCCGGTCCGCTGATCGAGGACGTGTTCCAGCGCCAGGTGGGAGCTGATCAAGTCGCCGGCATAGGCCGTCATGCCTACCGTCGAGCTCGGTCCCGGTAAATTGTAGGAGTAGAACACGTTCCCGGTGATGCGAAAGGGCTCGACGTTTTTTCTGAACAGCAGCCCTTCCGTGACCGCGGCCGCCTCGAACCGGCTCGACGGCACGCGCGAGAGAGGCGTAAAGCCGCCGGGAATCTCCGGTGTCCCGAACCAGCGATTCGTGGGCAGCGACAGTTTGGTATAAAGCGAAATCGACGGACGCCAGGAGTCCGGATTCTGGACGATCGGCCGGTACTTGAAGATCAGGCTCGTCGAGCCGATGCCTCCTCCCGACGTGTTTCCCTCGGAGTCGGGTTTATCAGACCGCCAGTAGATCCACGACACGCCCATCGCGACGCTGACATGGCGGGTCAATCCGTAGTAGAGGATGGCGGCCGGTGAGACGGCGTCGGGACTGAACGGCGTGGCCGTGCTGGTCGACGAGGGACTGTTCACATATTGACCGGAACCGATCTGCCCTTGCACATAGGCACGGACGTACCACTGCCCTTGACGCGCCAAGTCCGCGCTTGATGTGAAGGTGGTGCCGTGCGTCGGCGGATTCCAGCTCTCGCGGTATCTGGCCATCTCCGCATCGGTCGGGACCCAGTCAATGCCGTAGGCGGGATCGTGCAGCGAGAGCAGTGAAGCCAATGTGAACGAGAGACGGATGAGAGCCCCAGCCGCCACCCTGTTCGTCCGATCGGCGAGCAACGCGTATCCTTACCGCTCGAGGCCCGCAGTGCCGGTCTCTGGCGGGGGGTGAACAACCTGCACAGGCAACGGCTGGACGGTCTTGAGATGGACGTCCCGTTGAGGGAAGGCGAAGACGATGCCGGCTTCGGCGAAGTCCTTGGCGATCATGAAGCGCAGATCGCTTGCCACGACGTCCGAGTCCACGTCGGCGGCGATGTCGAGCCAGAATCTCAAGTCGAACAGCAGCGTGTTATCTCCGAAATCACGAAACAGGACCTGCGGCTCCGGATGTTTGAGCACCAGCCCGTGCCGGTTCGCTTCTTCCAGGAGCAGGTCGCGGACCTGGTCGGTCGGTGATTCGTAGGCGACTCCCACGCGCAGCGTGAAGCGGGTCCTGGCGGTCGAGTAGGTCCAATTGTTGAGGTTTTTCTCCAGAAGGTTGCTGTTCGGGATGAGCATTTCCATGCCGTTACCCTCGCGGATGGTCGAGGAGCGGAAGCCGATGTGCGTGACGCGGCCGCGCACGCCGTCGACCTCGATCAGATCTCCCAATCGGAGCGGCCGCTCGATCAGCAAGAGAATGCCGCTGATGAAGTTCTTGAGCAGCGTCTGGGTGCCGAAGCCCACGCCGATGGCCAGCGCGCCTCCCAGGAACGCAAAGACCGTCAGGGGAATTTTGACGTAGATCAGACTGACGATAAGCAGAATCGCGAACAGCAGGACCATCATCCATTGGCGGAGGATGTTGGCCAGGTTATGGTCGATGCCCAGCCGTTTGACGGCCAACCGCTCGACCAGGCGGGCGATGACGAGGCAGATCCAGTAGCCGACGATCAGGATGGCGAGGGCCCTCACCGCCTTGCCCACCGTCACGCTGCGGCGGCCCGTGATGGACTGTCCGTCCACTTCGATGGTGTCCTCCGCCGCGAACAGCTCGAACTCCCAGACGCGGTGGAGCATGTCGGCTCCCACGACCCGCCAGTCTTCGACCCTGGCGGCGATGGGCAGCCCCCGGTGCTGTTCGGCGAATTCGATCTTCCAACGCTCGATCAATTGCGCGAATTCATCGATGCGGGGCAGCATCCGGCGGTACAGCTGTTCCCGTTGTCTGTAGGCCTCGACCTTCTCCCGCAAATGGGCGGCATGCGAGGGAGAAGCCGGCTGCTCCAATTGGGCAGTCACGTCGCTGATCTGGCCGGTCAACAGATCGACTTGCCGGTGAAGATAATTGCGGGAGGCTTGAAGGGTCTGGAGGGTGGGCGCGATCTTGTCATAGGCCTCCCGCGAACGAACCGGATCGGTCGTCTGCGCCGCCTCGAACCGGATTTCCCAGAACCGTCGAACCCGTTCCGTGACGTCGAGCAGGTGCCGCAGCATGTCGATGCGGAGATTCACGTTGTCGAATTGGAGGCGCGTCAGGTCCGCGGCGTCCGCGAGATCCTTGATCTCCGCGGTGCGCTGGTCGGTGCGCGCGCCGGCCGGCGGGAGCGCGGCTTCCGCTGCACGCAGCGTGGCCGCGGCGGCGGCCATCGCCTCTTGACGCAAGGGATGCTCCGCGAGCGCCCGTGACACCTCGTTTTCCAGCGTCGTCTGGTCGGCATCGAGCTGCTTCTTGATCTTGGCCAGATCCTGCTCGCCGAACACGACATGCTGGGCGGCTGTCTGGATTTGCCGTTCGAGCAGGAGAGCCCGCTGGCGCATCTCGGCCGCTTCTTCCTCGATCTGCCTCTTGTTCGCGGCGGTCATGGTCGCCGTGGCGGCGGCGGCGCGATTGCGGAGACGTGAAAGGTCGCGGGCTTTGTTCAGCCGGGCTTTCTCGGCCGGGTCCCGGGCGGCCTCCAGCCGTTCGGAGGCCTGACGCAGGTCCTTTTCGGAGGCGGCGAGAGTTTGTTGTGCGCGCTCGGAGAACCCGTCGGTAAGCGCGAGTTTGGCCTGCAGCCCTTCAATGACCAACGCGGTCGAGCGCGCGGCGTCGCGAAGTTCGTCGAGCATCAGGATCGAATAGGGAGGAGGGGTCGGAAATCCCTGCCATTCGGTGACGCGGCGCTCGGCCTCCTGACGCCGCTCCCCGGCTTGTTCAAGCGACTTGCGGTGGTCGATCTCGCGCTCGTACGCCCGCACCAGCCGCTGGAGCAGGGCCCGGCGCTCGAGCGTCTCCCCGGACGGAGCGCTCTCCTGTTTGACGATTGCCTCCGCCTCTTTGAGTTCCTTCTCAGCCGCGGAGAGCTTTGTGTGAAGGTCCGCGAGAATGGACTGAGGCGTTTGTGGATCAGGGGAGGGTTTCGAGCCGGCCGCCGTTTTGCCGTTTCCGTTCGTGAGGCCGACAAGCGGATCGGTCGGCAATGCCGCAAACAGCGAAGCAGGGAACGCGATGACCAGCACGGCGAGCAGAGAAAGGTTCCATCGGAGGGAAGGCATCGGACGTCATATCCTCAGGACGTGCCTGATTCAGCTCCGGCAACGGTGTGTCGGGCCGGTCGCCCCGGCGGCGACACTCTAGCCGCCTGCCCTCCTGCCGTCAATGCTGACGGGCACGGGTGCGGTCGATGCCGTGGAAGAATCTCCAGGTGATGCTTAGGGAAATTGCTTGAATTTCATGACGATGGTTGAATCCACATTGTTTTCTCCCGTACAATTCACATTCTCTTCATGGCCGGAGAAGCGCGTGTGATGGCCTCCGCCGAGACCGCTCAGGTCGTCCTTCAGGCGAATTCCGACGCCGACGGCGGACTCGTGTTGTTCATCGACGGCCCGCTCGACACCCATACCACCGGACGGGCCTGGCGAATCGCGCTCGATGCCTTGAGCCGGTCAAATCCCAGACGTGTCATCGTCGATGCCGCCCGGTTGACCTATTGCGACGGGGCGGGCGCGGCTCTCTTGTTGGAACTCCAGCGGCGCCAACTGGAATCCCGCGGATCCTATGAGATCCGGTCTCTCAATGCCGCGGCTCAATCGCTTCTCGATTTGTACGGCCGTTCGGATCGTTCGAGCCCCGAGTCCGCGTCGCCCGGATGGTCGTCTGTCGAACAGATCGGCCGTGCCACCGTCACGCTCTGCCGCGATGTCGTGGCCTTGATCGCATTCGTGGGCGAACTGTGCGCGGCGCTCGGGCGGGCCGCTCTGCGCCCCGGACTCGTACGCTGGAGGGACGTGTTCCTGACGGCAGAACTGGCGGGCGTCAATGCATTGCCGATCGTGGCGCTGCTGGGTTTTCTCCTGGGGTTGATCATGGCCTTTCAGTCCGCCATCCCGATGCGCGAGTTCGGCGCGGATATCTATGTCGCCAATTTGATCGGTCTCTCGATGCTTCGCGAACTAGGCCCGTTGTTGACCGCGATCATTCTGGCCGGACGCTCCGGGTCCGCCTTCGCCGCCGAACTGGGTACCATGAAAGTCAGCGAGGAACTCGACGCCCTGGTCACCATGGGATTGGAGCCGGTCGACTTCCTGGTGGTGCCGCGTGTGCTCGCGGCCGTCGTCATGACCCCTCTGCTGGCGATCTGGGCGGGATTTTTGGGTCTCATCGGGGGAGCGGTCGTGATGCGGTCGCTGGGGTTTCCGTTCGTGACCTACGTCATTCAAGTGGAATCCGCCGTGACCGTCAGCGATATGATCGGCGGGCTCAGCAAGGCGTTCGTGTTCGGCATCGTCGTGGCGGCGATCGGCTGCCTGCGCGGACTGCAGACGAGAAGCGGGGCCAGCGCCGTAGGAGAATCGACGACCAGGGCCGTGGTGAGCGGACTCGTGCTGATTACGATCGTCGACGGCGTATTTGCCGTGGTGTTCTACTATCTCGGCGTTTGAGTACGGCGTATGGGTATGTCCGGCCGGCGGCCGATCATCCGGGTGGCGCATGTGACGGCGGGCTACGGAGACGTGGTCGTGCTCGACGATCTGACGTTTGACGTGTATCCGGGAGAAGTGTTCGTGATCCTCGGCGGGTCCGGCTGCGGCAAGAGCACTCTGTTGAAGCATATGATCGGGCTGCACCGCCCGGTGCAGGGATCGATCCTCATTGAGGGGCGGGACATCGCAAGCGCGGAAGGACCCGAACGGCTCAAGATCCTGACCGGGATCGGCGTGATGTATCAACAAGGCGCCTTGTTCGGATCGATGAGTCTTCTCGAAAACGTCCGCTTGCCGCTGGAGGAGTACACCGACATGCCGGACGAGGCGATGGACCGGGTGGCCATGATGAAATTGCAACTGGTCGGCCTGGGAGCGGCGGCCTACAAGCTGCCGGATGAGATCAGCGGAGGCATGAGAAAGCGGGCCGCCATCGCGCGAGCCATGGCGTTGGATCCGCCGATCCTGTTTCTGGACGAACCCTCGGCCGGCTTGGACCCCGTCACGTCGGCCGAACTCGATCATCTGATCGTCGGTCTCGCGCGCGCGCTCCGTATCACCTTTGTCGTCGTGACGCACGAGCTTGCCAGCATCGACACGATCGCTGACCGCGTCATCATGCTGGACAAGAGAACGAAAGGCATCATCGCCGAAGGCAAGCCGCAGGAGTTGCGCGATCATTCGGACAACCCGTGGGTGCGGCAGTTTTTCAACCGCGAAGCCGCAGTATAGGCTGAGCGCCTGGTACGGAGGTCGATCGGGATAGCGTGAGTCAGAAAGCGCGGTACTTCAAGATCGGCTTGTTCGTCATCGGCGCGGTCAGTCTGGCCGTTTTTGCCGTCATTCTTTTGGGAGCCGGCAAATGGTTCGAAGCCAAGACGATGGTGGAGACGTACTTCATCGAGTCGGTGCAGGGACTGGAAGTCGGCGCCCCGGTGCGTATCCACGGGGTTCCGGTCGGACGGGTCGAGTCCATCCATCTGGCTCGGGAAGAATACGATCTGCCCATGAACACCCAGGGAAAGTTTCCATTCAAGGGTGTCGTGGTGGTGAGGATGTCCGTCCGTCCCAGCGTCGTGGTGCGCTCGCCGGAGGAAGACGAAAAGACGATCATGAAGATCGCGGCCGACGCGGGATTCCGCTTCCGGTTGGCGTCGCAGGGTATCACCGGGGTCCTGTACATCGAGTCGGAGTTTCTCGACCCCGAGCGCTATCCTCCCATGGCGATCGCGTGGACGCCGAAGACACCGTATATTCCGTCCGCTCCGAGCACGATCTCGGAGCTGGGCACCGACCTCCGGTCGATTGCAAGAAAACTGGATCAAGTCGAGTTCGAGAAGGTGACCAAGGATCTGGACGCCATGATCCTGTCGGTCACGCGGTTGGTAAAGGACGTGCAGGCGGAACAATTGGGGGCGGAAGCCAAACTGGTCATGACGGAGTTGCGTGCCACGGTTCAAGACGCGCGACGAGTGCTCGACAGCCCGCATGTCGCGAAGACGCTGGAGGATTTCCACCGGACCGCCGACGACCTCAGCCACACGGCCAAGACGGTCCGTCTCGCGACCGAGCAACTCCCGGATCTCATGGCGCGGGTTAATAGAAGCGTACGTCGGGTCGACGCGCTGCTCGTCGGCCAGGGAGAAAAGGTCGACGATGTCTTTGAGAACCTGCGCTCCGTGTCCGAAGAGCTGCGGTATCTCACGAAGACGATAGAGCAATACCCGTCACAGGTGCTCTTCGGTGAACCGCCGCCGCGCTCCCAGACGGTGCCGCGATGACCGCTCGGGACGTGAAGACGAAAGTGCTCTGCGCCGTGATCGTTCCGCTGATGCTCGGCGGCTGCGTCAATCTGAACAAGAGCTATCCGGAGAAGCGGTCGTTCGCATTGGACGTCGGGTCCGATCACCAACCGACTCCCACGGCCGGGTCCGCCGTTCTGAGGGTCAGCCGGTTTCGGGTCTCGCCGTTGTTCGCCGGTCGAGCCATGGTGTATCGGGTGGGGGAGTTGCAGTACGACAATGATTTCTACAACGAATGGCTGGTATCGCCGAGTGTCCTGCTGACCCAACAGGTCCAGGGGTGGTTGTCGAAGTCGAACCGGTTTCGGTTCGTGTTGACCGGAATGAATCATGTCGAGCCGACGCATGTGTTGGATGCGACCGTCACTGAATTCTATGGCGACTACCGGTCCGGCGGATCGCCGCAAGCAGTGCTCGGGGTGGAGATAATGCTGCTGATCGACGACCGAAAGGACGAGACCGTACTCTTCCGTCGCAGCTACCGTCAGGAGGTGCCGCTTGCCGGCCGGGCTCCCGATGCGTTGGCGGCGGGACTGTCCCAGGCGGCGCGGCAAGTGTTGATCGACTTCGATCGGGATCTCGACGGGGTGTCATTGGAGCCTTCCCCCCGCTCCCGATGAGTCGGTTGGGAGCAGGCTCTTCGTATGGATGACAAGAAGATGCTGAAACGGAACACCCTGGTGCTCGGAGTGATGATGGCGGGATGCCTGACTCTGTTACAGACCGGATGTGCGGCCGACAAAGCCAAACGGGATGTATCCGGGCCGTATCAGACCTGGGACGACGTGGTGAATCGATGGATCGGAGGGGATCGGCAGAAGCTGTATCTCGAATTGGGACCGCCGAATCTTCATCCCCACGAGCTTCCGGACGGCAGAACCGAAATGGTGTGGGATTTCGCCATCGACCGGATGCCGGGCCAGGCGGACGAGTATAATTTGTTTCCCCTCTATGGGAGTAACCTCAATTGCCAACTGCATTTTTTTGCCGATGAGAAGGGGACGATTCTGGATGGGTATCGGGTTGGATGTGAGTAAGGGGAGACGATCTGAATATTCGCAGCACGAGACAGACTGTTGACGAAAGCCTCAATTCCACACTAGACTGCCCGCGAACTGCATGTGAGCTGGTGTAATCCCCATGTCTGAATTGCACATGATCGATCCGGCTGCCCAGCCTTCATCCGAGGCGACTCCGACACCGTCCGAACCGATGGTGGTGCAGTTGGCGTCCGGATTTGAAAAAATCGGCCTGGCGATGAAAAGCCGCAGCTGGAGGCGCGAGGGCCGGCCTGGGCTGGGTCCGCTGCAGCGGCAGATTCTCACGCTGCTTCGCTCCAAACCGGGACGAACCGCTCAGGTCTCCACGATTGCCAATGAACTCGTCGTGCGACTCCCGACTGCGTCGGAGGCGGTGGCGACGCTCGAACGCAAACGATTGGTGCGCCGGCGCCGAACCATGCAGGACGGCCGGGTCGTGACCGTTGAGCTGACCGCTCGCGGCTTGCGGGCCTGTGGTCCGACCGCCGGAGCGCCTGATCACCTGACCATGGCAATCGGCTTGCTGCCTGCGGCGGAACAAGCGTCGTTGCTGAAGGCTCTCGTCAAGGTCATTCGGACGCTGCAGAACAAAGGGGAAATCTCGGTGGCTCGCATGTGCGTGTCCTGCCGATATTTCCAACCCAACCGATATCCGGATCCGGACCGGCCGCACCACTGTTCTTACGTCAATGCGCCATTCGGCGACGTGTCGCTCAGACTCGATTGCGGAGAGTATGAAGCGGCGGTTCCCGATCAGGCACGCGACGCCTGGGCTCTCTTTGCCGGAGAGCAGACGGCGACCAGCTGATTCCTTGCGAACCAGGCATCTGCCAAGGGAAGAGATGAGCGACCCGATCTCTCTGTCAAAAGCCCGGCAATCCGCGTCCCCGGAGACGTGGCTGGGAGCGGAAACCCACGTTCCCAACCTGAGCCGCGAGCTTCGCCGCCGCGAACGCTTCTCATGGCAACTGGCCACGCCGGTAATCGCGCTCGCCTTGTTGGTATCCGGTGCACTAATCGGCAGCGCCGCCACCTGGCTCATTTTCCGAGCCCGGCGACCCCGCTGACGCGCCTTAGCACGATTCCCGTCTAATTCTTGCTTTTCTTGCTTTCATGCAGCCTGGCGTCCGCCTCGATTTGTTGCGCCAAATCATCCAACGCTTCCTGAACCGCCCGTTGGATGGGGTCCCTGTCCGACGCCGTGACCCAACGGACGCTCGATCCGATCGCAGTTTTCTCCGAGAGATAGGAACTGGTCGGGGGTTCGCCAGCCGGACCGAGATCTGATTCCAACCGCAGCTTGTACACGTACGAGCTCCGCGACCTCATGGTCAACCAAGCCTTGATGGTGAGTGTGAGAGCGGCGGGTTCGTCGCCGACGGAAAGGAACGTCCGTCGCTTGGCGAAATAATCGATGGCCGCGGCATGGAAATCCTTGACCGGCCAGTCCAGCGATCCGATTCCTGGCATGTGATCGGCCCCTTCCAATGCGAGGAACGGAACCACGACCTGGGCCGAGGCGGGAATCGTGGTCTGGGCTTCCGTCTGAGGCAAGGGGGTCACGTGAATGTTGTGGAGGCAGCCCGGCGACGAGAGTAGGACGAGACCGAGCAGGATGAAACCGGAGCGGTGGGTGGACGGCCGCTCGGTCACGGGTTTACGGGAGATGCGGCCGGAGGATTGAGAATGTCCAAATCCGCCAGGGCGCGAGCCGCCTGTTCCCGATATGGTCGGTCGGTCGGGTTGGTATAGGTGTCGATGATGCGTTGATACGTGGCGCGGGCCTGCGGGTACTGCTTCTTGATGGCAAAATACTGGCCCAGGGCAAGCCAGTTGGTGGCGGCCGTCTCACTGGCGGTCTTCATGAGCGCAAATTCGCGTTCCACATGGGTCGTACCTTGCTTCGCCGCCTGCTTCCTGACCGTTTCTCCCATCCGGCTGGCCATAGCTTCGATCTGTTCGTTCTCACGGATGGCCGCCTCGATCCGGTTGGCTTTCAAGTGATTGTAGAAGGCTTCCGTATGGTCCTTGATGAGATCGGCGCGTTCTTGATAGGTGTCGTGTGCGCAGTGGCTCAGCCATAAGCTGCTGAGCAGAACCAGCACAATGGTCCACGCGGTACGTCGCGGGAGAGGGGTCATGTCATACTCCTTCATCCAGGCGGCAAGCCGAATGCTCATCCTACCCCAGATGCACGGCAAAACGCGACCTGGAGCGATCGTCTAGTGACAGGTCGGCCCAGAGTGTGATAAGAGTCCAGTCTCTCGGTAGCCTGCCACTCGGGTCCCCATCGTCTAGCCTGGCCTAGGACGCCGGCCTTTCAAGCCGGCAACACGGGTTCGAATCCCGTTGGGGACACCAGGTAGAAATACGTAGTCTGCAAAAAGCTTTTCCTCTCCGCAGCAAAATCAGAACCACCTGTCTGGACGGTATTTACTCTGGGATTTTCGAGCTTGGTCCTCGTCCCAGCGGATAGGCACCCGTTGTGAAATTATCAATAGTAAATAGTGCCTCTTAGTACGGTAGAGTCGCCAATGTGTGGCGAACATTCTGCTCATGAGAAGGTCACCTGCCTGCGATACAGCCGGCGCGTTCTCGCCGCAGCACTGCCATTGACGTGATAATTGCCGCATGTCGGTTCTCTACCCCTAGCCTGTTATAAATGTGTTCTAGGTGCTTCTGGACGGTCCGGGAGCTGATGCTCAGAATCGCTCCGATCTCGGGATTGGTTTTCCCCTGAACCACCCAAGACAAAATCTCTGTCTCACGACGACTTAGTCCGAGTGACTCGAGTTCTTCCACGCTGCACTCTGCGCTAACCTCATCGAAAAATAGCAGCAATCTGATGCCGTCCCGCACCAACCGAATGATCAGACTGCGATCACCTTTGGCGATGATGAGGGGTTGGAGAGCAGACGGGAAGTCGCTCGAACGATTCAATTTCTCGAGTGCGCTTTTTGTCCATTCGCGCAGAGGACTTGGTAGCCATTTTGAAGGGCGTTGGCAAGGAAATCCGTATTCTTTCATCATTCGCCGGGTTCGACTCGTAGCCCATTGAATCCGTCCTTCCTCCGTAAAGGCGAGAAGCGCACGATCGATCTCCTCCATCGCTCGATTGAGTGCTGATAATTCCTCGAGCATGCTGGTGACGGTGCTGGCGTTTGCAAATGCCTGCCGCACATGTGGTCGGAGAAGTTCCAGGATAGCCAACTCGTCAGGCGTAAAATCTTTTCCATCACGATTGAGGGCAAGAGCAACGAGACAATTGCGGTCCAATGCGAGACCAGCTGCCATGTTGTAGGGAATCTGTAGCGGTCGATATAGCTCGTTAAAGAGCTCTGTTGTGCGGAATTGTCGCTGAGAAAGAAAGTCCGTGATTTTTTGAGATCTGAAATCTTTGGTGCGCTCCATGTGCGTTACTAAAGGATGTTGGTGAGAATATAGCCCCAAGATCTCCGGAGCATCAGGAATCATCGTTCGGTTTGCGGGCCACATCTTGTACGTGGCGTGTCGACGGCGAGAGCTCATTTCGTTGTAGGAGCAAATACCAGTCGGGATTAGTGTCGGAATCGATTCCACGATATGTGTGGTAAGGGCGTCCCACGAGCGAAGAACATATAGCTCGCGAAGAAACTCTAGCGCCTGCCTTGTGGAGTGGTGGGTGAGCCTATTCACCAAGCATTCCCTTGGTTATGCCTGGAGCAGCGTGCCGCGCATTGTCCTGAATCCTACGAGGAAATGCAAATAGGCATGCATCATCATTGTATAGGTATAAGTATTTACGCCTGGTGACGTATGGAGCCATGGTATCTCTTACGAGTACAGTCGGTTTCCTGTAAGGGATAAATGGCCTGACCAATGGGTAATGATTTAACCAAGCGGGAACAAGAGATTCTCAAATGGCTTATTCACGGCATGTCAAACAAGGAAATTGCCGAAAAGGAGTCAATCAGTCCGAGGACAGTTCAGAAGCACTTGCAGCGAATTTATCAATGCCTAGGGGTACAGACGCGAGCGGAAGCCATCGTCTTCATCCATCAGGATGGAAAGCACCTCCATTTATGAGGATACAGCCTGCAGCAAATAAATTATTCTACCTACGCCGGATGGCGCATAGAAATAGAGCCTCATTCCTTCGCATGATACGCACGATTTAGCGTAATACAGTGACTGAGGCCCTGCACGTGATCCTGCAGGAACCGCGTTACCCTTTGTCATTCCCCATGACAAACACGAAACGCTTAGATTGAATTCGACATACGTGGAGCCAGTGCTCAACCTGGAGATCTGGAGTTACAGCCTAATTCCGACGGGTAAGAGTTTTCACTCCGCTTCGTATGGAGGAGGATGATGGGAGATGTGAAGCCGACGATGCAATGGGCCGAGCAAACGCTCCGTAAGCTTTCTGAGCATGGCTATACCGGCACGGTGACTATTCGATTCACACAAGGTGGAGTCCAAGGCATGTCGGTGAATCAGGAACTGAACCCGCATCAGCAAGCGGCGTTCCAACAACATGTGGCAATCCACAGAGCGTAGCCAGATCGACACGTAGTTGGCAAAGCCCAACTGGCGGCACGAAGGCTGACCTCCCCGAACTCGGGTGCGTCAGCCTTTTTTCTACCATGTTAGCTAGTCCTTGCAGAACGTGCGGATCTATGAGAGATCGCACATAACCAAAGGAGCAATCATGAGAAACTTGCAGGGAGCAAGGCAACTTGGGGTCGTGACAGTCCTGGTAATCGGTTGGATAACTCCCCTAATCTGCGAAGCGGCTAGTCATCCGCCGTCAATGAACCCTCCATTGAATAGCGCGCAAGTAATTGCCCCTCTTATGAAGGCACCTTTGAGTTTTGAAGCCAATCAGGGTCAGACGGATGATTCCGTAAAATTCATCTCCCGCGGAAACGGCTACACCTTATTCCTCACCCCAACCGAATCTGTGATGGTGCTTCAGCAACGTGAGCCACTGACGAATACAGATGATCTCGGCATGAAGACGGAGTCTGCACCCATCAAGCAGAGCATCGTGCGGATGGCATTAGAGGGAGTTAACCCAAATCCAGCGATCGAAGGATTGGACCAACTACCCGGGATCGTCAACTACTTCATTGGCCCCGATCCCACTAAGTGGCACACAAAGATTCCGACCTACGCACAGGTGCATTACAAGGATGTGTATCCGGGCATCGACGTCGCCTATTACGGCAACCAAGGTCGGCTTGAATACGATTTCATTGTATCTCCAGGGGCCGATCCGACTCAGATTAGGCTGGCGTTCAAAGGCAACTCGAATGTTCACTTGGCCAAGAGCGGAGATCTGTTGCTGACCACGGCACTCGGGGAAGTAAAGCTGCAGAAACCGGTTGTGTACCAGCTAGGAGCGGATGGACATAAGACACTTGTAGAGGCGAACTACATAATTTCCACCAGTTCAGAGAGCGAGGTTGGCATCCAACTCGCAGCGTATGACACAAACATGACAATTGTGATCGACCCTGTAATAATCTACTCGTCTTTCATAGGAGGATTAGGAATTGACAATGCCCACGATGTTGCCGTCGATTCCTCTGGTGATGCGTGGGTCGTCGGACATGCCTTTAGCGCACTTACTTTACCTGTCGTCGGGATACCTTATGACTCGAGTTACAACGGTTCGCTTGACGTGTTTCTTCTGAAAGTGAGTCCAAGCGGCTCTTTGCTTGTTTGGACCTATTTAGGGGGGACCTTTAGTGACAATACGCCTGCTGTAGCTCTTGATGGCGCAGGAAATGTATGGTTGACCGGAAGCACAAGTGGATCAACATTTCCCATCACACCTGGGGCGCTTCAACCTGTTCACGGCGGTAGCGCCGACGCGTTCATCTCAAAATTTGATTCTAACGCGTCAACTTTATTGTATTCGACTTTCTATGGAAGTTCTGGTCAAGAGAACCCGAGGTCAATCGCCGTCGATGCAAGCGGTTCAATTGTTCATCTCGCGGGAAATACGAATTCGACCAGCCTCCCGGGTGTTACACCCAGCTCTGCTCAGTCCATTTATGGTGGAGGTGTGCAGGATGGCTTTCTCGCGAAGTTAGACATCTCTTCCTCACAAATCGTCTATGCCACATACTTGGGAGGAAATGATAGAGATGAACTTGCAAAGGTCCGTGTGGATTCATCAGGAAATGCCCATGTTGCTGGTCGATCATTCTCGAGTGATTTTCCCGGCACGGCGGGAAGCTCGATCTCTGCGCTTACTTCTTTTCAGCCGACGTTTGGAGGCCTCGTTGATGCAATCGTAGCAAAGCTAAACCCTACAGGCACACAGCTAATCTATTCAACCTATCTAGGTGGCAGCAGTGATGAATTAGCGGCAGGACTGGCATTGGATAGCGCAGAAAATGCTGTCGTATCAGGCGTCACCGGATCATCGACTTTCCCGCTGGCCGGTACTCCATTCCAATCAACGCTCGCCGCTCACGATTACTTCGTCACAAAGATCAATTCAACGGGAACCGCGTTGATTTTCTCCACTCTATTCGGAGGCGTTGGTGACGATTTTGGTTCGGTCGTCGCATTGGATCCGGCGGATCGCATTTACCTCACCGGCCCAACAAACTCATGTCGTATCCCTGACTTCTCGCATCCGTTGCAGATTGACCGCTGCTCACTAGGCGCTCCCTTCAACCATGTCATTGTTGCAAAGCTTGATGCCAACGGAAGCAACCTCTTGAGCCTCACGGTTTTCACAGGGAGCACAGGCGTTAGTGGTGGGTTAGGGATTACCGTAGATTCCCAAGAGAATGTCTATGTAACGGGTGTTACTCGAGCAAGCGACTTCACGACGCATACCCCGCTCCAGCCCACTTATGGCGGTGGACTTGAAGACGGTTTTGTAGCCAAGATTGCTACAGCAGTTCCGCCTGAAATAGCCGACTATTTCTTGCACGGGAATGGCCCGAACGCTAATCCGCCAACCCTCTTTGTGAATGCCACTGCCCCTACCGCGACGGCTCCCAAGTATCGGGATTCAGCCGGTCTTAAGTTCAATGGGGGCAATCTTTGGAAAGAAATTGGTACATGGGCTACCAGTCTCCCGACGCCAAACAACGGAAACCTCACGACACTCAGCGCTCTTCAAGTATGGGTGGGGCTCAAGAATAGCGACGATCAAGGCACTCAATTTGATGTGCGCGCCGAGGTATACAAGAACGCGACTCTAGTGGTTGAAGGGCTGACGCGCTGTATTACCGGTGTGACGCGAAATGAGAATCTCGCGACAGCGGTCGGTGTCGCTTTTCCCGCATTCCCTGCAGTGAGTTTCAATGGGACCACCGATGTTCTGAGCCTGAAGGTCTCTGCGCGGATCGGAACCAACCCCGACTCTACCAAGTGTTCCGGGCCCGGAGGCAGTCATAATAATGCGGTGGGGCTCCGGCTCTATTTTGATGCCACAGACCGTCCTGCGGCGTTTGTTGGAACGTTTGCTCCGTGACGGAAGTGGGCCTTAAGAGATAGTAAGGTGCTAAATCGAATGCCAGTGGAGTGAGGGTTGCCAATATATTGGTAGCCCTCACTCCACGGAGGACGAGTTTTCTTGTGAGGTTAGGTCGTCTGATGTTGGATTCTGGAAAGTCGTAAATCGCAGTTCATGCCGCATTCACAAACCCCCGGAAAGAGATACCCCATGAGCGATCAGGACCGTTACAAAAGCCCTCCAATCCCGTTGGGGACACCAGAAAGCTCACAAAATACGCTCCAGCAGAGACGATTCGCACGCAGATCCCTCACGGAATTGTAGCTCTTATCCACATGAGCTACGGTGTTTGGGGGGTTCTATGTCTACAGTTTTTCGGCATTCCTCCCGTCCAACGTTCTATCGTCGCGTTCACATTCCTCGAAAGCTTCGACAGCATTTCAAGGGTCGTGTAGAAGTCTGGAGAAGCCTCAGAACGGCTGATCAGGACGAGGCCTCCGCACGCTCCGCGCAGTTCGAGGCTCAGACCAAGCGACTCTTTGTCACCCTGAAGAAGTATGGGGACCGTATGACCAACGAAGAACGGGACATCCTCGTCTCCCACTGGCTGGAGTCGGAGTTGGACTATGCTGAGGACTGCCGGGTACTGGCTGGTCCCATCTCTGACCAACAGCGGGACGACTATGTAGCGTGCCCGGACATCATGTCGGATGAGGCTCACGAAGCCTTACTTGGCAACGACTACCGCAAGATCGAGAAGGAGGCGGACGCACTCCTGATGGCCGGCTTAGTTGACGTGCGGAAGTGGCCGATGGAAAAACTGGTCAGCCAACTCGTAGTGACGGTGATAGCGACAACCTCGTAGGATCATGTCCGCATTCGCCAGGAGGTGCCCCATGTGGATACTCGTCGTGGCCTTCGTCTGGCTGGCGCCTCTTGCTCACGCTGAATACCTCGGCGATCTGAGCGACAATCCACTGATCCAAGCTCCATCTTCAACGACGTCGGCCCTCACGGCGCGCTCAGCCCGACCAGTCTCAGAAATGAGCTAAGCCCATATGGAAGCCCGATCAGTCCCTATTCGGCGACCAATCCTTTGGCCACCGATGCGCCACGGTTGTACGACCGGGAAGGTCATTACCGTGGGAAGTTGAGCACTAACACCCTGGATCCGGATTCGATCAATAATCCGCTTGGCCGGTATGGGAGTCCGCTGTCTCCCGATTCGCTCAACAATCCCTTGGGACCGGGGAATGCTCTCAACCCTGACAGCCCTAGAAATCGGTTGGGGAACGGCTGGCGAATTGAAGGGGGTCGATAGACAACCTGTGGATGGTCCGGACAAATAAATCCCCAACCACTTTCATTTGTGGAGAGATGTCGACACCAGAGGAACTCGCGGAGGAGTTGCGCCTCTGTATTTACGCGTACCGACAAGGACGGAAACGTCATGCACTTTATGTGGAGGGTTGCCCACGAACCGACCTCGGCACTAGACGATAGGCCTGCACACACGGCATTTGAAGGTTCCGATCTGGGGTCTAGCCACACGGGGCCAGCATCCTCGGAAGCATCGCACACTGATCCTGTTCGCTCCAGTTGACAGGGATTCTTTCCCGAGCTCAGAATATATTGGCAACAAAGTTCCTGCGAGGTTTTCAGCTCATGGGCTGGATGTCGCTTTCGCGGAAACGTGTTGTACTGGTCACGCTCGGACTCCTCCTCCTTCTAGACGTCACGCGTTCGCTGTACGCTCGAATCGGTTATGCTGATCCCGTTGAGTTGTGGCAACCGGATCCGGCTCACTATGCTGACCTTGTTTGGCCACCAGGCACCGGCCTACCCCCTGACACGCCACCCGGCCCAAGGATCTACGCCCAGCGATGCGCGGTCTGTCATGGGCCGGACGGTCGAGGGAACGGACCGGCCGCCCCTTCGCTAATTCCCCACCCACGCGATTTCACTCAAGGCCAATTCAAGTACAAGTCGACGCCGCCTGGACAACCGCCAACCGACGAGGATTTGGTTCGCGTCGTGACGAACGGGCTGACCGCAAGTGCCATGCCGTACTGGCGAGATCTGTTAACGGAACAAGAGATCCGCGAAGTCGTGGCTCACATCAAGACGCTGTCTCCGGTCTTTCAGAAGACCCCGCCTCAACCGCTTCAGATCTCGCCTCAGGTCCCAGGCGATGCGGCCAGCCTGGAACGTGGGAAGGCATACTTTGTCGGAGCTGGATGTAGCGTCTGCCATGGCCCCCAAGGACGGGGCCTGATTCCGATGAAAGATACGAACGGCCATACGATCATGTCGCGCGACCTCTCCGCGCCGTGGACATTTCGTGGAGGTCTTAATCCGGAGCAAATTTGGTTGCGGATTACCATAGGACTGGCGCCGAGTCCTATGCCCGCATTTGAAACCGTGTTAAGCCCGACGCAGCGTTGGGACGTCGTCAACTATGTCCTTTCGCTAGCACGTACGGCCCCCTGGGAACCGGGGGGAGTTCTCGATGGGCCCGGACAGTCCGCCGATCCGATCAAACGTGGGGCGTACTTGGTTCATGCTCAGATGTGCGGCCTGTGCCACACACAGATCAACCGGACTGGCATCTATAGGAGCGATGACTTTTATTTAGCTGGTGGGATGCGGGTTGACGTGGGTGCACATGGGCATCTGGTCAGCCGGAACCTGACCGGCGATCGCACGACCGGACTGGGTGCATGGAGCAACGGGCAAATTATTGAGGCTTTGAGAAACGGCCATACCCCAGATCGGATTCTGAATGTCCTCGACATGCCGTGGAATTTTCTGCACGCCTTGCCCGATGAGGATGCCAACGCGATTGCCAGTTTTTTGAAATCACTGCCGCCAGTCACGAGCCGGATCCCCCCTCCGCTGCATTACGGCGTCTTAGAAACGTTCGGCATGAAACTTAAGGATCCTCGATGGCCCGCGTTTCCACCAGCCGTCCTGACATTCGTTGAAGGCAACTTCGGACAAACTGGAGACGTCGCTGCGCGTGGTTGGCCACAAGCCGCTCTCATCAACACCCAATGGGTCATCCTGATCCTGGGCATCGTGGCATTCGGCTTCGCTGAAATGCGTGACGGGCCACGAGAGCTTGGACACGGGTGGAAGAGAGCCGGAATCGTCTTCGTCATTCTTGCAAGCTTCCTGCTCGGCTGGTTGGTGTATCACCTTCCCGCTGTCGGTTTCCTGCCCCCTGAACGGGTCGCTCGTCAGGTTTTGGATCGTATTCCAACTCCCAACGTCAACGCGCTTCCGTCTCCAGAACAGGCCACATTGGTCACGCGCGGGCGCCTGCTCTTCACCGTCGCCTCGTGCGCATTCTGCCACCGTCCGGAAGGCTACGGCGGGCTCAAGATTAGCTGGAAAGCCTTTGGTACCTTATGGACCAGGAACATCACCTCGGACCGCACGACCGGAATTGGTGCGTGGAGCGATCGGGAGATCGCTCGTGCCATCCGCAGCGGAGTGACCCCCGACGGCCGCACGCTTCACTGGCAGGGCATGATCTGGGATTTTGCGTCGAATTGGGACGAGGTCGACCTCCGCGCCATCATTGCCTATCTACGAACCTTACCCCCAGTGTCGAAGCAGATTCCAGCGGCGCGTCCTCCGGCAGCCGACGATTGCGAGAAGTACACGTTTTGGGTAAACGATAGCGATCGTCCAGGCTGTCAATAGCGTCATCCCAGGTCTGTTTCTTGTCGGTTCTCAGACTGCATTGAATCGCCTTTTCGTTACCGGTGACGCTCCCTGTCGTGGTTTGTATTCCAGGCTTGGAAACTTCGGTAACCGCGGGCTGGGGGTGTACACCTCGCGGGCGACGCGTTTGTACCTCAGCACATTTCTTCGTTTTTGGGGTCAGCTGTTTTCTGACCTTTCCCCCGACTCGTGGGCGCCCGATCGCAGCCTGTTATTCGCCTGTTCTCAGGCAACATTGATTGCCCTTACCGTTACCGGTAATGCTCCTTATCTGGGCGCGTGCCGCGATGAGTTGCCTCATGCATCCATAGAATCACTAGATTGGGCGTCGTGATCCGGTTACTTCGTCGAACTAACCGTCAGCGGCAATGACAACATGGGAAGAATGTCGTTGGGGTGGTCTAGGCGTACTAAACTCACGACTCAGCCGTAGACCCCTGACATAGTCTCGAGGCGGCCTGCCGGTCCATCGTCGGAATGCCCGTGTGAAATGCGCCGCATCTGAGTACCCGACTAAGAAAGCAATGTCGGTCAGGGTGTGTGTCCCCTCGTGGATGAGTTGAAGACTGCGGTTTCGGCGGAAGTCATCGAGCAGAGATTCAAATGGGATGCCCCATCCAGTAAGACGTCGTTCGAGCGTACGGGGATGAAGGCCTAAAACGCCGGCCGTAGTTTCGAGACTGGGTGTTTCGTAGACCAACTGATCCGACATGTTGCTGAGCACCGCTCGAACGACTTCTTCCTCAACCGGCCTATCAGGAAGGATCTGAATCGCAGTTTTGCTGAATTGCAGTGGTAAGTCGAGGAGCCCGCGATCGAACACTACAGCGTTCTCTCCCGCGCGGAAGACCAACCGCGGTCCAAACACCCGTTCCAGCTCATCTGATTTTCGGCACGGTACGTGATCGAATGCGACATCGACGACGGCCGGTTGGCCGGTCAGAGCGAGAATGTTTTGAAAAAACACAAGGACGCCTTGGAAGTACTGCGCCGGATTTTCCCCTGTCCGTCCGAGAAGCGAGTAACTCAGGCGTGCTGTGCGGCGATATTCGCTCAAGCGAATCTCAGTACCCGTCTGAATAAGTGTGATTCGGCGACAAGCCACGTTAATCGCTGTCCGCAGCGTCGGAGCATTGAGAATGGCCGTTCCAAAGGCATCAAACTGTACGAAAGACTCCATTTCACCAACGTGGATGCCGCAGTGTGGATCGCCGGTCGTGGATGACAGAGCATTGACGAGGGTAAGAAATAGTTCCCGAGGGACCCATGCATCCGGATCAAGAAGTAAATGGGTGGGGAAGCCCACCTTCTTGAGTACTTTTCCTGGCTGTTCCCCCTTTGACAGCAGATAGGGAACGAAGCTCCCCAACTCGCACATCCGATGGCCGCCGTTCATAGGGAGCGAACCCTAACAAACAATGTCGTGAAATGGCAATTAATGCGTAGGGCGCCTTGATACCTTTGCATGGCAAAGAATACTATCCCTTGCTGACGTCGGTCCTGTGGTTACTCTCGCGATAGGAGGGAATGCATATGAGAAGCGCGGCGATAGCTATGGGCAGCAAAGCCGCCGTTACCCCCAGTGAACTAAGCTGGAGATTTATTCGTTGGGGGCTCGGCCTGTTCATCACTGGATTCCTGACCGGCTTCGTCCCGATCCTACACTACATGGCCGGGGCTCAAACCGGAAATGTTGGGGCAGATTTTCTAGAAAATGTGACGTTGTGGTGGGGCTGTCCGGCGATTCTGGCCGAGTTGACGCTCAAGACTGGGGGCCTCGGCATGATCGCCATTGGATTGGTTTATCTGGCAATAACCAGACAGGGCGAGTCAATGACTATTTCCAGCCACGAGAGTACTGCGCCTATGCTCTGCGCCTATGGCCTTATCGCTACACTCGTGAGCGC
The DNA here is from genome assembly GCF_900169565.1 of Nitrospira japonica. Classification (NCBI taxonomy): domain Bacteria; kingdom Pseudomonadati; phylum Nitrospirota; class Nitrospiria; order Nitrospirales; family Nitrospiraceae; genus Nitrospira; species Nitrospira japonica. Next base: position 289,871 of record NZ_LT828648.1, on the reverse strand, counting down.
CGCTGCAGGCTTTGTCATCTGTAATTATTTTTGGCCGAATTTCTATTTTCAGCCGGTACAAGCGGGAAAGAACGCATGGCTTGCAGCGCAGGGTCTCAGCATCGTCGTCTATGTGATCGGACTCTGTTATGCGTTCGCCGGCATTCGAAGGGCAGCGCGCCCACTTTGATGACTTCAACACTGCGGCCGAAGTCGAAACTGCGAGGGAAGAGGGAATCTGGACAGTTTCGAAGTGTGAAGCACGTCTAATTAACGAACGGAGAGAACAGAAAGGAGCTGCGTGATGATACGCAGGCGCAAACCGCATCTCATCGCGGGCGTGCTCGCCGGCACCATGACCCTCACGACCGCTCAGGCGCAAAACATTCCCACGTCCGTCACCACGCCGGACAGGGTCGAGACCCACATCGGCGCGCTCGAATTCAGGGACGGCGCGCCGACTGATGCCACCGTGGAGAAGGTCAAGAACAACTTGGACTACGTGCGAGCACTTGACGCGTTCATGAATAGTTTCTCGGGTGCATCGGCATATGCACTTCGCAAGGGTTTCCAGAGCATCGGAGCCGAAGACAACACGGTTGTCATCTTTTCTGAGTTAATGGATTCGAACTCTCTCTTTCTGACCGCTAATGCCGACACGATTTACACGCTTGCGGCTCTCGATCTCACGAACGGTCCGTTGGTGATCGAGGCGCCACCAGCGGTGCTCGGCACGATCAATGACATGTGGTTCAGCTGGATCATCGACATCGGCTTTCCTGGCCCCGATCGCGGCGAAGGAGGCAAGTATCTCATTGTGCCGCCAGGGTATGACGGGACGCTTCCGGAGAGCGGGTTCCACGTGGGCCACTCGAAAACCATGCATGTGCTCTACGCTGTGCGTGCGTTCATGGACAACAACAATCCCAAACCTGCCGTCGCCTCGATCAAGAAGTCGCTGAAGATCTATCCGTATATCCCCGGAGGCTTCGGCACGAGCATGGCCGCAATCCTCGAGGGTAAAGTCAGGCCGGGGCGCGCCAACCAATCCATCCCGCCAACGAAGTTTGTCGAGGCCAGTGGGAAATCGTTCAACACTATTCCTCCAAACGACTTGTCCTACTTCGAGATGGTCAATGAGCTGGTGCAGATGGAGCCGGCAACATCTTTCAACGTCGAGCTTTCGGGCCAACTCGCAGCCATCGGCATCGTCAAGGGCAAGCCCTTCAAGCCGGACGCGCGAATGAAGAAAATCCTTACCGACGCCGCGGCCGTTGGTAACGCGGCCGGGCGGGTGCTGAACTTTCGGGCAGCTGATTACCCCGGTTGGGCCTATTATCCACGATCGAAGTGGTCCAACATGCTGTGGCAGGGCGGGTTCGACTTTCAAACACCGCCTCCGCTTGTCACGAAGGACGGGATCATGCCCTTACCAGCAACAGGGGCGCGGACCCTCGACTCGCGGACCGCGTTCTATTACGCCTACACGATGGACTCACCGGGCATGATCATGCGGTTAACCAATGCCGGTTCCCAGTATCTAATGACCTTCGCGGATGCCACCGGTAATCCCTTTGATGGCGGCAAGACATACCGTGTGACATTGCCGAAAGACATCCCGGCCGGTAGATTCTGGTCGTTCACCGTGTATGACAATCAAACCCGCTCCATGTTACAAACTCCACAGCGCTCACCGCGCGCGGGTAGTCAGACGTACCCGTCACCAGCGGCGGTGGCAAATTCAGACGGCTCAACGACAGTCTATTTCGGTCCCTCAAAGCCGGCCGATGCAAAGGAGGGTAATTGGATACAGACGACCCGAGATAAGGGCTGGTTCGTGATCCTGCGTCTCTACTTTCCGGCGGAATCGTTTTTCGACAAGAGCTGGCAGCCGAGCGAGATCGAGGTAGTCAAGTAACTTGTCCAGCTCTATCGGATCAGCCCTCGCCAATTGAGTTTCGACGGCGCAAATAGACTGCTTTTGGATTTAGGCTGCCTTCACAAGACCTCGAAATACAATACTCCAGGAAAGACGGGAGGCATTGCAAAAGCCCTCGAATCCCGTTGGGGACACCAAAGCCTTTGCACGACCCACCAAGAGCTGAAGCAGTACCTCGAAACTCATCTCTGGGTTCAACGGCATTGACGGCAGGAAGATGGGAGGCGGTTACGAAGATACATTATCCGAACAGTCAAGAAGTGATCCCACTCCGTTGCTTCATTCTCCTCTCTTTTCCCCTGATTTTTGAACAAGCTCGACGTCCCTTCTGATCTCTTGGTGTCGTAGCACCGTCCGATCACATTCGCGTTTCCACTGTTCAACAATTTGGGCTAGTCGCTCTTCACCTTCCTTTGTCGCTCCTTCGGTGACGAGTGGTTTCAAGAAGGTGATATCGACCGATACACCGGGCTTGAACCGTTCAACCGCCTGCGCCAATCCTGCTCGTTGCTGGTAGGCCACACAGTACTCGTCTTGGGGGAGGAACCGATTTAGTAAGACATCGCAGGCTTCTAGGCTTTTTCGCGTTTCAGCATCCCTTATCGTGAGCAAGAGTAGTTCGAGAGCTGATCTGATTATTGATTTCGGATACGGCAAGTCTGATTCAGGACGAAAGAGAATCGTAAGGGAGGTCGGACTATCCTCCAAGATCCTCCCATAGGCTACGACGATGTGGGAAGCGTTCTTTTGTGCTTCATCGTGTGGTGGGTTCATGGTTGCTAGACAGAACCCTACGCTTGAAATGTCGGTGAGTGCAAGTCGAACCTTTCGAGGAATAACCGGATATTTCCACCGTCATGAAGGGAGAAACTGCGACACATCCACCGGGGAAGCAATCGAGAGGAGTCGGTCAATCCGCTGTGCGTTCGTCCCTCCCATTGGCATGTCCGCTGCCATTAACGCATCCATCAGTTCCTTGCTTGAAAGGGTTGCCAGTCTCTCACGTAGTCCGTTGCTCTGAGTATGCACCTTTGAACCCTCCTTGGTTGATCAATGCCTGACAGGTGAAGCATAGCGAATGCGGAGAGTTTGCACATGCCTCGGAGTGGGTATCTCGAAGGAGGGGGCCTGACCGGAAGCCTGTTCGGGCAGTTCCTCGGGCTACTTTCTGAAAACGTGCGCGAAATGCGACTCAAGATCACCACTCATCCGAGGGGGAAGACTCCATGCCTTTTCGGTATATCGACTGACGGGAGGCCACGATACGCTTGGATCAGGCAATCGATGGATTGTGGAACGGCCGAACAGATCTGAAACAAGGAGGAAAGATGGAAAACGAGAACGTATGGGTAAATGTCTCGGAACACCCCGTATCGGGGCTGTCGAATGCGGACGAGTTGCGGGTGATGTATTCCGGGATCGATCGCGGCACCTTGGTCATGGGCGACGCAGTGCTCATAGGCGGTGGGTTGGGGCGACTCGACCTCACAGGCACACAACCGGTACGTGAAGGAATGTCACTGACGCTGTTGATCTTTCTTCCACGGGCAGAGGAGGCGGCGGGAATCGCGGAGTCTCGAGTATCGGAGGTGGCGGATGGGCACTTTGTGGTGGACCTCCTCTCCTTGGTCAAGGTCTCCACGTGTGACTTGGAGCTGTACGTTCAGCAGGCGCTCGAGCGCCAGAAAGCGGCACGGTAGACATGATTCGGCATGACTGGCTGAGGACATTCTGCACCGGCTTCACAGATCCTTTGCAGCGCGAACGGGAACGTATCCGCACAGAGATGGCTGGGATATGGGGCTTATTGGGGTTGCTGATGAAACAACGCAATGGGGCCTGGTGGGCGACCGAGGAGCGGCGTCGGCTGGGTCTCGAGCTTCGCAGAGTCGTGGCCCTCTGTCCGTACCTCCTGGCCTTGCTGGCGCCTGGGTCTTTTGTCCTCCTTCCTGTCGTCGCGTGGTGGCTTGATCGGCGTCGGCAATCCCGCTGCGTGAATCACGTCCAACCGGCTCGACCCCTCACAATGTCCAGGTAATTCCTTCGCTCTTCCCCCACTTGCTTTTGCTGGGGTTCTTGTCCATCCTTCCACACGTTTCCCAAGAAATGCTTTCGAACCGATAGCAAAGTGAAACACGTGAGGTAGAGCACCATGGCCGTCAAACTTTCCAAGAAGTGGATCGTCGTCGCGATCGTCGTGGCGGGTGGGGGAGTGCTGGGCTATCAACACTGGAAGTCGATGCAGTCCGCGCTCCCTCCGGGAATCGTGTCGGGCAACGGTCGGATCGAGGCCACGCTGGTGGACGCATCCGCCAAGGAACCGCTTAGGGTCAAGAAGATCCTGGTAAAGGAGGGCGATCTCGTCAAACAGGGTGACGTGCTGGTTCAACTCGACACGGTAACGCTCGAAGCGGAGCTGGCGAAGGAAAAGGCCAGCATGGCCGGCGCGAAACACGAGCTCGCAGCCGCCAAGTCGTCCGTTGCCCAGCAACAAGCCCGGATCCGGCTCGCGCAGATCGAGGAAAGGCGCGATCGCAAGTTGCTCGAAGGGGACGCCGTGTCACAGCGCGAATACGACGTCAGCAAGGCCGCTCTGGACTCGGCGACGGCGACACTCTCGGCGGCGCAGGCGGGGGTAGCAGCGGCCCAGGCGCAGATCGAAGTGACTCAGGCGAGTGTGGCCAAGACCGAATCTCGCATCAGGGATGCGACGCTCGTCTCGCCGACGGCCGGCCGCGTGCTGTATCGCCTGGTCGAGCCGGGCGAGGTTCTCGGCCCCGGCGGCAAGGCGCTGACGATCGTGGACCTGAGCAATGTCTACATGGAACTTTTCCTCCCGGCAGAACATGCTGCGGCGCTCAAGGTTGGTGCGGAGGCGCGCATCACGGTGGACTACAACCCGACCAGATCGGCGATCGCGTACGTTAGCTTCGTCTCGCCGGAGGCCCAGTTCACGCCGAAGCAGGTCGAGACCAAGAGCGAGCGCGAAAAACTGATGTTCCGCGTCAAGATTCAGGTGCCCCCGGACCTCGTCGAACAGTACATCGAGCGTATCAAAACAGGTATCCGAGGCGTCGGCTACGTGAAGCTGAGTGACGCAGCCGTCTGGCCGGCCTGGCTTCAGAAGGATGTGGTCAACTTGCCGAAGTCCGGCAGCGCTCAACCCGCTGCGCCGACAGCGCCCGAGGCCGCGGCAACCTCCAAATAGGATTTCTATGACCGTCACTGCACAACCGTTGCCGGCCGGCAAACAGGTTGCTTCGATTCGAGACGTCACGCATCGTTACGGCAAGGTGCTTGCGCTCGACAGGATCTCGCTCGATATTCCGAGCGGGATCAGGGTCGGCATCATCGGGCCGGACGGCGTCGGGAAGTCGACGCTTCTGGCGCTCGTCGCCGGATCGAAGAAACTGCAGCAGGGACAGGTCGACGTGCTCAATGGCGATATGCGGAAGGTCTGGCACCGGCGTGCCGTTTGCCCGCGGATTGCCTACATGCCGCAGGGCCTCGGCAAGAATCTCTATCTGGAGTTGAGTGTCCGAGACAACGTCGACTTCATGGCGCAGCTCTTCGGGCTCTCGCCGAGCGAGCGGCTGGCCAAGGTCAAGGAGCTGCTCGATGCGACGGGACTGGGTCCCTTTCCCGACCGCCCCGCGGGAAAGCTCTCGGGAGGCATGAAGCAGAAGGTAGGGCTGTGTGCCGCTCTGGTCCACGAACCGGATCTGCTCATTCTCGATGAGCCGACGACAGGCGTCGATCCTCTCTCACGGCGCCAGTTCTGGACGCTCATCGACGACATTCGGAAGAGTCGTCCAAGCATGAGCGTCGTCATCGCGACGGCGTACATGGACGAGGCACAGCAGTGGGACTGGATCGTTGCGATGGACGCCGGCAAGGTCCTCGCGACGGGCACGCCGGCAGACCTCATGGCGCGCACGGGTTCCACGGATTTGGAACAGTGCTTCATCAGGCTCTTGCCGGAAGAGAAGCGCCGGGGCCACGCCGAGCTCGTCATCCCGCCGCGTCCCGTGAGCGACAATCCAGAAATCGCGATCGAGTCGCATGGTCTGACGAGGCGGTTCGGCAGCTTCACCGCGGTCGATCGCGTGACGCTGAAGATCGAACGCGGCGAGATCTTCGGCTTTCTCGGCTCGAACGGCTGCGGCAAGTCGACGACCATGAAGATGTTGACGGGCCTGCTGCCTCCCAGCGAAGGCACGGCGACGCTGTTCGGCAATTCCGTCGAGGCCGGCAGCATGGAAGTCCGTCGCAATCTGGGCTACATGACACAGGCGTTCTCTCTCTATGGCGAGCTGACCGTCCGTGAGAATCTCGTGCTGGATGCGCGCCTGTTTCACATGCCTTCCGACAAGGCCAAAGCCCGCATTGCCGGACTGGTTGAGCGTTTTGGATTGGAACCGCACCTTGACGCGCTGGCCGACTCGCTGCCGATGGGACTGCGTCAACGACTCTCACTGGCAGTGGCGGTGCTCCACGAGCCCAAACTGCTGATTCTCGACGAGCCCACCTCCGGCGTCGATCCAGTCGCGCGCGACAGCTTCTGGGATCTGCTCGTCGATCTCTCGCGCAACCAGGGGGTGACGATCTTCGTCACGACGCACTTCATGAACGAGGGCATGCGCTGCGACCGCATCTCGCTGATGCACGCCGGCAAGGTACTCGCCTGCGACTCTCCGCAAAAGCTCATCGATGACCGCGGCGCGGCGAACCTCGAAGACGCCTTCATCGGTCACATGGAAGATGCAATCGCGCAGGCGCCCGCGGGCGCGGTTTCGACCAAGACGGTAAGCGACACACCCGCGGTCACGCCGTCCCCTTCCGCCTCGGCGCGCGGAACCGGAGTGCTGCCTCTGCCACTGCGACGCATGCTCGCCTATTCCCGTAACGAAGCGATTCAGATTCTGCGTGATCCGATACGGCTCGCGTTTGCCTTCCTGGGATCGGCGCTTCTGATGTTCGTCTGCGGCTTCGGCATCACGACCGACGTCGAACGTGTCCGTCTTGCCGCCTTCGATCGGGACCAGACCCCGGACAGCCGGAATTACATCGAGCAGTTCCGTGCGATTTCCCGGTACTTCCGGTGGGAGGAGCCGGTCTACTCCGACGTCGAGGCCCTGAGGCGCCTGAGAGCCGACGAGGTCTCGACCGTGATCGAAATTCCGCCGAGCTTCAGCCGAGACTTGCGCCGCGGCAGCAGCCCGGACGTGCTCGCGCAGGTAGACGGCGCAAATCCATTTCGCGGCGAGACAATTGCGCAATATGTGCAAGGCGTCCAGAACAGGCTCATCACAGACCCCGCGAACGGCCTCGCCGCCCGTCCGCCCCAGTTCTCGCCGACATTCGAGGAACGCTACATGTACAACCCCACGTTCGAGAGCATCTACTCGATCGTCCCGAGCGTGCCGGCGTTGCTCCTCATCCTGATTCCGGCGATTCTGATGACCGTGAGCATCGTGCGTGAGAAAGAGCTCGGCTCGATCATCAACTTCTATGTCACACCGACGGGACGGCTTGAGTACCTGGTTGGCAAACAGTTGCCCTATGTGGCGATCGGCATGATCAACTTCTTCATTCTCGTGACGCTCGCCCGGCTCGTCTTCGGCGTCCCGGTCAAGGGCAGTTTCCTGTTCCTCACGTTATGCACGCTGCTGTACGTCATCGTCACGACGGGCATCGGCATGGTGACGTCGACGTTTACGAGCACGCAGGTCGCGGCGGTCTTCGTCACGGCGATTCTGACGATTCAGCCGACCATCCAATTCGCGGGGCTGCTGCAGCCGGTCTCGACGCTCGAGGGTAGCGCGCGTGTCATGGGCTCGATCTGGCCGACGACCTACTACATGCATGCAAGCCTGGGTGCGTATACGAAGGGACTCGGACTCGATCTCATGCTGACCGACATGATCTACCTCCTCGGCTGCATTCCGGTACTCCTGGCCATCAGCACATTCGCGCTGAACAAGCAGGAGAAGTAGCCATGAGATCGTTGGTCAACATCTTCTGGCTCGGCATCAAGGAACTCAAGAGCGTTCTGAGCGACAAGGTACTGATCGTGTTCGTGCTCTATGCCTTCACGTGGACGATCTACCAGCAGGCGACCGGAACATCGAACGAGGTCAACAACGCCTCGATCGCCTTCGCCGACGAGGACAATTCAGCGCTATCGAAGGAGCTGTTCGGAGCGTTCTATCCGCCCCGGTTTCAGTATCCGGAGGTGATTCAGGCCGGTGAGATCGAGCGGTCCATGGACGAAGGGCGCTACATGTTCGTCGTGGTGATTCCGCCTCGGTTCGAGCGGGACCTGCGGGCCGGGCGCCGGCCGGAGATCCAGCTGAACATCGACGCGACCGCCATGCAGCAGGCGGGTATCGGAGCCGGCTATATCAAAAACATCATCAGCCAGCGCACCGAAACCTTCCTCAAGCGCGCCGATGTCGATGTGCGCGAGCCGATGAACCTCGTGATGCGCAAGCTGTTCAATCCCAACGGTCTTTCGGCCTGGTTCTCCAGCATCGTCGGCATCATCAATCAGCTGACGCTGCTCACGATCGTGCTGACCGGCGCGGCGGTCATCCGCGAGCGCGAACATGGCACGCTCGAGCACCTGCTGGTGATGCCGCTCAACGCGTTTGAAATCGCGATGGCGAAGGTCTGGGCCAACGGTCTTGTCATTCTCATCGCGACGGCGCTATCGCTTTTTCTCGTCGTGCGCATGGTTCTCGACGTGCCGTTTGAGGGCTCGATGCCGCTGTGGTTCGCGGGCGTTCTACTCTACCTGTTCTTCGCGACTGCGCTCGGGGTATTCCTCGGGACCATCTCGCGATCGATGGCGCAGTTTGCGCTGCTTATCGTGCTGATGGTCGTCGTGCTGCAGTTGCTGTCCGGAGGATCCACACCGGTGGAAAGCCAGCCCGCATGGCTGCAGGCGATCACCTACTTCCTGCCGTCACGGCATTTCGTCAGCTTCTCACAAGTGATCATCTACCGGGGTGGCGGCTTCATGGCCGTCTGGCGCAACTTCGCGATGGTGTCGGCGATCGGCCTGGCCTTCTTTTCCTACAGCGTGGTGCTCTTCCGCAAGTCGATTGCGGTGACGAAATAGCCACGGGCAGGGACGATTGACCGGAGGCAACGGATGATGAGAGAGAAGCATGGCGAGACTGTTAGTTTTGACAGTTTCGTATCACAAATACTTCGAGTAACGTGTATCCCGTCCATATAGCAGTTAACGGGTCGGTACCGTGCCGGCTCTTTGAGGAAGGAGCGTTCATGATGCGGAAGCAGGTCTCTTGCGGCGTACAGTTCGTCACCATGCTCGGCGTATCAATCTTCATGTTTGTGGGGTTGTTTGGTGGTTCCGCTTTGGCCGCCTCCGGGAAGGAGATCGATGCCGGCGTTGACGAGGCGATCGGGAAATTCGAGAAGGAAGTGAAAGGCGGGAAGAGTTTCCTGGATGGCAGCAAGGGCCTGCTGGTGTTTCCAAGAGTCCTGAAGGGAGGAGCTGGATTCGGAGGAGAGTATGGAGAAGGCGCGCTTCGAATCGCGGGCAAGACCACAGATTATTACAACATGTTTCAGGGTTCATTTGGATTGCAGCTCGGCGGGGAAATCAAGACCGTGTACCTTGTTTTCCTGGATGAGGTTGCGCTGAAACGCTTCCGGGAAAGCGAGGGCTGGAAGGCGGGGGTCGACGGCTCGGTCTCGCTGGTGACATTGGGAGCCGGTGGAACCATCGATACGAACAACCTGAAAGAGCCGATCGTGGCCTTCGTTTTGGGCCAGAAGGGGCTAATGTACAACCTGTCGCTAGAAGGCACGAAATTTACAAAACAGGATAAAAAATAGGGTTGTCTTACTCATCAGTCTTGAGTGTTCATGGAAGTGGAGGATGCACGTACACACTGCTTCAGCTATAGCGGCATTCACGAAAGGAGTGATCATGACGCGACGGAATGGTGATTGGGTGCAGGGATTGGGTTTGGCAGCGACCGTGCTTGCTCTGTCTTCTCTGGTGGTGATGGATGGCCTATCATGGACGTCGGCGCCGGCCTATGCCGGCGACCGCGGTGAGCAGCGGAGAGATAAGCGGGATGACAGGCAGGATGACCGGCAAGATGCGCGCGACACCCGGCAAGAGGGTCGTGAGGCAGCCAAGGATGCAAAGGAAGAATGCAAGAAAGCAGACGATAAGAGCAATGCGGAATGTCGGCGGGAAAAGCGAGATGCCAAGGACGATGCGCGCGATGCTGCCAGGGATATCAGGCGAAATTAAATCCCACTCGCCGGGGGACGGCAATACCTACGGTGAGCATATGAAAGAGGTTGCATCTCAGTCAGTGTTTGGAACTTCTGGGGCGTAGGATTTCTTACGCCCCAGCCCCCCACCGCAGGATCATCGCGATCGTAAAGCCCAATCTGCAGCCATCTCGTACACGTCTTTTTGCGAAATTTCCCAGGCCTACGCGATTGCAAAAGTCTTCAATTCCGTTAGGGAATAGCGATGTCAGCCAGGTTCTGATAGGTGTCGGCGCCTCGATCAAATAGAAGTATGAAGTTGACGCCGGTCGATGCCGCCAGTATGGTGGTTCTGTATGTCCCCAGTACGATCTCACTCTATTGTCGTTCGCGTTCACTCAGGAGAAAGGATGTGCGATGTCCACGACGCCTATCAATGGAACCAAATCATGGATGAGGATTCCAGACGGGACGAGGGTCCGGCTCTGTGAGGGAGGTCAGGAGGGTGTGATTGATGGATTGACCGAACTGGTCGTAGGACCGGCCCGCAACCCAGACGGCCGGACTCAATACCGTCTGAACGTCGGGGATCAGGAGCGGATGCTTGTCACTCAAGAAGCATTGTTTCTCCTAACCGATGCAGACGGCATCGTCCTGATGCAGAAACAGAATATCGATTATCGCCGTATCGTGACTGAACGGTTACGAACGGAACTGACTGCAGACCGCTTTGTGCGTCCTGCATAGGCCACGCGCCTGGCAGCCTAGTCGCTGTCGCATCTCAACGACGATATGCTGCAACTGGGCGTTCAACGCTTCGCGCGCGGAACGTCTCCGCCTCCAAGATGAGGCGAATGGGGGCCCGTGAATTGCCGGTTGTCGTGACGTAGGCTTCGCCGTACGAGCCGCTAATACAAAGGATCCTGCGGACCCCATTGCAGTCCCGCCAAATCCGGATCGTCTTCCCCTCCCGAGGAAGGACGTGAGTCTTTCTCAGCCTTGCGAACCGCTCGCTTGGCTTCTTTTTCCTTGCGGCGTTGCTGCAAAGCCTTTTCGCGATCGCGTTTAGCAACAGTTGTTTTCCCTGGCCTTCCGATGGTGTCCTCCTTGGCAAAAAGGAATCGTTTCTAGACCGCGTGGTCCATGAAGATTGTCTGTTAATGCAGGCGCTATTTCCCGGGGCGGCGGCGCCGTGCGTTGTTTCCGCCAACCATCCGGCTGTGCCCGCGTCCCCTCGTCGTATGCTCCGTGCGCGAGGTGCCCGGTTGAAATCCTTGGCTAGCGAGTACCGAGACGCCCTTTCTGATGGTTTCGATAGGAGTCGTCGTCCCGCTGTCAGGAAAAGGTAGACCCAGCAACTCCCACCGGATTTTAGGCTTGTACGATGGACGGGTCTTTTTTTTCTCCATGTAGTTGCTCTTCCAAAGCGTTGAGGTTTGTCCCACGAGACGCTTTTCCCAAGAACCGGTCCGACATCCTCACGCATGATGGATGATCCGCCTCAATCGCCCTCGCCCCACTGCTGCCGACAGTTCGCATACCGGCATTGCCCTGAGAGCAGGGTCCTGCAGGGCACAATCACTGAATCGGACCGCACACCAGTGAAGGAAGGAGGGACATGTACAAGGGGCTCTTCAACGTATCATGGCGCTCTTCTTGCGTCAAACGCCGATCGGCGCGATAGCGATGCTGCAAGATCCCCTTGGAACCACCGGGACCACCACGATTGGGTCACCCGACAGGAAGGCGCGAGCGGGAGGATCCGCGGTCGGTGACGGTACTGGTCAGGTGCTTTTCAGTGCGATCTCGGCAAGGCTGTTCCGGGCAGGTTTCCGATGTCGTGGACAACCTCGCCCGTTGCTATTCTCCGTGCGCGATGATGCACTCGCGACCCACCCCTTGCAAGGTATTCACCTGATATTCGGTGCTGCGAAGCATCGTAATGCTGCCGAGGCGCATGGCCTTCGTCCCTGACATGTCAGGCATGTGCCCCATTCCAAAGACAAGATACCTGCAGTCCTCACCTTGTTTGGCATCGGCCACCGCCGAATTGGGGTATCGCAACGGCCAGGTGTGGGATTCGCAGCCTGGGAGGGTCAACAGCAGCGCAGAGAGGAGCATCATTGATCGATTCATGGTGACCTCTTCTTTCATATTCTGGACGATACGATATCGGCTGGCCGACTCGTTGTACCGAAATTACCGGCATGCAATCGTCAGCTTCTGTGCAGGGACATCGCCCAGACCGCCCCGTTTGGAGACGGTGTCGGTTCCTGATGCAAGCTGAATCGGTTCATAGCCCGCCGAACAGACGTCGTTGGCATACTGCCGGCAGTCGTCCATTGTTTGGAACCATCCATTACAGCTCACGGCTGCGATCAGCTTGCCGTCCGATCCCGTGAACTCCGTCCGTGGGGCTGAGATACAAGACGCGCTCGTGATGCTTACAAGGAGCAGAATGAACGATTTCATATCACACCTCTTTCTCTCCCGAGTGATCGGCGTAATACAGTAGTTGTCTCTCAAAACATCCAAGCTGTCAATGCGCATTGTCGTCGACGTGACTTCATCGATCATGCCCTCTGGCCTGACCCGAATAGCGGAGATCAAATTTTGTGCTGGTCGGAACGCGTGAAGATCGCGAGATGGGTGCGCCGAATCATTGAATGACGAGAGCCGGGGTAGATGATGGGATATGCGAGATGGGGGAAGGCTGAGGCCTGAGTAGGCCTCAGCCTTGTGGCGCGAGAGCGCATGAGGGGCGATCTCGCGTTCTGTTGGGGCACGTGTCCTGCGACACGTCGAAGTTCATGAATGCCAACCGTATGGTCGAGACGCCGAATGGGTTCCCCTGATCATCCCTCGTTGACCGTCACGCTGGCACGACCGATTTCGGTCGTAGTGCCCTTGAGATAGAAGATGAACATCACCGTATGCGTGCCTCTGCCGAACTTGGCCTTGTCGGCCGTCACGCCGTTGTCGCTCGGGAATGAGTAGGGCCATAGGTTTTCATCGTGATGGAACGCGCCATCGAACCACACCTTGGCCATGACGGCCCGTTGGTCGTTGATCTCCGCTGCAACGCCCCAAGGGCCCGTGGCCGGATTTCCCACCACCGTCAAGACGACAGTGTTCACCGGCGGAGGCGGTGGTGTGGAACCCGTGCTGCCTTCCTGTACGGTCACACTGGCCCTTCCGACTTCGGTCGTCGTGCCTTTTAGATAGAAAATAAACTCCACCGTATGGGAGCCCTTGCCGAATGTTCCGGTGGTAACTGAAACGCCGTCGTCACCAGGAAAGCTCCATGGCGCCACGTTTTCCGTATGATGCACGGAGCCATCCAGGCGTACCGTCACTGTCATCGCTCGCGTATCGGAAATCGTGCCAGAGACGCCCCATGGGCCTGTAGTCGGATTCCCCACGACCGTCAGCTTGACGCCCTGTACTGGGGGCGGCGTGGTAGGCGGAGGTGTGGAACCTCCAGACACTGTATAGACCACGACATTGCTGCTACCCGACTCATTGTTTTTGGAGTCGAACGCCGTGATGAAATACGATTGCGTGACGACGGGCGTCCCGATATTAAAGCTCGTGACTTTTCCCAATGTCGTCAGGATACTCCCCGTGGACTTGCTGCACGTTTGGCCGGCGCATTGATACACGCGGTATCCTGCGAGGTCTGATTCCGTATTGGCATTCCACGTCAACGTCGCCGCCTCTGCTGTTCCTGCACAGAAGATAATGACACCTGCTATCGCGCTGAACCAATTCATATCGATGCTCCTTATTGCAGTCTTCCCTGACGGGACAGCGAACTGTCTCGCAGAAGGCGGTTCTCACAGGCAGGAGTCTGTGCCGGAATGTCGGCGAACTCGTGATCCGTGAAGAAATCGCAGAGGGTAGCCGTTCAAACTGTCATGGCGGGCATACGCAATGTGTATGCCTCGCGTCGTGAAAATGAGCCGCAGAAAACCCAGCAAATTAGCGGTGAAATCCATCGTGTGAAAGCGCATACCTGTAGAAACTGTAGGTATTCAGAGTGTCGATCGATTAATCGCTGTGTTTTTAGGAGGATAGGTTGTAGTCGGTTGCCTACAGAGGTGACAAAACGAGAGCGCTGGATGAAAGGTAGGCGGAGAAAGCGATACGCACTCAATTGTGTTTATCAGGCGGCCTCAGTAGACTTGGGGCTGTGATAAGGGGCTTAGGGCGCTTGCGGTATGGAGGGGGCGATGGAAAATGGATACAGGGTTGGTTGTTGCCTTGCGTTCGTCGTAGTGGGGTTGTTGTCTCTCGCCGCATCGCCTGAGCCGGCAAAAGACGGAGGGGCGACCGAGACCAAGACGGTAGCGGCAAGAGATGGAGCTCCGATGATTCTGATCGTGCCCGGCGCGTTCAAGATGGGCAGTCAGGACGGGCTGCCCAACGAACGTCCCGAACATCAAGTTCAGTTGGACGGCTACTATATCGATCAATACGAAGTGACCATGAGTCTTTACAGGAAGTTTCTCGAGTCGGGAAAACACGATTCCCCTCCGACATGGGACGATGAAGCCGCAACGACGGTCGGAGACCGCCCGGCGGTCGGAATGAGATGGGCCGATGCAGCAGCGTATTGCGAATGGGCGGGCAAGCGGTTACCGACCGAAGCGGAATGGGAAAAGGCGGCGCGCGGTACCGATGGACGGCGGTATCCTTGGGGCCACATGCAGCCGTTTGTCGACATCGCGAACTACAATCGCGGAGTGTGGGTGAATGAAACCGTCACATTAGTTCCTGTCACGAGCGGCCTTGAGGGCATGAGCGTTCGCCACGGCCTCAAGACTGGCGGCAAGAGTCCTTATGGTCTGGCTCATATGGCGGGTAACGCAGCGGAATGGGTATCGGACTGGTACGATCGTGAATATTATCAGCAAAGCCCTGAAAAAAATCCCACCGGTCCATCGAAGGGAGAAAAGCGCGTCATACGAGGGGGATCATGGGCCGACTTACCGCCCGCTCTCCGTGTTACCGCACGGTTTTCTGCTGAACCGGAATTCGAGGATCGCGCCATTGGGTTCAGGTGCGCCATGGCTGCGGACAAATGAGGCATCGGTTCACGCTCTTCAATCCGATGCTCGAGGGCGATCGCCTGTCCGTCACGTCACTGCGTCATTCGTCACTGCCAGAAGATCATTGTCGGCGGGCCGTCCCGCATGTCTGACCGAACTGTCAGCGCGCTGATCGTCGCAGTCATTGGGCTGGGGCTGATATGGACACTTTTCGTTCGCGCCCCGTTGCCGGCTCCATCAACGTCAGGAGATTCCGGTCAGGCTGCGTTGTCCCCTGGGACAGTTCCGCTTGTCACCGGTGAGGAGCCGGTTGAGGTCATCTTGACACGCGCCGGTTGTCCCGTCTGTCACACGATTCCCGGAGTGACCGGTGCGAATGGCAAGGTGGGCCCGCCGCTGATTCTTGGGCGCACCGGCGAGGCCCGCTTGAAAGACCCTTCCTATCACGGCTCGGCCACGACGATTGCCGAATACATCGCGGAGTCGATTATGGACCCCGGCGCCTTTGTGGTTTCGGGGTATCCGTCCGCCACGATGCCCACCTGGTATGGAACCAAGTTAAGCGCGCTCGCCTTGGAGAAAATCGTCTCGTATCTGGAGCGGCAGACTGAAGAGAGCGGCGTGTCCGGGAAATAGAAATTCGAACCAGCCGGCTTCAGCGTTTCCTGATGGGGGTCACGTTGCTCGCAGGATTGCCTTGCAGTTTGAAGGCCGCGCCTTCCCCGGTGGCGTTGGGCCCTTTGTCCAAGAGGGCGTTAATCGCATCGTCGCCCTTGAGCCCTTCGAGCTTGATCTTCAACCGCAGGTTGTTGGCGCTGTCCGCGTTGATCAGGGCCTGCTCGAGGCTGATTTTCTCTTCCTTGTACAGCTGAAGCAGCACGTGATCGAAGGTCTGGCATCCTTCCTCGATGCCCTGCTCCATGGCTTCCTTGAGCGTGTCGATTTCAGCCTTCTTGACCAGATCCTTGATGCGCGGGGTATCCATCATGATTTCGAGTGCCGGAACTCTCTTGCCGTCGAGTGAGGGCACCAGCCGCTGTGAAATGATCGCGCGCAGATTGAGGGAAAGCTGCAGATAGATTTGCGCATGCCGCTCGACCGGGAAGAAGTTCATGATGCGCTCGATCGCCTGGTTGGCGTTGTTGGAGTGCAGCGTGCCAATGCAAAGGTGGCCGGTTTCCGCAAACGTGATGGCGGCTTCCATCGTTTCCGTGTCCCGGATTTCTCCGATCAGGATCACGTCCGGGGCTTGGCGGAGGGTATTCTTCAAGGCGTTTTGGAAGGAGAGCGTATCGAATCCCACTTCGCGCTGGGTGATCAAGGATTTCTTGTGGCTATGGACGAATTCGATCGGGTCCTCGACAGTGATGATATGGCCCGGATGCACCTCGTTTCGATAGTCGATCATGGCTGCGAGGCTGGTCGATTTGCCTGAACCGGTTGCGCCCACCACCAGGACGAGTCCGCGCTTGGTCATGGCGATGTCTTTGATGATTTGGGGCAGTCTCAGCTGTTCCACGGTCTGAATCTCGGCCTTGATGTGTCGGAAGACGAGTCCGACGTTGCCGCGCTGCCGGAAGATGTTGACCCGGAACCGGCCGAGCTCCTTGTAATAAAGGGCTAGGTTCATCTCCATCTTCTCTTCGAATTCGCCTCGCTGCTGACCTCTCATCAATGCTAGAGCCAGCGCTTCGAGTTGCTCGTTCGTAAACGGCGGCATGTTCGCCGGCTTGGTCGAGCCATGAACTCGATAGGTCGGAGGTGCCTCGACGGTCAGGTACATATCCGAGGCTTCCTGATCGACCATTACCTTGAGCAGCGTCCGCACATCCATTGATGTTTCTCCCGGTTTCGAGTTCCCGCCGTCAGGCCGCGCCGACCGCTGGGCCCCCGAAGAGGTTGGGGTTCATGCTTCGCGACTGGGCTTCGCCCTTAGTCACCACTCCGCGCGCGGCCAGATCGATCAAGGCCATGTCCATGGTCTGCATGCCGTCTCGCTGACTGGCCTGCATGATGCCCGGAATCTGATGCAGTTTGGCTTCGCGTATCAGGTTGCGGATGGCGGTCGTGGCGACCATGATCTCCAGCGCTGCCACGCGCCCGCCGGCTTTCTTCTTGAGAAGAGTTTGCGTGATGACCGCTTCAAGGGCCTCTGAGAGCTGTGTGCGGACCTGCGCCTGTTGGGCAGGGGGGAAGGCGTCGATGATGCGGTCGATGGTCTTCGGCGCGCTCGAGGTGTGCAGGGTGCCGAATACCAGGTGCCCGGTCTCGGCCGCGGTGAGCGCCAGTTGGATCGTCTCCAGGTCGCGCATTTCGCCGACGAGGACGATGTCGGGGTCTTCTCGAAGCGCCGATCTGAGCGCGTTGGCGAACGAAAGCGTATGCACTCCCAATTCACGCTGATTTACGAGGCATTTCTTTGTCTTATGCACGAACTCGATGGGGTCTTCGATCGTGATGATATGACCTTCGAACGTATTGTTGAGGTAATCGACCATCGACGCCAATGTGGTGGATTTCCCGGAACCGGTCGGCCCGGTGACAAGAATGAGCCCCTTTTCCTTGTCGCATAACTGACGGAGAATCGGAGGCATGCCCAACTTTTCCATCGGAATGATTTCGGTCGGAATGTTTCGGAACACGGCTCCCAGCCCGCGATTCTGTACGAACACGTTCACGCGGAAGCGTGCGATGTCGCCCAATTCAAATGAGAAGTCGCACTCGCGCTTCTCCTCGAATGTCTTACGCTGTGCATCGCTCATCATGTCGTAGATCAGCGCATGAGTTTCCTCGGATGTCAAAGGAGGATGATCCAACTTCTTGAGATCGCCGTGCAGCCGGATCATCGGAGGCTCGCCGGCGCTGATGTGACAGTCGGAAGCCCCCTCTTTGGCCGAGAACGTCAGCAGTTTGGAAATATCCATGAAAGAACTCCTCGATGGGAAAGGATGACGATCAATGAAGACAGAATGCGAAAATCATCATGCCATATGCCATTGCGAAATCAAGGAAATCGCTAGAAATCGTCGGGGAGAGTCGTGAATGTTCGGTCAGATGAGTCGGATCGATTCGCCTGCAAGCCGGAATGCAGTTACAGCGTGGTCGATCTGCTCGGCAGTGTGCGCCGACGTGACGGTGACGCGTATACGGCTGGTCGATTCGGGAACGGTCGGCGGGCGGATCGCCGGAGCGAAAACGCCTTTGGAGAACAGTTGTTCGGCGAAGGTAAGCGCCCGGTCCGCCCGACCGATGATGATGGGAATGATGGGGCTCGCGCTGGCTCCGATCGTAAATCCCAGCCGGTTCAATCCGTCGCACAGCCGCTCGCGATTGGCCCACAGCCGTTGTCTCCGTTCTGGTTCGCGCTGCATGATGTCCAGCGCCGCGACTACGGCCGCCGCGATACCGGGAGGAGGAGCCGTCGTATACATGAATGAACGGCTGGTATTGAGCAAAAAGGTGATGAGCGTTTCCGTGCCGGCGATATAGCCGCCCGCACAGCCCACGGCCTTGCTCAACGTGCCCATATGAAAGGGAACGGTCTCCTCGAGGTGAAAATGCTCCAACGTGCCTCGGCCGGTTTGTCCCATCACTCCGGTCCCATGTGCGTCATCCACATACAATTCGGCGTCATACTGTCGAGTCAAGCCGAACAATTCGGCCAGAGGGGCTAGATCCCCGTCCATGCTGAAGACGCCGTCGGTCACAACCATCGTCCGCCGCGCCGCTTTCCTGCGCGAGAGCAATGCCTTGAGATGATCCAGGTCATTGTGACGATAGATCCGGAAATCGGCGCCGCTCAGACGGCAGGCATCGATGAGGCTCGCATGGCACAGTCGATCCGCAAGAATGAGCCCTCCTCGGCCGATCAACGCAGGGATCGCGCCGAGATTGGCGAGGTATCCCGATCCGAAGGCGAGCGCCGAGGCGGTTCTTTTGAATCGGGCGAGGGCCCGCTCCATATCTTTGTGCGGGGACAACGTCCCTGAAACCAGGCGGGATGCCCCGGAACCGACTCCGTAGCGGCGGGTGGCTTCAGTTGCCGCATGGACGATGTCGGGATGTCCGGCGAGACCGAGATAGTCATTTGAGGCCAATAGCAGAATCTCACGTCCGTCGATGGTCACAGTGGGAGCGACCCCGGTCGACACTTCCGTCAGGTGTCGTGTCAGGTGCTGCGCATCGAGATCGCCGAGCAATTTGTCAAACATATTGGGATGTCCGATACGCCGGGAACAACGCGCCAATGGCATGAAAGCGCGCTATGATCCTGTGCCTCATTGACAAGATCGGGACGTCCTTAGTATAAGGCGCGGGGACGTCGAGGAGGAAGTGACCTCTCTCCACCCGCCGCTTCAACCATGAGTTACCGTATTAAGGTTCCGACAAGGACACTGGAAGTCGACGAAGCTCATCTCGTGAGCGGGCTTGAGCACGCTCTGATCCGGTTGCAGGACTATCGAAAGCCGTTGTTGGTGGGATTGGGAGTCCTCATCCTTGCCGTTCTTGTCGTGGGCGGAGTGTTTTGGTTTGATCGTCAGGCATCGCAAAAAGCTCAAGAACTCGAGCGGGAGGCAACGCGGCTTTACATGACACGGCCCGTCGCCGATCCGGCAAAATCCGACGCGGCACTGAAGGGGGCGATCGAAAAGTATCGGCAGGTGGTCGACGAATATCCCAGGACCTCGTCGGCGCCGCTGGCGCTCTTTCATCTCGGGAATGCCCAGATGCAGGCGAATGATCAGCCCGGAGCCATCGAGACGTATCAGCGGTTTATCATGCAGTATAGTTCACAGACGACTCTTGTAGGACTGGCGCGGCAACGTCTGGCCTATGCGTATCTGTTGAAAGGCGATCGTGAGCAGGCG
Organism: Nitrospira japonica; assembly: GCF_900169565.1. Classification (NCBI taxonomy): domain Bacteria; kingdom Pseudomonadati; phylum Nitrospirota; class Nitrospiria; order Nitrospirales; family Nitrospiraceae; genus Nitrospira; species Nitrospira japonica. The sequence goes on along the minus strand of NZ_LT828648.1, from coordinate 269,778 downwards.
GTAAAGACCTTTACGAGCATTGTCGAGTCCGGCGGAGCCCTGAATAAGGATCAAGCATTATTCGAACTGGCTCGTCTTGAAGAGGCCCAATCGAGACCGGAAGGCGCTCTCGCACACTATCAAGAACTCATCAAATCCTACCCGGCATCCCCTTATACCAATGAGGCGATGGTCCGTACCAAGATGCTGGATACCAAGCACCAGACGGAGCCATCTTCGGCTGCGCCAGCCGCATCGACAAAACCCCCCGCTCCTCAATCGGAACCCATCAAGCCAGACGCAGTCAAGAAAAAGAAGTAGCCGGCTGTATTCTGGAAATCGCGCAGGCCTGCCACGACGCATGCCATGGTTGGAATGTCGAGGAGGAGCTGACGGCCGTGTACGGTCTATCGGCTGATGACCAGGAAATCACCCGGCCGGAGCACGGGGCTTGTGAGGCTGTTTCTGGTCTTGAGCGTCTTGAGGGGGATACGGAAGCGCTTGGAAATCTTTTCCAGAGTGTCTCCGCCCTGGACCTTGTACCGCAGCGAGGTTTTTGCCGTGGCAAACTGAGGCTTTGCCGGAAGCGGTGGAAACTTGTGATTGGGTACCCGTTCAAGCAATTGCTCGACTTTCGCTTTGAAGCCGACGGGAACTTTTAGGTGATAATTCTCACCACCCGGTGGGGTCGCATCCCGGCGCAATTCCGGGTTTAAAAGTCTCAATTCTTCGTAGGGCACACCGGTAACGTTGGCGATCGCCCGGAAGTGCAGCGGCCGATTCACGATGACTTCTTCAAACTGGTGCGGTTCCGTGGAACTCTGGGGAAATCCATAGCGAACCGGGTCCCGGGCGATGATGGTGGCCGCCATGAACCGGGGTACATACTCCTTTGTTTCTCTCCTAATGAGGCGGGTTTTCGAGATGTCGGAGAAACTTTCAGCCTGAGCCTTGTGCAGGGCGCGCATCACCTTGCCTTCACCGGCATTGTACGCGGCCATCGCCAAAGGCCAGGTGCCGAACATGTCGTAGAGGTCACGCAAATAGCGAGCGGCGGCTACCGTGGACTTGATCGGATCGCGCCGCTCATCGACATAGGAATCCACACGAAGGCCGTAAACCTTCGCCGTGCCCTTCATGAACTGCCAGGGCCCTGTCGCTTTCGCTCGCGAATAGGCATAGGGATTGAAGCCGCTTTCAACCAGCGACAGATATACCAGGTCGCTGGGCAGATGAAACTCCGCAAAAATATTCTCCACCAGCGGTTGATAGCGACTAAGGCGGAGGAGCCACTGTTCAAATCGGTCGCGAATCGCGGTGTTGAAATAGCGAATATGCGATTGAACGGATGGGTCCATCACGATCGGAACATTATAAACAGTCAGTTCGCTGGCTCCCGAAGCTTGGGATTGCGGTGTCTCGACCGGCGGATTGAAAGAATCTGCGAACCTCGACGCCGATGAATTTGGCAACGGTGCAATTTCAAGGATTTCCTCGGCATGTGGAACGGAAGATGGGTCTTCCGTCACGGCAGGCCCGCTTGGGGGTGTCTCAGTTTCCAGTGGCACTAGGTTGGGATCGAGTTCGTCCTCATCTCCCGGACCTTCTCCACCGTCGAGAGCGGGAAGGGGGGCATTCATGATGTCGGACGCGTCGGAATGGGTTGTAGCCGACACCGGGGACGCCCACGATGCGGCAAGAAACGACAGCCCAATCAGGCTATGACTCAGGATTTGTATGGCACAAAGAGAGGGCATGGAATCAGGCTCCGGACCCCTGCGTTGCCAGGATGTGGACGTAGAGTATCGAGGGACGGAAAACTTGTCAAGAAATCGCACGAGGGATGCTCCCCAACTTTAGGCGGTCTGTCCATGCGGAACCAGGGACGCGTGAGAAAAAGGAACAAAAAAAATTGTAAGAACTCGGCATTGCTTTTGGGAAAGCAGCCGGCTCCAACTGCACGAAAACACTCGCATCTGCCTCAGCCGTTACCTTGACACTCTTCCGAATGCAATGGTATCGTCCGGTTTCTTTCGTTAGACACTTTCTGCATTCCACTCCAGGAGGAATGGTCGATGATCAAGCGGTATTTGTTGGCTCCGGGACCCACGCCTGTGCCGCCGGAAGTACTTCTGGCTATGGCGAGGCCGATGATTCATCACCGGGCACCTGAATTCGACAAGTTGTTCGGCGAAGTCCGCGACGGCCTGAAATGGCTGTTCCAGACAAACGGCGATGTCCTCATGCTGGCCGCCTCGGGAACCGGAGGGATGGAAGCCTCCGTATCCAACTTTCTTTCTCCCGGAGACAAGGCGCTGACCATTAATGGGGGGAAGTTCGGAGAGCGGTGGGGAAAGCTGTGCAAGACCTATGGCGCGCAGGTGACCGAACTCAAAGTCGAGTGGGGACGTGCCATCGATCCCCAGCTTGTCGCAGATTCCTTGAAGAAGGACCCCGGGATCAAAGCCGTCTATGTGCAGGCCAGTGAAACCTCGACGGGTGTCGCTCACGATATCAAAACCCTCGCTCAAATCGTCAAAGGCCATCCCGATACGATCCTGGTGGTAGATGCCATTACGGCATTGGGCGTGTTCGACATCAAGACCGATGAGTGGGGCATCGATGTGGTGGTGACCGGATCTCAAAAGGCCTTGATGCTACCGCCGGGCCTCGCGTTCGTCAGCGTGAGTGAGAAGGCATGGAGACTGGCCGAGAAAGCCAAGAATGCCTCGTTCTATTTCAATTTGAAGAAAGAGCGGGAGAATCAGCAGAAAAGCCAAACGGCATATACGCCCGCAGTGTCTCTCATCATCGGACTTCAGGAAGTCCTGAAGATGCTCAAAGCCGAGGGACTGGAACAGGTCTTCGGCCGGCAAGCAAATCTTGCGATGGCGATGAGAGAGGGAATGAAGGCTGCCGGTTTGGCGTTGCTCCCCAAGGAGTCACCCAGTGACGCACTGACCGCCGTCTTGGCCCCTGAGGGGGTCGATGGTCAGGCTATCTATAAGAACCTCCGGGTGCAATACGGCATCACCGCGGCCGGTGGGCAGGATCATTTGAAGGGAAAGATATTCCGGCTCTCCCATATGGGCTACATGGATCGATTCGACGTTATTATGGCTGTCGCGGCGACTGAGATGGTGTTGAAGGGGCTGGGCCATCCTGTGAAGCTCGGCAGCGGTGTTGCGAAGGCTCAAGAAATTTTGATGGCGAAGTAGGACAGACTTATGAAGATTCTGGTCAGCGACAGTCTCTCGAAGCAAGGTGTCGAGCTCCTCGAGAAAGCGGGCTTTACGGTAGTCGTGAAGTCCAAGATGCCGAAAGACGAGCTTTTTAAGGAGATTAAGGACGCCGATGGATTGATCGTACGGTCCGGCACCAAAGTGACGGAAGAGCTGCTTGCCGCGGCCGATAAGCTGAAAGTCGTTGGTCGGGCCGGTTCCGGCTTGGACAATGTCGATACTCCGGCGGCAACCCGCCGCGGAATCGTCGTCATGAATACACCGGGCGGCAATACGGTCACGACCGCCGAACATACGCTTTCGATGATTTGCGCCATGAGCCGACGCATCCCTCAGGCCACTGCCTCCACCAAGGGGGGGAAGTGGGAGAAAGACAAGTTCATGGGGGTTGAGCTCTACAATAAGGTGTTGGGAATCGTCGGAGTCGGGCAAATCGGGAGTCATCTGACAAAATTGGCCCACGGTATCGGGATGCGAGTGATCGCCTATGACCCCTTCCTGGCCAGTGATCGGGCCGAGCGAATGGGGGTGGAGATGGTGGATCTCCACGATTTATTCCGCCGTGCCGACATTATTTCCGTGCACACGCCGCTGACGCCCGAAACCAAGGGCATCATCAACGCCCAGACGATCGCGACGATGAAGCCCGGGGTGATGATCGTAAATTGCGCGCGCGGAGGCATCGTGCATGAAGGCGATCTGTTCGACGCGTTGAAGAACAAACACGTTGCGGCGGCCGCATTTGACGTGTTCGAAGAAGAACCGGTCAAGGCGGAGAATCCCCTGCTGACCCTCGATAACTTTATCTGTACTCCTCATATCGGCGCGCAGACAACGGAGGCGCAGGAGAACGTTGCCGTCGGGATTGCCGAGCAAATTGCTGATTATTTCAAGAAGGGGATTGCGCGCGGGGCCGTGAATATCCCATCGGTTTCGCCCGAATTGCTTCCGAGGCTTCAGCCCTATCTATCGCTGGCCGAGCAACTGGGGAAGTTGCAGACGCAGTTGTGCGAGGGAGGGCTGGAGCATGTGACCGTGGAGTACAGCGGAGAGGTCGCCGGGCTGTCGGTGGCTCCTCTGACGATTGCCGTGTTGAAGGGACTACTGACTCCGGTCATGGAGGCCCCCGTCAACTATGTGAATGCGCCGATCGTGGCCAAGGAACGCGGGATTGAAGTCAAAGAGATTCGCAGTTCCGATGCCGGAGACTTTACCAGCCTGATCAGGGTGCGCGTCGAGGCTGGAAAAGTGTCTCATCAAGTCGCCGGTACGCTCTATCATAAGAAAGATCCCCGGGTGGTTGAAATCGATCAATTCAAGGTCGAAGTGGTTCCCGAAGGCAACATGTTACTGATTCATAATATTGATCGCCCCGGTGTCATTGGAATGGTGGGCAAAGTGCTGGGGGACGAGAGCATCAACATCGTTCGAATGCAGTGCGCGCTGGAAAAGCGCGGAGGAAATGCGCTGCTGATCATCGGATCCGACCAGGTGTTTCCCGGTACGGTCTTGAATGCGATCAAGTCGAATCAGCATATTCTCTCGGTCAAAGTCGCGAACCTTTCCTAAACTCCGCTAACCGTTCGGCCATCTATGGTGTCTGCTTCTCGGAAGTCTCGCCGTGTTTCGGCGCAGGCGTCAGCCTCTCGCGAGCGCTCTCTGATCCCGATCGGGATGGCGACGATTCTTCCTCACGCGGCTCGACAGGTTCGCCACCTCGAAGGCCAATTGCTGGCTCAGATCGGGCGTTGGGGATACGATGAAATTATTCTCCCCACGTTCGAATATCTCGATGTGCTCGCGCCTGGCTTGGAGACCGAGTTGCTCGAAACCTGTTACCAATTCATCGACCGTACCACCGGTCGAACTCTCCTGCTTCGCCCGGATGCCACCGCCCAAGTGGCCAGAACAGTGGCTATGGGTCTGACCGGAGCACGATTTCCCCAGAGACTGGCCTACCGCACCTCGGTGTTTCGATATGAACCTGAACACGCCGGCCGTGGGAGGGAGATCTTTCAAATCGGCGCCGAGTTGATTGGTCTGAAAGATGTAACCGGCGATGCTGAGGTCATTACTATATTGATCGAATGTTTGCAGTCGATCGGACTTCGATCGTTTACCATCGCCTTGGGGCACGTTGGGTTCATCAAGGGGTTGATGGCGAGATCCGGCTTGTCCGTTCGAGCGCGGAAGCGAGCCGAACAGGCTGCGGCTCGAAAGGATCTGCCCCGTCTCGAAGAGATTCTGAAGGCCGAGCGGATCGCAAGATCCACCGCCATGGCGATTCGTGAAGCCCCGGAATTGACCGGCCGGAAAGAGGTTCTGACCCGCGGTCGGGCCCTGGCGGCCGGAGACTCGGCTCTGCTTGAGCCATTGGAACGCCTTGCAGAGCTCTATCAGCTTTTATGTTCAGCTGGATACGAGGATGCGGTGCTGCTGGATCTTGGGGAGTTCCGAGGAGTCGATTACTATGATGGGGCAGTCTTTGATGTCTTTGCGCCGGGGGTGGGAGCAGAATTAGGGGGAGGCGGGCGATATGATCATCTCATCGGCCGTTTCGGAGCCGATCTGCCTTCGACCGGATTCGCACTTGACGTGGACCGGCTATTCCGCGCCGTGGCATTTCCGGAAGAGACGGAAGGTGTTCCGCGCATCGACTATCTCGTCATAGGTCCTCAGCGCGCGATGTCCGGCGTGAGCGAGGTTGCAGCCCAATTACGCCGACGGCAGTTCCGTGTCGCGCAGCAGATCGTGAATAAGAGTCCCCGCCGGCTTCTGACCAGTGCAGTTCAACAAGGCCAGGCACAAGGGGCCAGGGCCGTGGTCGTCATCGGGATGCCGGGACAGAACCGTAGCGACGAGTTCACGGTCATCGAACGAGCCGCACATCGGACGAACCCCGCACGGAATGGACGTCCGTCCGTAAAGAAGATGAACCTTGCCGCCCTCATCAAGGCGACGCAATATATGCCGAATACGCCGAACATCAATGGTGCGCCATGAAGTCGGCGCCTGACATCGATCTCTCCCAACCGAAGCTCCCCCCGCAGAACGTCGAGGCCGAACAGTCCGTACTGGGTGCGGTGTTGCTCGACAATCAGGCCATGGCCAAGGCGATGGAATTGATCGTCGAGAACGATTTTTATCGGACAGCTCACCGGAAGATTTATCACGCCATGGTGGAACTGTCCGAAATCGGAGAGGTCATCGATCAGATCACGCTAACCGAACGTTTGAAAGCACAGGGCGAACTTGAAGCGGTCGGCGGGGCGGCGTATTTGGCGGAGCTGGTTCAAATCGTTCCCAGTGCGGCGAATATCCGGTATCACAGCAAGATCGTTCGCGACAAAGCGCTGCTGCGGGAACTCATCCATACCTCCACGGAAGTATTGACCCGAGGGTACGAAGGCGCAACCCAGATCGACGATCTCTTGGATTTTGCCGAACGGTCGGTCTTCGCCATCGCGCAGGGGAAATTGGATCGATCCTTCAGCCCGATCAATCAAATCATCAAGGAGAGTCTTGATCTCGTCGACAAGTTATCCAAGCGCAAAGAACAGGTGACCGGCGTTCCCACGGGGTTCTACGATCTTGACGATTTGACGGCCGGCCTTCAGCCCTCCGACCTGGTTGTGATTGCCGGCCGGCCGAGCATGGGCAAAACGAGCCTGGTTCTGGGCATGGCCGCCCATGCCGCGCTTCACGCTGGGACGTCGGTCGGTATCTTCAGCCTCGAAATGTCGAAACCACAGATTGTCCTTCGCATGCTGAGCTCCGAGGCACGGGTCGATTCCCACGCGCTGCGGACCGGAAAGCTTCAAAAAGAAGATTGGTGGAGGCTGGCTGAAGCGGCGGGCAGGCTGGAGCAGGCGCCGATTTACATCGACGATACCGGGGGCATTACGGTGCAGCAGATGCGAGGCAAGGCCAGGCGGCTCAAGGCCGAGCGGGGGCTAGGATTGCTCGTTGTCGACTACCTTCAATTGATGCAGGGACGGAGTGATGCCGAGTCCCGGCAGCAGGAGATTTCGGATATTTCTCGTTCATTGAAGGCTCTGGCCAAGGAACTCAACGTGCCGGTCGTGGCGCTTTCCCAGTTGAGCCGAGCCGTCGAAGCGCGAAAGCCTCCGATCCCGATGTTGGCCGACCTTCGAGAGAGCGGAGCCATTGAACAGGACGCCGACGTCGTCATGTTCATCTATCGCGAGGAAGTGTACGATCAAAACTCCGAACGCAAAGGCATTGCCGACATTCTGGTGAGCAAACACCGAAACGGGCCCATCGGAAAGAAGGAACTGTTCTTTCACGATCGCTTCGCCAAATTCGAAAGCTTGGACAATCGAGAAGCCGTTTGACCGAGCCGACCGCGCTTCGTATAATCTTTACCAGTACTGTGCGAGCGTTTATCCACCATCATGTGGCCCCCTGGTCATCTTTGCCCCTGCGAGTAATATGGCGTCGGTGAAACGGATCTTGCCGCTATGTCCCTTATTCGTACCGGTTCTAACCTCAGTCCTGCTCTCCGCCTGCGCAACGCCCTCAGCAGCGCCGGTCACTTCGACTGTATCCCAACGATCTCCTAAAGCTGGTCCCCTGGCGCATCCGCCTGATGCGTCAGCCGCCTATCACTTCATGTTGGGGTACCAGGCCGAGTTGGCCCAGGATACGGAACGGGCCCTGAGAGAGTATCACAGCGTCCTTGTCACGGACCCGTCTTCCAGCTCAGTCAAGGCCAGATTGGCCGGACTGTATTTCTCGTTGGGTGATATGCCCAACGCGCTTCGTTACGCGCAAGAGGTGGTGGAAAGCCCGGATCAGGATGGTCATGTCTTGACGCAAATGGCAGGGGTGTTTGCCAGCGCAGGGCAGACTGATCGCGCGATCGACATCATCGATAAAGCCATTGCTCAGGATCCGACGGCCGGTGAGCCCTATTTCGCGAAAGGTCTGTTGCTGCTGGGTTTGAAACGGCCGACCGAAGCGGAAGCGGCAATCCGAGAGGGGTTAGCGAACTCGCCGGATTCAGCCGTCGGCCATTATCATCTCGGTCGTGCCTTGCTCGAATCCGGGAAGCCCGAACAGGCTTCCGAAAGTTTCGAACGTGCGATTGCGGTGAGCCCTTCGTTCGAGCCAGCCTATCTGGCCTTGGCATCCATTTATGCATCGAAACAGGAACGAGATCGCGCGATAGAAATACTGAGACGATACCTTCAGGGGGTAAATCCGCAGAATCGTGATATTCGGCACCAACTCATACGCCTCTACGTCGAAGCCAAAGACTACAAAGGTGCAATGGCCGAGTTGGAAGCTCTTCTTGCCGATGATCCATCCGACCTTGATGCACAATTGAGAGTTGCTCTGATTTATGGCGAGCAGAAGGAGTATGCGAAGGCGATCGACCGTCTGAATATAATTCTCAAAACACGTCCCGCTGAGCTCAAGGTACGGGACTATCTGGGTTATCTCTACGAAGAGTCAAAAGATACCAAGCGAGCCATCGAGACGTACACGTTCAATATTCAGCTCGAGCCGACCTTTTACGAAGGACACCTTCATTTAGGGGTGCTGTATTACAGGCTCAAGCAATTTCCTGAAGCCATTGAACATCTGAGTCGAGCCACGGCGTTGAATCCCAAACAGCCGGAAGCGCATATCGTTCTTGGTCTGGCCTATTTGCAGACCGACCAATTTGAGAAAGCTGCCGAGGTCTTCGAAGAGGGTATTCGGCACAATCCCAAGAACGCAGACTTGCATTTCAATCTCGGAACGGCGTACGACAAGCTCAATCGGTTTGATGACGTCGTTCACGTCATGGAAACGGCGATCAAGCTGGATCCCCACCACGCAGATGCGCTCAACTATCTCGGATACAGCTATGCTGAACGCGGCGTCAAGATCGATCAGGCTGTCTCATTGACCAAGCAGGCCGTGGCCTTGAAACCGGACAACGGCTATTACGTGGACAGCCTCGGGTGGGCCTTCTTCAAGTCCGGGCTGCTGGCTGAGGCGCTTACGGAAATAAAGCGAGCGGTGGCCCTGGTTGGAGACGACCCGGTGATCTATGAGCATCTTGGTGACATCTATGCCAAACAGGACCGAATGGCGGATGCTCGCGAAGCATGGTTGCACGCGTTGGAACTGGATCCTTCCAACAATAAGCTGATCGAACGGTTTCGCGAGTTGGGTATGGGAGATCCCACTCAGGAAGACCGTATCCAACAGGCTAAGCGGCGTGTATCAGAGAAGATACAAGCTCCCTCTCAGTAAATAGCGTTCATCTCTTCCGTTCCTAGTTCCCATCTACACTTTAAGGCCCCCAGCCGCTATTGACTCACATTCGTCAATGGTCTCTGGCCTGCTGTGCCCATAACGGGTTGTCCGATGAGGCAGGTTCCCCCCATTACCTTCATTACGTGACTGACCAACGATGTTGTGAGGAAGGGATTGGCGCGACAATTATTGGCATGCGATAGCGAATCTCGGAAGGGGAGAGATCAAGGTGGGATGGTGTCATTTGGCAGGTTGGCTCGTAACAGATTGACAATTCAGCGGTCTCATCGGTGAACCATGATGTCCACAGCACGGCATCGAACCTGCTATTTGGACGAGTGCAGACAGCATGACAAACAGGATGACTGGATGCAGCAACCCATCATTCATGGGGGAGTCGGTGAACCATCAACAAGGAGGAGCAGCGATGTGTAAGCAGTTAAAAAGTCATAAGGGTTTTACCCTTATTGAGTTGATGATCGTCGTGGCGATCATCGGTATCTTGGCGGCGATCGCGATTCCGAACTTCATCGCGTATCAGGCCAAGTCGAAGCAGTCGGAAGCCAAGGTGAGCCTTGGGGCAATCTTCACCTCGGCGGTGGCCTATCAGGCTGAATCGCAGAATCCGCAGAGCTATGCGCCGGCAACTATTTCTCAAATCGGCTGGCAGCCATCCGGAACTCCGCGGTATCGTTTCTTCTACATGGATGGAGTTAACACGACGACCGGCGTTGGAACGACCATCAACTTCTTCCCCGGAAGCTCATCTGCCGCCTCTCCGTGCAACGTCACCGCGCCTCCTGCCAGCGGCGGATTTGTTGTGGCATCGAACACTTCAGGGTTTACCGCCGGTGCAAACGGCAACATTGACGGTGACGTGGCGTGCGATCATTGGTTCATCAATGACGTGCGCAATCTGCAGAATCCGAACAACGACGTGTCTCTGTAATACGTCGGTTTGAAGCAGCGCGAACGTTTCTCACTGCTTCGGGGGGAGAGGGACAAGATCGTCTCTCTCCCCCTTCGGTTTTCTGCGCAGACCCATGAATTTGTTGACAGGTTTTCGGATCACCTCTACCGTACAAACTGGTCCATCCCACTGAGAAGAATGCCAATTGAGTGACAGGTCTGCCTGTCTTGTATGTTGAACTCCGTTGCCGATACCGAACGCCAAAGTCCGAGCGCCGTCAAGCCGGCTCAAGAGCGCGATGACATCCTGACTGCCGCCTCCAGCGCTCTCTTCAGAAAGCCTGGAGGCAGTGAGAAGTTGGGAATTGTGGCATCAGGCGGCGCCATTCTTGTCGGCCTCCTGATTTTCTCCCCACTGCTCGATGGCGGCACAACACATATACCGATTCTGGTCATCCGACTGGCGCTGCTCATGTGTTTGACTATATGGCTATTTCGATTGGCGCGTGGCGGCGAGGCTGTGGTCATACAGAACGTGCTGTGCATACTGGTTCTGATATTTGTCGGGTATGCAGGGCTGACTCTCTGGTGGACTCCGTACAAAAATGTCGGAGTGCAGTGGTTGGTGACGCTCCTCATGTACACCGTCTTATTTGGTGCCGTGATTCAAACGATCCGGTCCACCATCGAGATCCGCACGCTCGTCCTTGTGATTGCAGGAATGGGGATCCTCGAAAGCGCCTGGGGGCTGTGCCAATATTTCCTGCTCGGTGAGTCCAGAGCGAAGGGAACATTTTTCAATCCGAACTTCTTCGGAACCTATGAAGCATGCATGGTGGGACTTGCCTGTGGCGTCTTGTGCTGCGTCCCGCACAAGGAGCTGCGTCGTTGGGAGAAGGCAGGCTTCTGGATGCTGTTGGTCATGGCCTCATGCGGGTTTGTCGTCGCACAGTCGAGAGGGGCGGTATTGGCACTTGGAGCCGTGCTGGCCTTTGTGGGCCTCTATCGGTTCCGGATCCGGGCGATCGCGGTTCTTCTCTGCGGACTGATAGCCAGCATGGCGATTCCAAATCCTCTCAAACAACGATTTGTGGATGTCTCCACGCAGGATCCGTACGCCTATAGCCGTATCGATATCTGGAAGAGTTCACTTGAACGCATACTGGATCGCCCCATGGGATTTGGATTGGGAATGTACAAATATACATCGTTCCAATATCGCTTTCCTGTATCCCGTGAGATTGCTCGGTACGGAAAACGCGCCGAGTCCGCTCATAACGAATATATACAGATAGCGGTGGAACTGGGGATGGGCGGGGTGAGCCTTTTCATCGTCGGAATCTTTGTCTGGAGTATGAAAGTCCGCGATACCTTGAGGATCTGCAAGAGCTCTCTCCACTGCGGATTTGTCGTGGGATTGGCATCGGTCACCATAGCCATTCTCGCTCATGCGGCAGTGGATTCCGTGTTTCATGAACCGGCCCTCGTTATTCTCATGATCATTGCCGGTGGAACGGTCCTGAGTGCTTGGAACGCGGTCACAACCCGACCGACATGGGAGCTTCGTCTTCCTCGAGGCATCCATTCAACCGGCCTTGTCTTTGGCCTGACGGCTTTACTGGGAGTCCTCATCGTGCAGCCTGCAGCCGGTTGGTATGCACATGAGGCCGGCGAACAATGGTTACGGGATGGGAAAACAGCCGAGGCATTGACGCAAATTCGTCTTGCAACCTTCATTGACCCAGGTACCAGTGCGTACCACGACACGATAGCTCGCATTGCGGCCCATCAACACCATCTGACAGGTGAGCTTTACTGGTTGGAAGAGGCGATTGAGGAAGAGAGATTGGCCATGGTGCTGAATCCGCTTGATGCCCGATTTCCCTTCCGACTGGGACTTCTGTATGTGAGTCGGGCGGGCTTGTCCGCTTCTGACCGCGAGCGCGTTGAGTGGACGACCCTTGCCTCCGAATCTCAGGAGCGAGCGATAGGGCAGGACCCGTTTGCGCCGCAAGCGTATCTTGAATTGGCGAAAATTCTGGTTTCCCAATCCCATTTCGACGAAGCTCGGGATCTTCTCGAACGGGCTCTTGTCTATGAACCGAACTTTCTTCCTGCCAGGGTGGTTCGAGGAGAACTTCTGCTCAGGAATGGAGAACGTGCGAAGGCCGAGGCCGAATACAGAGCCATTAACGAGATTCTTCAGGTTTATGAAGGCCGTACATTGACAGGAGAGGAACGGGCATACATCCAGGTGGATGCTCGGCCCTTGGCGCGTGCACTAAAGGGATGAAGACGAAATGATTCCGCAGATTCGATCGAGAGTCCTGTGGATCGTCATGAGCGGCTTGGTCCTGCTCCTGGCATCGGTACATCTCATGATCGGAGGGTTGGACCAGCACGAAGAGAAGAGCCAACGGCTACGATTCCTGCCCGACGGTCACTTTTTGCGCACCGCTTCCTTGGGATACCGCGAGTTGACGGCGGATGTTCTGTGGCTGCAGGCCATTCAGGTAATGGGCGAACGTAAGGTGTCTCCTGAGGCCGGGCGGTGGATTTATCGGCTTCTCGACGTGGTGACGACGATAGACCCGAAATTCACATGGGCTTATGAAGCCGGTGGGATCGCCCTCTGCACCCTGGTTGTCTTGCCGGAAGAAAGTAATCGCCTGTTGGAAAAAGGAATGTTGCACAACCCCGAGGAGTGGAAATTCCCCTTTCTCTTGAGCATCAACTATGCGTTTGAGCTTGGCGAAGATGCCAAAGCGGCCGAGGCAATGGCCCTCGCTGCCCAGCTGCCCGGGGCGCCGAGCAACCTCGGGCGCTTGGCGGCCAATTTCTTTGTCTCCGCCAAAGCGCCACAGCAGGCCATTGACCTGTTGTCCGATCTGTACGAGAAGACGTCGGACCCTGGGACGAAAAGTCTCTTGGGTGAGCGCCTCAAACGTGTCGCCGTTGAACGGGACCTTCAACTCATCGAAGGATCTATCGCCCGCTACAGACAGTCGCATGGAGGCCTCCCTTCAAGACTCGAAGACCTGACGACAAGCGGGATATTGGAGAAACTGCCGATTGAACCCTACGGTGGACGATACGAATACGACCCCCATTCCGGCACGGTGCGAAGCAGCGAAATTAGCGAGCGCATGACGTTGTCCATGAAGCGGAGAAGGGATTCGCTGTAAAGGCCTGGCGCGAGATCCCTGGGCAGAGACCGGACATTCGTTCGGCCTATGCTGTTGGATTGATGACGTTGATCGTATTCGGGAGTCGGAGGTAAGCGAATGGAAGCGATTGTTCTTGACGGAGTGTCAAAAGTGCATACGCCTTCATGGCCATGGCAGAAACCGGTTCAAGGACTGGACAACGTCAGCTTTACGGTCAACCGAGGGGAAATCTTTGGCTTTCTCGGCCCCAATGGTGCGGGCAAAACGACTACGATGAAAATCCTCCTCGGCCTGATGAAGGCTTCTCGCGGGAGCATTCGATTGCTCGGGATGCCGGGAGACGATGTTATGGTGCACCATCGCATCGGCTATCTTCCCGAATCGCCTTATTTCTACGACTACCTGACAGCTGAAGAATTTCTTTCATTCTACGGACGGCTTGGCGGGATGGACAAAGGAAGACTTGCCGGAGCCGTCCCATCTCTGTTGGAGCGGGTCGGTCTTCTTGATGCGCAGCATCGGCAGCTCCGCAAATTTTCCAAGGGCATGCTGCAAAGGATCGGACTTGCCCAGGCCCTCATCCACGACCCGGAATTGGTGATCCTCGATGAGCCAATGTCCGGTTTGGATCCGGTTGGGCGGAAGGAAGTTCGGGACATTATCCTGAGTCTTCGGGATCGTGGGAAGACGGTATTCTTCAGCACGCACATCATTTCTGACGTCGAAATGGTGTGTGACCGTGTATGTATCCTGTCAAAAGGAAAAGTGCTCGCCCTCGGAAAGGTCGAGGAACTTGTGAACGAACAGGCTCAGCAGTCTGTTGAGATCGTATCCGACGGAATCATCGGCGAGGACATTCCGCTGATCAGGCGGGTAGCCACACGCATTCTGCAACGGGGAGACCGCTGCCTCATTATGCTTCCACGGCTCGAGCAACTTGACGAAGTCCTGACGGCCATTCGCCAGGCCGGCGGACGACTGCTCTCCGCCGTTCCGCACAAAGGCAACTTGGAAACCCTTTTTATCGAGCGAACCAATCAGGGATGCTAGCATGCACTACATACTGGCGGTAGCAGGGAATACCTTCAGAGAAACTCTTCGCGACAAGATTCTGTACAACCTCGTCTTGTTCGCGCTGCTTCTCATCGGCGCCTCGGTGCTTCTGGCAACCTTGACGATTGGCGAGCAAGCAAGAATCGTGAAGGACATCGGCCTCGCGTCCATCAATATCGTGGGCGTGATCATTGCCATATTCGTCGGGATCGGATTGGTGGCCAAGGAGATCGAACGAAGAACCATTTATACGATCCTGGCTCGGCCGATTACCCGGTCGCAGTTTCTCATCGGGAAATATTTGGGGTTGGCGGTGGTGATCGCCATGAACATGGGGCTCATGTTCGGGATGTTCTTGATCACCGTGTGGGTGAGCAATGCTCCGATCTCTGAGTCTCTGTTTCAGTCCGTTCAACTCATGGTGGTCGAGTCCCTGCTGATTGTTGCAGTGGCCATCTTCTTCTCCACTTTTACATCGTCCATTCTCAGTGCCACTATGACCTTGGGCGTGTATGTCATCGGTCATCTCACGAACGATATGAAGGCCATAGCGGCGAAAAGCCAGAATCCGATCACCGAAGGGATCATGACCGCGATTTATTATGTCTGCCCTAACCTAGAGTGGTTGAACATCAAGGGCCAGGCCTCCAGCGGCGTCGCCGTATCCATGACTTATCAAGCGCTGGCGACCAGTTACGGACTCTTGTACAGCGGACTCCTGCTGGCGGCAGCGTGCCTGTTCTTCCGGCGGCGTGATTTTTAGCAGAAGTCTTGTCTCGAGGTAACGCGCCACTCATGCGCCTACTTGCTGTCCTGCCTCCGGAATCATGGATGGAGGTCAATATTCTGTCCACGCTGCGCCGATACTACTGTGACGAATTGCATGTCATGCACTATCCGGGAGGCATGGGAAATCTGGGGTCGAAGGCCTGGCGGACGACCAGGGAGGAACTCAACGAGCGTCTGATTCGCTTGGCCTTGGCTCTCAAGAAGGACGGCCGTCTCGATCTCATGTTTTTTATGGTGTATGACGACTTTCTGCTCGTGGAGACGGCCAGGCGACTCGCCGAACTCAACGTGCCGATGGTGAATTACCACGTCGACATGGCATTCCAATGGTACCGCATCATAAGAACGGCGCCGTACTTCCACGTCTTGGCCGTGGCGCAGAAGACGAATGCCGAGCATCTTGCGTTCTACAACTCCAATATCGAGTGGATGCCCATGGCGGCAAATCCAGAGTTCTGCCTCGAGCATGCTTCGTCCAGGGGCTACGAGCACGGCATTTCCTTCGTCGGAAGTTTTAATCCGTTTCGGCGGGCGTTACTTGCCGATTGTGTCCGACACGGGTTTAAGCCGACGGTGTATGGGCGCGGGTGGAACGGCAGCAGCGTGAGCCCGTATCGATTCGATTGGGACGCGTACAAGGTCGTGCACGACCTTTGGTTTTACGCGGTGCCTCGATGGAAAGCAGAAGGCGCTCAGAGTCTGACAGGAGCGCTCAGGCGCAAGTGGTCAAGGAGTGTCGCGTTCGATGAGCTGCCTGGGCCTGAGTTTCGGCCTCCGTGCACGGACGAGGCGCTGCCGGCAATCTTCCGGTCCAGCAAGATCAATCTCGGATTCTCCGACACCGGTTGGCATGGAAACGATGCGGTTGTGCCGTCAAGGAATCTCCAGTGCCGCCTGAGAGATTTCGAAGTGCCAATGGCCGGCGGATTCTATTTGGTTCAAGAGGCACCGGATCATGCCGAGTACTTCAAGCCTGGAGAGGAAATTGAAACATGGTCGGAGCCTGAAGAACTGATCGACAAACTCTCGTATTACTCCAGCAACATCGCCGCGGCGGAACGAATTCGGGAAGCCGGTCATCGACGAGCCATGAGTTCCCATACATGGCGGCATCGGTTTGACCGACTGTTCCATCGGGTTCAACAGCGCGGGCTGCTCCCGTGTTGATGAGTTGGATGGACACCATGGGCTCGCTCGTCCCACTCGAGTGCTGTGCTCGGGCGGGACAAGTAGCCTATCCACCCGGGGACGCACGGTGACGGGGAATTTCCTGGTTCAGTGGCAGACTCATGAACATCATGACTGACGGAGTATATGTCCGTTCTGAGCCGGGGAACGGCAATCTCCGACAATTGATCTATCTCACGGGGGCATTGGCCCTTCGAGACATCAAGGGCCGATATCGTCGATCGCTGCTAGGCATTACGTGGGCCGTGCTCCCTCCATTGTTCTATACAGGGGTATTTTGGTTCATGCAAAGCATCTTGGCTATTCCGAGTCCCGACGCCCCTTACGTCGTTTTTGCCTACAGCGCGATGGTCTTGTGGTCGTTATTCTCTTCAATCGTGAACCGCTGCGGTTCCTGCGTGTCCGCCAATGCTGGCATCGTCAAGAAAATAGCCATGCCTTATGAAGTGTTTCCGGTTTCCATGGTTCTCATTGCGTTGTTCGACTTCGGCGTGTCTTTCGTGCTGCTCGGGGCACTTTTGACTTGGCACCATTTCCCTCTCGGGTGGTCGATCGTATGGTTACCGGTGCTGATTGGACTGACGGTGCTCTGTGCATTGGCCGTCGGAATGTTGGTTGCGGCTATCGGAACCTACGCGCACGACGCCCTGTTTGCCGTTCCCTTGCTGATGCAGGTGTGGCTGCTGGTTTCACCGATTATGTATCCCCTCAGCCAGGTGCCCGAGCGGTGGAAGGCCGTGTATCTCATGAATCCCATGGTGGGTCTCATTGAAGGATTTCGCAGCGTCTTGATCAAGAACACGGCCCCCGATCTGACGTTGTTGGGCTTGGCGTTGGTCGGCACCATAGTCCTCCTCGCATGCTCATGGCCCCTGTTTCGCTACATGGCACAGTATTTCGCGGACGTAATGTGATGATGAAACACGACGCCTCTATTCGAGTGGAAGGCCTGTGGAAGCGGTATGGCCTGCCGATAGCACCCGCGTTCCACCGCTTCGTCAAGCGGTTGACGGGCGATAGGCCGGATCATGAAAGGCCCGAGCAGGAGGAAGGGCCTTGGGCGCTTCGCGACGTCTCCTTCGAAGTGAAGCGCGGCGAAACTCTTGGAATTATCGGCCGCAACGGGGCAGGGAAGAGCACGTTGCTCAAGATCCTGGCTGGCGTCACTCCGCCGACCCGGGGAAGAGTCGAAGTGCGCGGCCGAGTGTTTTCGATGATCGAATTGAACGCCGGTATCCATCCCGAACTCACGGGACGCGAGAACGTTTATCTTCTTGGGGCGATCATGGGACTGTCTCGTGGAGAAATGAATGAAGCGCTGCCGGTAATTGAGGAGTTTATCGAACTGGAACGATGGTTTGATCGGCCGGTTCGTACCTATTCGAGCGGCATGCTGGCGCGCCTGGGTTTTGGCGTGGCCACGAGCATCCGGAGCGACGTTCTGCTGATCGACGAGACTTTCTCGGTCGGTGATCTTAGATTCCAGAATAAGGGACTCGCCCGTATCAAGACAATGCGGGATGAGGGGGCTGCGATTCTGCTCGTCACGCATAGCTTGGACATGCTGCAGTTGGTCGCCCTGAAGGGAATCGTTTTGCACGAAGGCCGTATCATCGCCGAAGGCTCGGTGCACGACGGCCTTCGCGCGTACGAGCAACTCGTTTTCCATTCCGAGGCGGAAGGAATTCTACGCCGGAGCCGCCGGATTTCAACCAACGAGTTCACCTTATTCGCGGCTCGGGTATTTGACGCGAACGACTCAACCGTGACGGAGGTGGAGGCTGGGGTTCCGTTCGGAGTGGAAATAGAGTGCACGGTACATAGGACGCTGGAACAGCCCGTGTTTTCCGTGGGGATTCTCAACGCTGCTGGAGTGGTGTGCGTCTGGAATGTTTCGGACGAGGATGGACTCATGGCTTCCCGATCAGAAGGATGCTTTCGGTTGCGGGTGTGGTATCCGGACAACGCGCTGGCCAAGGGCGCGTACGAAGTCAATTTCTCCTTACGGGAGAAAACGTCCTATGAGACTCTGGAGCGGGTGACGGGTGTTACGGGGTTTTCCGTCACGTGCCACGGACGCGCTAGAGGAATTGTAAGGGTTGCTGCCCGATGGAGCCTGACGAGACTGTTACCGACTGAATCACACGAATGCCGCGAGTGGACCACGGTAATTGGAGACAGTCGGCCATAAGATGGCTGCAATAGTGAACTCGCACGGAGATGGTTTCGTGATTGGTCGAGTGGTTACAACATTCAATCGATGGATTGGAGGATCTCCGCCGTCGAGTGCGGCCGGGGACGTGCGTGTGACGCGCGCGGCGGGGTCAGCCAATGACCATCCCCTTGAGAATTACGATGATGAGGAAGCAGCACGCGGCGCACTCGAGGTCGTTCGGCCCTATACGATGTTGTCATATCGGCGCCTGATCACGCTCTGGCAGCAGATTCGGTATCTCGACACAGCGTCGGTGCCGGGAGCCATGGTTGAGTGCGGGACGTGGAAGGGAGGCGCGTGCGGCATGATGGTTCTGGCGCATCGCTGCGCCGGCGACGTCTCCCGACCGCTTCACTTGTTCGATTCCTTTCAGGGATTGCCGGAACCACAGAGCGAAAAGGACGGTGATATGGCCGTGCGCTATGCCGCGGACCGCGCCTCCGGCTCCTTAAACGGCATTGGGAAATGTGTAGGCCCGCTCGAAGACAATCAGAGATTGCTCGGAGAAATCGTTGGCTACCCTTCTGAATTGACTCACTATCACGTGGGTTGGTTCCAGGACACGCTACGAACGGTGCCTGAAACAGTGGGTACCATTGCGTTGCTGCGCATAGATGGAGACTGGTACGAGTCGACGAAGATATGCCTTGAATCATTATATGCCAAGGTGAGTTCCGGAGGAATCGTGGTAATCGATGACTATGGAAAATGGCCGGGCTGTCGAAAAGCTGTGGACGAGTTTCTCTCGACCTTGGCTCGTCCCGTATTCTTGAACCATATCGACGCAGCGGGCCGATACGTGATCGTTCCCTGATTGCGAGGACAAGCCCGAGGAACATCCGGCCGATGCTCGTGTGATCAGGCTCGAAACGGCTGTCCGAGGGTTGCACGACTCCATGAAGACCGAAACGGTGTCAGCCTATGCGCTTCCCTCGCCTCATGTGATCTCGAAAAGAGCGGCGATACTCCAGTCTGATGGGTCAATGAACCGATCCCTTCGCCGAGAATTTGTCGATGAATTTTTCTCCCGTCATGTCGCGGTGATATCGAAAGGGAGCACAGTCTTGGATTTGGGCGGGCACCGACCTCCGAGGCGTGGCCGGTTCGACATCGATCGCTACGGCCTCTCCGTGCGCTCTGCGAACATATCGGTGTCACGACGTCCCGACGTGCAGACCGATGCGTCGCGTCTCCCCTTCTTGACTGAGAGTTTCGATGCCATTATTTGCTCGGAGTTGCTTGAGCATGTTCCGGAGCCCTTGCCGGTCCTGAGAGAAGTACATAGGACGTTGCGCCCGCATGGTGTGCTGCTGATGTCCGTCCCGTTTCTGTTCCACATCCATGCAGACCCACATGATTACGGCCGGTATACGGACCAATATTGGAAAGAGAATCTGGATCGCATCGGGTTTCGAGATGTCGTGATCGAGAAGCAGGGGCTCTTCTGGAGCGTGATCGTCGACATGATGCGTGGATGGCTCTGCGAATGCAGGAGAACAGGACGTCTGCATTCGGCCTTGTCCGACAGGGTTGCGACGATGGTCATTCGCCGGGCGAAGAAATGGGCTCTGGAGCGGGAACAGCTGATCCCTGTGGCCAGCGAACAATATGTCAGCCGTTATACGACGGGATTCGGCATTCGAGCGGTAAAGCCATGAACAGGCCAAAAGTTCACATGACCGGCGGGGACGGGACCGGTTGGGCGCTCGATGAGGATCTCAGGCTCACTCGGCAAGCCCTGTCCGATATCGTCGAATTCAGCGACCTGGATCATTGTGAGGTGATCCATTCGGTCTGGTGGGAATCGTTGCTTCGGGTTCCCGAAGCTATCGCAGTTCGGGCTTTCGTCGTCTGCCATATGTCAGGCGAGCCGTTTCGATACCTCACCCTGCCTCAGCACAGACATGTCGTCGGCCTGGTCGATTGTTGGATCGCGCAGACGGCCGAGGCGGCGCGCCAGTGCCGAGCAGTGGGGCTCCCCCATATCGTCGTCCCCTATACCACGGACGTTGCGAAGTTTCATCCGATCTCCGCCGGAGACACGGTGCTCGGTGAATTGGGACGGACATGGCGTCTGCCGACCGACCGTTATCTCCTCGGAAATTTCCATCGCGATTCGGCCGGATTCGACCTCAGTATTCCCAAAAGAACGAAAGGCCCGGACATCTTCTGCGAGATCGTCAGGGGACTCCATCGCGAAGGACACGCCGTGCACGCAGTGCTTGCGGGACCGCGACGTCATTGGGTGAGAAAACGATTTGCCGAGTGGGGCGTGCCCTACACCTTCGTCGGCCAGCTGATGGAGGAGGACGACTATCAGACCAATATGCTTCCGCAGCAGGTCTTGAATCAGTTGTACAACCTGTTGGATCTCTGCGTTGTGTCGAGCCGATCAGAAGGAGGGCCGCGAACATTGATGGAGGCAGCCGCGGCGCGTCGAAAGGTGATCAGCACTCCTGTCGGTTTGGCTCCCGATCTGCTCGATCCGTCATGCCTGTACCGGACTCCCGTTGAGGCGGTCGGAATGATTCGGCGAGACATTCAGACCAATTATCTATCCGGTACGGTCGATACACATTACCGCAACGTGCTGACGCGCCACCGACCCGAAGCGGTAGCCGCGCTGTTTCGCGACATTTACGACAGAATTGGGAAGGGCGCCATGGCCCGGAAGCCGAAATGGACGAGCGGAGATGCCGCGCCGCCGCCACGGCCACCGGCAGGGGTCATTCGGCGCGTCTTGAAAGCCTGGAGGGGACATACATTGAAGGTCTGTCTCTGGCATCGGTTCTTTGCACCGCCGTACGGAGGAGGCAATCAATTCATGTTGGCCCTACGCAAGGCGCTGCGTCGACGCGGCGTCTGCGTGGTGGAGAATCAGCTTCGAGACGACATCGATGTCTATTTGCTGAACTCCGTCCATTTCGATGTGGAACAATTCCTGGAGTTCAGCCGGCGGCGACCGCTTCGAGCGGTGCATCGGATCGACGGCCCCATTCATTTAATCAGAGGATTCGACCGTGAGAAGGACGAACTCTGTTTCGACCTAAATGCCCGGTTTGCCTCTTCGACGGTGCTGCAGTCCACATGGACGTATCAGCGCATCGCCGAGATGAGCTACAAACCCGTCAAACCCGTGATCATCCAAAATACGGTCGATCCGGACATCTTTCACCGGCGTGGCCGCGTGCCGTTCGACGGTTCGCGGAAGATCCGTCTGATCGCCACCAGCTGGTCGAACAATGCCCGCAAGGGTGGGCCGGTCTATAAATGGCTCGAACGTCACCTGGATTGGGACCGGTTCGACTTCACGTTCGTGGGTAATGCGTCGGAGCCGTTTGAACGGATTCGGAGCCTGCCCGCGGTTCCTTCCGAACAGCTCGGGGCCCTGCTTCGGCAGCATGACGTCTATCTGACCGCCAGCCAGAACGACCCCTGTTCGAACGCCGTGATCGAGGCCCTCGCCTGTGGCCTGCCGGTCCTGTACCGGAATGACGGCGGGCATCCCGAGCTGGTGGGATCCGGCGGATTGCCGTTCAGCGAACCTGAGGAGATTATTTCGCAATTGGATGTGATGGCATCCAATTACGAAGTGTTTCAGCGACTCATCGTGGTGCCGACCATGGACGAGGTGGCGGACAAGTATCTCACGCTTCTGAAGGAAGCCGCGGGTTAGCGTCAGCGAAACGAAACCTTTCACTCCGGCATACCCGAACTGGCAGACATGGGAATTGGAAAAGACATCGAGCGGCGTGGGCATGTCGTAGGGTTTCGGGAAGAGATTGCGAACGCAGCCGGACAAGGCGACGACTATTTCTTCGGATGGTTCGACAATGGAAAAGATAAGGAATCGTCTTTTATCAGGGGACATTGGGATTTCATGTTCCATATCGCATTGCCCATGGCTCCGTATATGGCGAATCCAGAGGACAAAGTCGCATTGGAGATAGGACACGGTGGAGGGAGGCTCTTGGCCGCCGCGAGCCGCTCTTTTCGACAAGTCATCGGAACCGACATCCACAATCACAATGCTCAGGTCGTTGAGGCGCTGAGAGAGCGAGGGGTGTGCAACAGTCTGTTATTCAAAACGGATGGAACCACATTGCCGGTACCATCGAATGCAATCGATTGTGTGTATTCCTTCATCGTGTTGCAGCACGTTGAGAAGTTCAGTGTTTTTAAACGTTACCTCGAGGAGACGTACCGGGTTCTCAGGCCGGAAGGGGTTGCAGTGCTCTACTTCGGACGAAAATACGGATGGTCCTTCAACCGGTCATCCAGATGGCTCTACCTGGCTGATCGGTTCACCGAACGCTTTCGATTGGGACGAGGGTTTGAGGAGCTGCCAGCCAGAGTGAACGGCACAAACTTGAAGGTGTCCCTGTCGCACGCAAGTGACCTTGCCATCGCGATGGGCTTTTCCGTGCTCCATACCTTGGTGTCCCGCCGGAGGGTACCTGACGGAATAGCACGCTACGGCGGACAGAACGGCATGGTGCTCAGGAAGCCAGGCGCTTCGTCTGATCGTCGGATAAAGGCATGATGACTTCGTCGATCGACAGAAAGTTCGACACGGGATACGTCTATACGGATCGTCAGACGAAGGCCAAGTATGTATGGCTCAAGTACCGGGACATTCTCGCAGGACGCATCCTTGATGTGGGCGCCGATGCCTGTCATCTCCGGGAGCATCTGCCATCAGAAACTCACTATTGCGGCATTGGCCTCGGGGGACGAGTAGACCGCGTCGTTGATCTCGAAAGATCGCCGCTGCCCTTTCCCGACCGGTCGTTTACATCCGTGCTCTGCCTGGATGTGCTGGAGCATGTCGATAACATCCATGCCGTCTTCGACGAGGTATGCCGTGTCAGTCAGAAATACGTCATCGTGTCCCTCCCCAACGCGTGGGTGGATTTCTACAACATGCTGCGACGGGGTGACTATCGACCAGACCAACCGATGAAGTTTTATGGGTTGCCCGTTGAGCCTCCGCCGGACCGTCATAAGTGGTTTTTTTGTCCCGAGGAGGCGGAGCGGTTCGTTCGATATCGGGCGGAGAAGAACGGCATGCGTATTGTGCAAGAGGACTATGAAGGCACGGCGAACGAGGGGAGCGGCTGGAGGGGTATGGTCAAGACATGGGCGCGAAGGATCCTCATGAGGCCCGACCTTGCGGTCAAGAACCTCTATGCCGGCACGCTCTGGGTCGTTCTCGAAAGAAAATAGCATGCCACAGGCTCACATCGACGCAAACCTCGTCCTGTACTTTACGCGCGGAGTCTCCCTTCAGGCTTGGAAGGATGCGGGTCTGCTTGAACGGGAAGTCTCGCTCTATCAGTCGATGCGACCGCATCTCCAAGGAGTGGCCTTTGTCACCTACGGTGGGGAATCGGAAAACAGTCTGGGCGCCTCTGTCCAGGGCATTCGCATCGTGTACAACAAATGGGCCGTGCCGAAGCGGTGGTACGGCAGGTTGATGTCGTGGGTGCCGCCCTGGCGTAAGAAGCGGAACGTCATCGTCAAGAGTAACCAGATTCAGGGAGCCGATGTCGCTCAACTTGCCGCACGGCGGTATGGGAAGCCGTTCATAGCCCGCTGCGGCTATCTGCCATCGAACAATGCCGCGCGCATATACGGGGATCATTCATCCCAAGCTCGCCGGGCTCGGGATCTCGAACGGACGATCTTTGCTGGCGCGGACCGTGTGGTCGTGACCACCCCTGCCATTCGAGAAACGATTCTCAAACGGTACCAGATCAGTCCTGACCTGGTTCGCGTGATTCCCAACTACGTGGACACGACGATCTTTATCCCCGAGGCAAACGGTGGGCGGGTGGCGAATCGCTTGATGTATGTCGGGCGGCTTGACGAAGAAAAGAATCCGCTGGCGCTGATTGAAGCCGTCCGGGGATTGTCTGTGGAACTGCTAATTATCGGGAACGGTTCATTGGGCGAGCGGTTGCGTCGGGAGATCGAACGGGAGAATCTTCCGGTCCGATTGTTGGGCAACATACCTAACCACCGCCTGCCGGCGCTCCTGACCACCGCGGCGGCGTTCATCATGCCCTCGCTTATCGAAGGACATCCCAAAGCCCTGCTGGAGGCTATGGCATGCGGAAGTCCTGTCATTGGAACCGACGTCCCCGGAATTCGTGAAGTAATCCAACACCGGTCCAACGGATTTCTCTGCGGCACATCTCCCGTGGAAATACGATCGGCGATCGAGTCGGTGCTCGGCGATCGTTCTCTGCAATGCAGAATGGGCAACAGCGCACGGGAGTACGTCGTCCACTCCTGCTCGTTGGACAGGATCGTCGAGATGGAGTTGGAGTTGCTCGGGGAGCTGTCCGCCGCGGCTTGAGTCTGGATCGGGAAGATACATTCCAATGATACCGCAAATACACGGTCTGACCAGAGTGGCGGCTGCTCTCCTGAAACGTCTCGATACTCCGGCCCTCGAGCGGCTGATCACAGGGCTCGCAATCGAACGGGCGGCGACTTTGCCGGCCGATGAATCCCTGCGGTTTCTATTTCGGATGCAAGCCGCGCTGTATCCCATTCTCGGGAAGACGGCCGTCAGGTATGGAGGAGGCGTTCATACCAAGCATCGCCACACGAAGTATCACGATTTCTTTGTCAGGAGAATTCGGGCCCACGAGCGGGTGCTGGACATCGGCTGTGGAATCGGAGCCGTCGCGTTCGACATCGCGGAACGGGCTGGAGCGAGGGTTCTCGGCATCGATCTGGTCTCGGGAAATATCGACGCCGCGAGGCGGCAGCATTCACATCCAAGAGTCGAGTATCGAGTGCAGGACGGTCTGGCATCGTTCGGCGAGCAGTCCTTCGACGTGGTGGTGCTGTCTAATATTCTCGAGCATCTGTCATCCCGTCCGGAGTTCCTTCGCGGTGTCTCGGCCCGCGTGCGTCCTTCGAGGTTCCTGATCCGCATTCCGTTGTTCGAGCGCGATTGGCAGGTCCCGCTCAAACGAGAATTGGGGGTCGAGTGGAGGCTGGATGATACGCATGAAACGGAATATACCCTCGAGTCATTTGATGAAGAGATGCGGCAGGCCGGTTGCCGGATTACGCATCAGGAAGTCCGATGGGGGGAGATTTGGGCTGAGGTAACACCCGATGCCGCCTAAGGTCAGCGTTGTCATGTCGGTCTACCAAGGGGAGCAGTACCTCGAAGAGGCGCTGAGAGGAGTGCTCAATCAGACATGGCGTGATTATGAATTTATTATCGTGGACGATGGATCCACCGACGACACTGCTTTGATCCTGAACAATCACGCGGAGCGCGACCGAAGGATTAAGCTGTTGAAGAACGAGCACAATCTCGGCTTGACCAAATCGCTGAATCGAGCCCTATCCATCGTTCAAGGAGAGTATGTCGCCAGACAGGATGCCGACGATGTGTCGATGCGCCGTCGGCTGGAATCCCAAGTGAAACTTATGGAGAGCCGCCCACAGGTCGGACTGGTCGGGACCGCTTGCCGGGTGATTGATGCAGAAGGGCGTGCTCTCGGCGATTACGTGTGGCCCACGAGCGATACGGCGATTCGATGGCACATGTTGTTCCACAACGCCTTCTGCCACAGTTCGGTTATGTGGCGGCGATCGGCCTTCGGTGAACACGAGCCCCGGTATGACGAAGGGTATCGGTACAGCCAGGACTATGCGTTGTGGACCGTACTGCTCAGATCCGCGAAGGCGGAAAATCTCGAGGTTCCCCTGGTCGCCTATCGATCTCATGACAGGAACATCGAAGCCACTTCACGGGCGGCTCAACAAGACAGTGCCGACAACATTGCCGCACAAGCGATTGATGAGTTGCTTGGTGACGAATTGATCAACCGCGAAAACCTCCGGACACTGCGCCAGTGGTACAACCGGTGGCCTGATCGTCTCGTTGCGTCTGATCGTCATGTGTGCGCGCTGTATCTACGGATATTATCCGCTTTTGTTCGTGTACATTCCTCCCGGTCCGGCGACATGGCAGAGATATGCCGCAGCGTGGTGGAGCGAGTGTTGTCTTCGCTAACCGGTTCTTCTCCGATCGAACTCTGGCGAGCCGGACTAGCCGGCACGCTCCTGCAGCTGGATGGGCCGTTCGTGATGAAGTTCATGGGGAGGGGATATTGGAAGCGTATGAAGAGCCTACTCCGGCCCGTGGTCAGACCCGCGATAAATGAGCGCGACACCAGGCGCCGCCTATGACCGATCCTCTCATTACCGTCGTCATTTGCACATACAACCGAGCGGGATTATTGGCCGGCGCGTTGCAAACGGTCTGCGCCCAAACGCTTGAAGGCAGTCGCTATGAGATCCTGGTCGTCGACAATAATTCGACCGATGACACTGCACAGGTGGTGGGGCAGTGGCAGCATGGGCCGGCGACGGTGCGCTATGTGTTCGAGTCGAAGCAAGGACTTTCGTTCGCGAGAAATCGCGGATATGAGGAGGCTCGCGGCGAGTACGTCGCCTATCTGGACGACGACTGCAAAGTCACGGCTGGCTGGCTTGCAACGGCCGTCCGAGTGATTGAAAAGGAAAAGGCTCTCATCTTCGGCGGGCCGTACTTCGCCTTTTATGACACGGAAAAGCCGAAGTGGTTTCGAGACGAGTATGGAAGTCATGTCCAAGGCGATGTCAGCCGTGCACTTACGGATCAAGAGTATTTGGACGGGGCCAATATGTTCATCAACCGCCGGTTGCTTCAGGGACTTGGCGGTTTCAACCCTCGCTTCGGCATGGCGGGGAATGATTTGGGCTACGGCGAGGAAGTGCGATTTCAGCGACATGCCCGTGAACATCGTGCGGGGCTGGCCATTCGCTATGAGCCTGAGTTGTATGTGCACCACCTCGTATCAAGGAAAAAGATGACGCTTCGGTGGAAGCTGCATCAGATGTTCGTCATGGGGCACGCTTGGCATCGGCTCATCCACGAAGGGGTGCGTGACCTTGCGACTGTGACGGACGTGCTCAAGGAAGCCGTTCGGACGATCAGAGCCCTCTGTCTCGACGTGGTTCGTGGTGTCCTGAGACGGGACCGCAGTCGATATCGCTTCCTGCAGAATTATCTTTACGAACATAGCTTCGTCAGTGTGCATCGATTGGGCCAACTGCATGAGCAGTTCATCGGGCTGATGGCCGCACGACGCGGTCGAGCGTGATGCGACAGGCTGTCGGACGAATGCCATTCATGTGTGGACGAGTGCTGTCTCGATACCCGGTGAGTCCATGGCGACGCATCATGTGCTCAGCTGTGTGAATCAGCTGCGTGAACCCGCTGAGGCGATGTCTCCGAGCGTCGACCATGCAATTCGGCTCCGATCATGAACGCCGGGAACTTCCGTCTGGCCTGATATGAGCGAGACTGCTACGAAGAAATCAAGCCGCCCCACCGTGTTCGCGGTCATTCCCGTATTCAATCGCCTGGCGCTGACCCGAGACTGCCTGCGGTGCTTGCAGGCACAATCCTACTCCAGGCTGGTCATCATCGTCGCGGACGGAGGCTCAAGCGATGGAACAGAGGACGCCATCAAGCGGGAATATCCCTCCGTTGTCCTGATACGAGGAGACAGGGAGCTGTGGTGGACGGGGGCGATGCGCGTCGGGATCGAGTATGCGTTGGAACACCGAACGTCGGATGAAGACGTAGTGCTCATGATGAACAACGATACGCTGATCGATTCGTATTATGTGGAAACGCTGGTCAGAGTGTCACGGGAGCACAAGGCGGCAGTCGGAGGACTTATCGTCGACAGTGAGGAACCATCACGGATCGTCGACGCCGGCGAATCAATTGATTGGGAGAGCTATACGTTTCCTGTTAAAACGACGGTAGGCGCCGGGGAGGTTTTCTACGATCAAATTGACCTTCTATCGGGCCGTGGTACCCTGGTGCCGATGACGATGATTCTCCAAGCGGGGAACGTTAATGCAGAAGTATTTCCCCACTATATCGCCGACTGCGAATTTTTCTGCCGACTTCGGCGGCACGGATTCCGCCTTGGGGTCAGTTACGAGGCGGTGGTCTTGGCCAAGGTCGCCGAAACCGGGATTGTTCTGAAGTCGTCTCGCTTGAAGGTCCGAGAGGCCTGGGAGTTGCTGTTCTCTGAACGATCAGCCGAAAACATCAGGAACCATTGGAGATTTATCCATCACTGCGCTCCGGTCCAATGGCGGTCGCGTGCTAAGAGGCTGCTGGTCCTGCGGCAACTGCGCATGATTGTCCTTAAGACGTGGATGGAATGGGTGGCGTTTCCGTTCTTATGGTGTGCCCAGGGTTTGCGACGAAGAAGCAGTTGAACGGAGTCTAAACGAGGCTTCCATGTGCGGGATTGCCGGAATCATCGGAAGAGAACCGCTCACGCCCGAAACCGTATCCTGTGTGAAGCGGATGAACGAGGAACTCACGCACCGGGGACCGGACGGGGAAGGCCTGTTTCACGACGGCTCTACGGCACTAGCCATGCGGCGGTTGAGCGTGATCGATGTCGGGGGCGGCTGGCAGCCTCTGTACAACGAAGACCGGTCCTTGGTTCTGGTCGCAAACGGCGAGATCTACAATTTCATCGAATTGCGGTCGTCTCTCGAGAGGCGTGGCCATCGGTTCCGTTCGGGAAGCGACTGCGAAACGATCCTCCATTTGTATGAGGAACATGGGCGACGCTGCGTGGATTATCTTCGAGGAATGTTCGCATTTGCCTTGTGGGACAGAAAAACGGGCCGTCTCCTGCTCGGCCGGGACCGTATGGGAGAAAAGCCGCTATACCTGTTCGAAGCCCCGGAAGGATTGGTCTTCGCGTCGGAGCTGAAAGCGCTCCTTCGTTCTGGCATGGTTCCGTTCGAGCTGGACCCTGGATCGGTCGACCTGTTTTTTCATTATCAATACGTGCCTGATCCCTTGACTGTGGTCCGTGGCGTTCGCCGGCTGCCTGCGGGGCATACGCTTGAAGTCTCGCATCATCCCTGGAGGGTGGAGGAAACCGGGTACTGGAGAATGGAAGAGGCGCCCGCGCTGGCTGGAAATCCTCCGGACGTCATCCGGAACGCATTGGAAGACCTCGGCGGGGTGATGACGCGCTCCGATGTGCCGGTCGGCATCGCGTTGAGCGGTGGTCTGGATTCAAGTCTCGTGGCGTCGTTGGCGGCCAAATACTATTCCGGTGTAGTGCACGCCTTCAGCGTGGGATATCCGGGCCGTCCGCCCCACGACGAACGGACCGATGCGAAGGCCTTTGCGGACCATCTGGGTATTCCGTTCTACGATATCGAGATTCATCAGGATGCCATGGTGGAGTCGTTCGACAAACTGAACTATTGGCGCGACGAACCGATCGCCGACATCTCCGGCTATGGGTATTACGCGGTCATGCGATGTGCGGCCGACCACGGAATCAAAGTAATGTTGCAAGGGCAGGGCGGAGATGAACTGTTTTGGGGCTACCCATGGCTTCGCAACGCCGTGAAGCATTCGCAGCGTAAGGCCGCGTTGCGGCTGGATGGCTCGGTCGGGGTGCTTCACTATTGGGATGACACGTTCGAATGGCCGAGACTGACGCCTCGCGCCGTTGCCTGGTGGCTCCGAACTCTCGCGAATCGCTGCGGCAGGGGATGGAAAAACTACAAGCGCGATCGGATGAGTCCGGCCGAGCATCTCGTGTTTTACGATCTGACGCCTGATTTTCAGTCGGCACGGACGGACCTTCCGCACGTCTACGGGCAGGACTTTATGGACCGGCTGGAACCTTCCTCTCCCTATTCTCCGTTTACGTGTTCGCAGCCCTGGCCGCAGTTGGACGTTCTCATGACTCGTCTCGCCTGCGAAACATATCTCTTGGGAAACGGCATCACTCAGGGTGATCGATTGAGTATGGCCTCCTCAGTCGAACTCCGATTGCCCTTGATGGATCATCAGCTGGTGGAAACCGTCATCGGTTTGCGAAAGAACTGTCCCGATTCAGCGTTAGCACCCAAAGCATGGCTCAGAGAGGCCGTGAAGGGATTCATACCCCCGTGGGTGCTCGATAGGCCGAAGCGGGGATTCGAGCCTCCCAGGCGGCAGTGGCATCAGGCCATTTTTGCCGTCTATGGCGACTGGCTGAACGATGGATACCTCGTCAAGGAAGGTATTCTGACTCCTCCAGCGGCCAAGTCGCTGGCCCTGGGTCCGTTTCCGGCCGAAGCCGGAACTCCCTTGTCGTTCAAAGCCCTGGTACTCGAAACCTGGTGCAGACAGATGTCGTGCCTTGCCGATACGGGCCGGGCGGTTTCCTACGAGAGATTCGCCTCCGCGACAACCTGAATGTCTTCGACGGCCGGCTCATACCAAGAATGTAAGCGCGAAATGGATGGTCGAACATGATCACGATTCCCTCATGGCTTGCCGACTTCGGGCTATCGCTCAACCGATGGCATTACAAGCAGCGGCTCGAGTCTTCCTACTTGCGGGGTACTTCCATCCCATCCTGGTTCGATCATCGAATCGATTTGTACTATCAGTGGCCGAACAATTTGTTTTGGCTCGAGCGGGGCTTCTTCGCTCGTCGGTATATGTTCGAAGGCTGTACGGTGCTCGACCTCTTTTGCGGGGATGGATTCTATGCGCGGAATCTCTATGCCACGATCGCCGGACGAATCGACGCCGTCGACAAGGAATCTCGAGCCATTGCCCATGCGCGCGCGATTCATGCGCACCCCAAGATCACCTATTGGCAAAAGGATGCCGTCAAGGACGGGCTGCCGGGAGCGTCCTATGATGTGGTCGCTTGGTTCGAGGGAATCGAGCATCTCAGCGAAGAGGAATGCACTCTGTTGCTGAATCGACTGAAGGCCGCCGTCGGGGAGCAGGGAACGCTCGTGGGCTCCACGCCGCTGGTCGCCAAGGATCAAGCGGGAAAGAACAATTGGGAGCATCAGCACGAGTTTGAGACGGCGGATGAAGTGAAATCTCTAATCGGACGATACTTTTTCGATGTTCATGTGGAAGTGACCGTGTATCCCGAATTGAAGGCGGGCGTGCGCCGCACCGCGTACTTTTCCGCACGGCATCCGAAATAGCGACAGAACCGGCTCAGCGATTCATAGGCCGCGAGTTCGCGGCGCCGCGGAGGGGGGATGCAACTCGCTCCCATTGCAGTATTCGCCTACAACCGGTCCGAGCATCTTCAGCGCACGCTGGCAGCCCTGTCTCGCTGCGACTGGGCCGATCGGAGCACTCTGATTGTCTACAGCGATGGTCCCAAAACGGCCGGCGACGCAGGCGCGGTGAGACGGGTTCGAGAGATCGTGCAAGCCGCCGTCGGTTTTGCCGACGTCAGGATCGTGAACCGGACGCAGAATTTTGGTTTGGCGCGCTCGATCATCACCGGTGTCACCGAGCTATGCCGTGCCCACGGTCGAGTGATCATTCTGGAGGACGATCTCGTCGTGGCCCGTGGATTTATCAGTTACATGAATCAGGCGCTGGAACGGTATGAAAATGACCGCACCGTCATGCAGGTTTCGGGATACGTGCTGCCGATGCCGAACGTTTCGTGCCTGGGCGAGACGTTTTTCTGCCGAGTCGCCAGCAGCTGGGGCTGGGCGACCTGGGAGCGGGCGTGGAACTGCTTCTGCTCGGATCCGGCTGCGCTGTTGGAACGGCTCGCCTCCAGCGAGCGACGCCGGCAGTTCGATGTGGAGGACAGCTATCCCTACTATGCAATGTTGCAGCAGCATGCGGCAGGCAAACTCGACGTGTGGGGGGTACGTTGGTACGCCAGTATGTTTCTCCAGGGAGGGCTCTGCCTGTATCCGACCGAGTCGCTGGTGCAGAACATCGGGATGGACGGTAGCGGCATGCACTGTCATCCCTCGACGACATTTGACGTGCGCCTGAGCGACAAGGATCGCTGGGCTTTTCGCGAGCCGGTCGGCGAGTCCGGTGAAGCGATCGAGATGATATCGAAGTTCTTTCGGACGATGAGAAACGGAAACGCCGCCGCTGCACAACGGGCGACTCCATGGATGAGGCGCATGGTCCATACTTGTCGTTCGTTGGCCGAACGGGTTTCCCGGTCCATTGGCCGGCGGGAGGTTGTGTAGCATGCCCACCCTTGATTGGCTCAGAGCAGAGTTTCATTACGGGTACGACAGCGGAGACGTTTTATCCTGGATTCCCGGACGCCGTCGGTGGGGCGAGGAGCGGAAGTGCGGAGGGTCCTATCGCAGGGTGTTCACCCGGGTGGTGCGGCCGCGCCTGTTTGCCGACTCCAAAGTGCTCGAATTGGGGCCGGGCCGGGGATCATGGTCCAGGGCAATCTTACGACACATTCCAAACGGCGAGCTCCATACCGTTGATTTCCAGGACGTCAGCCCATGGCTGCATCCCGATCTATCGGCTGGCCGCCTGGTGTGCCATCGCGTACAGGACAATACGTTTGCCGGCCTTCCTGACCGATATTTCGATTTTTTTTGGTCCTTTGGCGTGCTCTGCCATAATGAAATCGAATCCATCGGTGACATCCTGCGATCCGCCCGAGCAAAGATGAAAACCGGAGGCATCGCGGCGCATCAATATGGGGATTGGTCCAAACTCGACCACTTCGGGTGGGAGAGGGGCGGAGTGCCGACTGAGTTTCGAAACAAACCCGATCGGGAAATCTGGTGGCCGAGGAATGATCAGGCGACCATGTGCCGCATAGCCGGGGAAGCGGGGTGGGAAGTGCTTCAGGGCGACGTGGGACTTCTCGGCCGCGACCCGATAATCGTACTGCGAAATCCCTAATTCAAGCGAACGCGCGTCATGGTGCTGGTCAACATCGGCTGCGGTTCAACCTGGCACCCGGCCTGGATCAATCTGGACGTCCGTCCGTCGCATGGACAGGTCAAGCGATGGGACGCGTTACTCGGCCTCCCATTCGCCGACGCCGAAGTGGACGCCTGTTACTCGTCCCATTTTCTGGAACACCTGTCACGGACGCAGGCTCGCGCCCTTATGGTAGAAGCCGGACGGGTGCTCAAGCCCGGTGGAATCATCCGACTGGCGGTTCCCGATCTCGAAGCCATGACCAAGGAATATCTCAGCCTGTTGACCCAGGCGGCGAGCGGAGATGAAACAGCGGCCCGGCGCTATGAATGGATCACGTTGGAGATGCTGGATCAACTGGTTCGCACGGAATCGGGCGGTGAAATGGAACGATACCTGAGATCACAAGCGGGAGGCAATGCGGACTATGTGTTGTCCAGAATCGGTCCCGGAGCGAAAGAATACCTGTGCCAGTCCAAGACCGTGGATAATCCTCGTCCATCGGACGATCGGAATGTAGCCGGTCCCCCTCATGCCGGATTGCAGCGTGCATTGTGCGCGGCGGTCGCCCCGCTGAAGCGAATCTTCCAGCGTACAGGGCACAGCTTCCAGGATGTGGCTGCCCAGTGGTGCGGAGCCTTGGCCGGCGCGCGGGGAAGGCAAGCGATGCAGGAAGGTCTTTTCCGTCAGTCCGGAGAAATTCATCGGTGGATGTACGACCGATTTTCGCTTCGGCGGTTGCTCGAACAGGCCGGGTTTCAACAGATTCATACGCGCACCGCTTTCGAAAGCCGTATTCCGGCCTTCGCAACCTTTGGTCTTGACGTGCTGGACGGGCGCGTTCGAAAGCCGGATTCACTATTCATGGAAGCGGTGAGATCCTAATGAGAGCGGGTGTGAAGAAACTCATTCAACGTACCGCTAGAGCATTTGGAATTGAGATCCGCCGGATCCAACCGGTTGCGGCGGGTGAACCCGGCAGCGAACGTCCTTCCCTCGAAGGAAGTCTGACACAGGCCCGAGAAGCCGGCCTGGATCCGAAGACCGTGATCGACGTCGGGGCAGCGGTCGGATCATTTACACGGACTTGCCGGGGCGTATTTCCCGATGCCCGATACCTGCTGGTCGAGCCGCTCGAAGAGTATCTCCCATCCCTGGACAAGGTGGTCAAAGACATCCCCGGGGCGACCTATGAGCTTGCGGCCGCGACCGATCATCGGGACGGGGTAATGGTCAACATCCATCCCGATCTCGTGGGTTCCTCCCTCTATCGGGAAACAGAAGAAGGCAGTGAAGTCAACGGTATCCCTCGTAAGGTTCCCTCGGTGACCGTCGATGCATTGGTCCGGGAACGCCACGCCGAACCCCCGTACGTGCTCAAGATCGACGTCCAGGGAGCGGAACTCGATGTGTTGGCGGGAGCCGAGCGCGTTCTTCAGAGAACCGATCTGGTGCTGCTGGAGGTTTCGCTCTTTCAGTTTTTTGAGCGGGGACCGGTGTTCTGCGACATCGTCGAATTCATGAAGACCAGGGGATTTGTCCCATACGACATTCTCAACCTCCAGTATCGACCACTGGACCACGCCCTCTCCCAGGTCGATATCTCGTTCGTGAAGGAGAACGGAGCGTTTCGGCGGCATCACTATTATGCGACGCCGGACCAACGGCACGACCAGAACGTTCGATTCCGATCGCACCTCATACGGCTCTTGTCGGTCGAGTGATGCCGTGAATCCTTGTCCGTTGACCATCTCCATCGTCACGCCGTCCTACAATCAGGCGCCGTTTCTGGAAGACGCGGTCCGGTCCGTCCTGACTCAGGATGACGGCAACCTCGAATACGTCATCATCGACGGCGGATCATCGGACGGCAGCCCAGACATCATCCGCCGGTATCAGGACCGCCTGGCGTATTGGGTGAGCGAGCCCGACAAGGGGCAATATGACGCCATCAATAAAGGATTCGCCAGAACCACAGGCGAGATCATGGCGTGGCTCAACAGCGACGACAAGTTCACTCCCTGGTCTTTCTCCATTGTGAGGGACATTTTTCTGCGCTACCCGGAAGTGGAATGGATCAGCACCCTGCAGCCCTTGAGTTGGAACGACCGAGGGCAGGCCGTAGCCGTGAGTTTCACCGGAGGATTCAATCGCGGGTCGTTCCTCAGAGGCGGTAATTGCCCCAGCAAGGGGTCCTATGGGCGGCGATGGATTCAGCAAGAATCGACGTTCTGGAGGAGATCGCTCTGGGAGCGGGCAGGAGGGCGGATCGAAACCTCGCTGGGCTTGGCGTCCGACTTCGAACTCTGGGCAAGGTTCTATACGCATGCCGACCTGTACGGTGTGCTGGCGCCGCTGGGAGGATTTCGTGCCCATGGTAATCAGAAGTCCGTCCTCCAGGCCGAGCAGTATCTGGCGGAAGCCGAACAGGTCCTTCGCCAGTACGGAGGGAAGCCTTGCGGGGGAATCGAAGCGCTTGTGCGCGGCATGCTCTGGAAAGTCGCGCGTCATGGCGCGCTCCTGCCGATTCCGGACATGATGCTGGCGGCGTCGCATCGCGTAAAGCTTACATTTCCCACCAACGTCATCACATGGGACGGCGTTTCAGAATGGCGAATCATCTCGGGCTTTGTCATATGAGCATGCTATTCTGACTCGATGAAAATTCTCCAGATAAGTACGTATGACAAGGGGGGCGGAGCCGAAGCCGTCGCCTGGGAGCTGTTTTCGGCGTATCGGCGCCGCGGCCATCTCTCCCGGATGGCGGTCGGAGACAAACGGACTGGTGATTCCGATGTCACGACGTTCCCCCTGGATGAACGGCGGTGGCCGGTGCGCTTGAGCCGACGATTGGCCCCGTACGAGGGACGGATCCGTGGTGCCTGGCGGCTGCGTCGATGGTTGGAATTGTACGCAGCCTATCCTCCCGCCTGGGTTCAGTCACGATTGGGGAGAGAGAACTTCAATTTTCCCGAAACCTGGCGGCTCTTTCAACAGATGGAGAACCAACCTGACGTCGTCCACTGTCACAATCTTCACGGGGGATGGCTGACACGGGGAGGATATTTCGATTTGCGGATGCTTCCATGGCTGAGCCGTCGGGTGCCGACGATGTTGACGTTGCACGACACGTGGCTGCTCAGCGGCCATTGCGCCTATACGCTGGGCTGTGACCGTTGGAAAACGGGATGTGGGCGATGTCCGGATCTTTCCATTTATCCCGCGCTGGCCCGAGACGGGACGGCGCACAACTGGCGGATGAAGCAGTCCATTTACGACGACTCCCGTCTTTACATCGCGACGCCGTCCCGGTGGCTGATGCGTCAGGTGGAACAGTCCATGCTGGCTCCGGCCGTCATCGAGGGCCGGGTCATTCCGAACGGGGTCGATTCCGCCGTGTTTTGTCCCGGCCGGAAGGACGAGGCGAGAGCGTCGCTGGGATTGCCTCAAGATGCGGCCATTCTGTTGTTCGTCGCCAATGCCGCCAAGCAGAACATCTTCAAGGATTACAAGACGGTGGAGGCCTGTGCGATCCGGGTCGCTGCCCGATTCCGGACCCGGAAGGTCTTGCTGCTGGTATTGGGAGAAGCGGATGAGACGCACGTCTTCGACAACGGAGAAATCCGGTGTGTGCCGTTTCAGACCCAGCGAGCCGTCACCGCCCGTTTCTATCAAGCTGCGGATGTCTATGTGCACGCGGCAAAGTCGGACACCTTCCCCAATACGATCCTGGAAGCCTTGAGTTGCGGGATTCCGGTCGTGGCCACGGCGGTCGACGGCATTCCTGAACAGGTCGAGGAAGGACGTTCCGGCTTTCTCGTGCCCGCAGGCGACGCCGACTCGATGGCGGCGCACGTGTACCGCCTGCTCTCGACGGAGTCGCTGCGCGCGGCCATCGGGAGAGCAGCCGCGGAACGGGCCTCGCGCCTCTTCGGATTGGACAGGCAGGTCGACGCATATCTCGGGTGGTACGGGGAGATGGCGGCCCGCAATCAGACAAAGAAGGAATTGGCCCATGCCTGCTAGGTTGATGCTTCTGGCGATCGGCCTGGGAGTCGGAGGCACGGAAACCCATATTCTGGAATTGGCGTCGAGGATCGATCGGTCTCGCTACGACGTGACGGTCTGTTGCCTCAAGACCGCCGGATGCCTGGCGGACGAATTGCGCGCCAGGGGAGTGCGGGTGGTGTCGCTCAATGGAACGGGAAAACTCGACGCGCTGGTTTTGTTTCGACTCTGGAAACTTGTCAGGAGGGAACGGCCCGACGTGATTCAGGCCTTTCTTTTTTGGGCAAATATGGCGGCGAGGCTGCTCGGCCGTGCCATGAAGGCGGTTCCCGTCATCTCGTCCTATCACGATGAAGTGGTGAGCGAGGGATGGTTGATCCGGGCGTTGGATCGCCTCACATTCGGGTGGTCCCATACCATTGTCTGTTGCAGCGAAGCGGTTCGACGCTCCGTATCGTCACAGGTCTGTGCGAGGCCCGCCCGCTATACGATCATTCCGTTCGGGCTCGATCCCCAGCAGTTCAATCCGAGCGACGCCGCCACGAGGCAAGAACTGGGACTCAGCCAGGACTTGCCCGTTCTGGGAACCGTCTGCCGGCTCGTCGAACCGAAAAAGGGGTTGTCCATCCTGCTGCAAGCCCTGGCCGAGATGCGTCGCCGCGAAGGTTCTCCGCTCTGCCAGATCCTGATCGTCGGAGACGGCCCCGCCCGGGACATGCTGCAAACCATGAGCGAGCATTTGGGGATCGCTTCGAGGGTCGTTTTTGCCGGCTGCCGGAGGGACATTCCCAGAGTGTTACCGCTCCTGCATGGTTTCGTCATGCCGTCCCTCTATGAGGGGTTCGGCATCGCGATTCTCGAAGCCATGGCTTCAGGAAAGGCGGTCATCGCCACCGCCGTCGGCGGCATTCCCGAGTTCGTGAAGCAGGGCGAGACAGGATTGCTCGTCGAACCGGGATCTCCCCTCGCATTGGCCGAGGCCATGACGACGTTGCTGCGGGATCAGGAATCGGCCCGTCGCATGGGCAGCCGGGGGCGCGATTTTGTCAGGGACAATTTTGGCATTGCGACCGTCGTTCGCCGGCATGAACAAGTGTATGACGCGTGCCTGGCCCATGCGTGATCTGAAAATACACGACCGCTGATTGATGAGAGTGCCGTGACGTACTTGTCCATCCTGACATTGATCCTCGGATTTCTGCTCGCGTCCTATGGCGTGCCGATCGCGAGGACTGCGGCGCTGAAATACGGGATCGTCGACGCGCCGGACGGCCGTCTGAAACACCAGCGGGAGCCGGTGCCCTATTTCGGCGGGCTTGCCATCTACCTGGCGTTTCTGATGAGCCTGGCATTCACCTTCGAGTTTCGGCATGACGTATTGGGGATCATCCTCGGTGGAACCATCGTCGTGATGCTCGGGCTCATCGACGATTTCGGCGTGCTCACCCCCTGGACAAAACTCGCCGGACAGCTGCTCGCCGTGTTTGTCCTGATCAAGAGCGGAATCCGAATCGAAATCGCTGCGTTCCCCGAATGGCTCGATCTGATCCTGACCGTGTTCTGGATGGTCGGACTCATCAATGCGTTCAATCTGCTGGACATCATGGATGGGCTGTCGGCCGGTGTGGGCGCCGTGAGCGCCATGTTTCTTCTCATTGTGGCGGTCTTGCAGAACGATCAGACGATGGTCTTCATGCTGGCGGCGTTGATCGGCAGCCTGGTCGGCTTTCTTCGGTACAACTGGCAACCCGCGCGGATCTACATGGGCGATACCGGAGCCATGTTCATCGGGCTGCTCCTCGGCGCCATGACGATGATTGAAAAGTATCCGAGCGCCCACCCTTTCTCGCTGCTCACCCCCGTGTTCATTCTCGGCATTCCGATCTTCGACACACTGTTCGTCATGTACGTCCGGTATCAACGTGGCCTGCCGATCTTCTGGGGCAGTCCGGACCATATTGCGATTCGGTTGCGCCATTGGGGGATGTCGGTACCCCAAGTGGTCATCGCCAGCTACGCGGCGACGGCCTGCGTCGCGGGAATCGGACTGCTCGTCATGAGCGCCAATGAACAGGTTGCGATGGGACTGTGCCTCGGGACCGCTGCAGTGCTGCTCGCCGCCACGGCGGTCTTGAAGCGGCTCGATGTGCGGAGGCCGGATCACGCCCCGGGCAAACCGGAAGAGGAAAGGACTGCTGCATGATCGTCATCGTCGGAGCCGGGTTGGCCGGTCTCAGCACCGCCTATCACCTGTCCGGTCTTCCTTATCGCATCTATGAACGGGAGCAGGACGTGGGCGGGCTGTGCCGGTCCTATCGGAAGGATGGGTTCACGTTCGACTATACGGGACATCTGCTGCATTTCCGGCAGGCGGAAATCAAAGCGCTGGTCGAACGGCTGCTCGCAGGCAGACTGCAGCAGCACGGGAGAAAGTCGTTCATCTATTCGCATCAGACGTACACGGAGTATCCGTTTCAGGTGAACACGTTCGGTTTGCCTCCCGAAGTGATACGGGAGTGCCTGATGGGATTCATCGCGACGCTCACGCAGCCGGTCGCGTCGATCGCGCCCAAAGACCGGTCGTTCAAACAGTGGATTCTGGACAATCTCGGGGACGGCATGGCCAAGCATTTCATGGTGCCGTTCAACGAAAAGCTCTGGCAGGTGTCCCTCGACGAATTGACGTCCGATTGGGTGTCATGGCTCGTGCCGAAACCGGAACTCAAAGACGTCATCAATGGGGCATTGGGCATCAAGGACAAAGCTTTCGGCTACAACCCTTCGTTCCTCTATCCGGCGAACGACGGAATCCGCGTCCTGCCTGAGTCGTTCCTGTCCGGCATCGATCAGGTGGAACGTGACTGTGAGTTGATCGAGGTGGATACGAAGCGCCGTCGGGCGCTGTTCCATGATCGGCGGCGAGGGGAAAGCAGGACCGAGCACTATGAATCCCTCGTTTCGACCATCCCCGTGCCCGAACTGGTCCGTCGTTGTCCGGACTTTCCCCAACGCTTGAAGGAAGCCGCGGCGGGACTTCGCTGGGTGTCCGTTTATAACGTCAATCTCGGGGTGTCGCGGGAACAGGTTTCGGACAAGCACTGGATCTATTTCCCGGAGTCCGGGTACCCATTCTATCGCGTCGGATTTCCCATGAGTTTTTCTCCGTCGCTCGGCCGGTCCGGCTGCAGTTCCATGTATGTGGAAATTTCACATCGGCCGGCGGAGCAGCGAGCGCCGGAACAACTGATCGAACAGGCGCGTTCCGGCTTGGAACAAGCCGGGATCCTGCGTCCCGACGACGACCTTGTCGTGGCCGACGTCAAAGACTTGCGGTACGCGTACGTGTACTTCGATCGCCACCGTGCCAAGGCGATACCCGCCATTCTTGCCGAACTTGAGCGCCGTGGAATTCATTCGATCGGCCGGTATGGCCGTTGGGAGCACACGTCCATGGAAGATGCGATCGGACAAGGCAAGCGATTGGCCGAACAGCTGAGAGGACAACAGGCGCAGCCAGTGACCGCGTGAGCCTCTTGCATGGAAACGGTTTGCCACGTCATCACGAAACTCGAACTCGGCGGCGCGCAGGAAATCGCCCTGCATCTCGTCTCCCATCTCGACCCCGCCAAGTATCGCCTCGTACTCGCCACCGGTCCGGGCGGCCTGCTCGATGAGGATGCAAAGGCGATCAGGGGACTTGACGTTATCCTGTTGTCCTGGCTCGGCCGTCCCGTGCATCTTTTCGGAGACGTCGCAGCACTCGTCGAGTTGATCTTCCTGTTTCGCCGTCTCCGTCCCACGATCGTCCACACGCATAGTTCCAAAGCAGGCATTTTAGGCCGATGGGCCGCCTGGTTCGCCGGGGTACCGATCATCCTGCATACCATCCATGGCTTCGGCATTACTCCGGGGCAGTCACCGGCGGTTCGATGGTTGTTCACCCGGCTTGAACGGATCACCGGATGGATTACCACCTATTGGATTGCCGTGGCGCAAGCCGACATCGACAGAGGCAGGCGCTGGGGACTGTTTGAAAAGAACGTGTCGCTCATCAGGCCGGGAATTGATCCCGGGCCGTTCGAGCTGCCGTTCGATGAGCGGGATCGTGCGGCCATGCGTTGCGAGTTCGGGGCCGGCTCCGATCATTGGCTGATCGGGACGGTGGCCTGCCTCAAGCCGCAAAAAGCCCCTGAACACTTCATGGCCGTGGCCAAAAACGTGTGCGACCGTCTTCCCCAGGCCAGATTCGTGCTCATCGGAGACGGAGAACTACGCCAATCGGTGGAGTCGCTGATCGTCCGGTACAGGCTCGAGGACCGCGTCCGTTTGGCCGGGTGGAGACGGGATATCCCCGCGTCCATGAAGGCGATGGACGCCTTCGTGCTGACCTCCCGTTGGGAAGGGCTGCCCCGTGTCATTCTTGAAGCCAGAGCGACCGGCCTTCCGATCGCGGCGACCAATGTAGGGGGAGTGAGAGAAGCCATGGAGACTCATCGGTCAGGAATAGTGGTCGATGACGGAGATGTGGCGGCTCTGTCCGCCTTTCTCGTGCAGCTGTATCGCGAGGGCCGCGAGTCGCGCGGGCATGCGCTGAAGCGGGCCGGCTCACTCCCGCTCGAGTTTCATATCGACCATATGGTGTATCAATATCAAACGCTCTATGCAGAATTGTTGGAAGCGCGCCGCGACGACATGCAGTCTCAAGCCCTGGGACTTTCGAGATGACCGGTCGTTCTCGTGCCTGTTGCGCACGGGCGATTCCGGTATAATGCGGAAGGCGTTCAGGACCACACTGGCCCATCGGTTGGTCGGTCGTATGAACATTCTCATCCTTGAACTCGTCCTCGTCTTCCCGCTCCTGTGGCTGGGCTGGGCCTCCGCGCAAGATCTCTCTCCGCGGGAAATCTATGAACAGGCGTCGCCGGCCGTCGTGATGGTCATGGGGCATCAGGACGGCAACGGAGGGAAGGGGAGCGGGGGA
Organism: Nitrospira japonica; assembly: GCF_900169565.1. Classification (NCBI taxonomy): domain Bacteria; kingdom Pseudomonadati; phylum Nitrospirota; class Nitrospiria; order Nitrospirales; family Nitrospiraceae; genus Nitrospira; species Nitrospira japonica. The sequence continues at coordinate 227,180 of NZ_LT828648.1, read as the reverse complement.
ACCGGTTCGATCATTCGGCCGGACGGGTATGTACTCACCAACGCACATGTCGTCGTCGACGAACGGACAGGACGGCCTTTCCCCCGTCTGTCGGTATTCCTGAAGCCCTCTCGTGTGACCGGCAACTCGCAATCGGATCTTTCGCGCATGGTTCGGGCAAAGATGGTGGCCTATTCCCAGCCGTTGGACCTGGCGCTGTTGAAACTTGAGTCCGCGAGCGACCCGCTTCCGACCGTGGGGCTGGACGATTCCACCGCGACGAGAATCGGTGACCGGGTCGTGGCTATCGGACATCCCGAGCAGGGCGGGTTATGGACCTTGACCACCGGCGTCATCAGCGCGGAGGTGGACAACTTCAACGGTGTGCGGGGCAAGAATGTCTTTCAGACGGAAACGGGATTGAATCGTGGCAACAGCGGCGGTCCGCTCCTGGACACCGGCGGGCGCATGATCGGCGTGAATACCGCCATCGCCCGCGTGGCGTCCGACGGCCTCCCGATCACGAGCATCAGTTTCTCGCTCAAATCCAACGTTGCGGCGCAATGGCTCCGTGAGCAGGGAATCGGCGGCCGTTCGGAAGCAGGCGTCGTGACGCCGCCGCAGACGCAGGCCGCTTCGGAAGTGCCGTCGCCTCCTGCCAAGCCTGTTCAACCTTCTCCCGTGGAAACTCCGGTCAAACCGGAAAAGCCGGATCTCAATCAGAGAAATCCAAGTCTGACAAATCCCAACCAGGAAAATTCCAAGCAAGCAAATCCCAAACAAACCAGTCCCAATCAGACAGGCCCGGAGCCAGCGCGCCCGTACAATCTCGATAAACTGGTCAGTGAACGAGCCAGAGCCGAAGCGGAGCTCACCGACATGATCAACGAGATGCGCGGTCGGATGAAAGGCCGGTGAGAGGCCGCGCCCCATCGTCGTCGCCTGTTTCGCGGCCAGGAGCCCATGCGTCAGCATTGCGTGGGGTGCACAGGCCGCCTATCGCACATATGTCTTGGCCCTTAGCCGTCCTTCAGAATACCTTGATGGGAATCAAGCCGGTCGCCCGGCTTGCCAGAGGACTTCACTCGACCGGGCTCAGCGGCGATGCCGGGTTGGCGCGTCAGGTGTTGCGGTTCTATTCCCGGTTTGTGCCGATCGAGGGACAGGATATTCTTGAGATTGGTCCAGGCCAGACTCTCGAAGTTTTGGAACATGCCATGGCCGCCGGAGCGAAAAGCTGCAGCGCCGTGGACATCGAAGCCTATGTCTCACCGGATCAAGCCAAACGCAAGCAGATTGCCTATCGGATCTACGATGGAATGATTTTACCGTTCGAAGCCGGGTGCTTCGACGTCGTCTGTTCCTATACGGCCTTCGAGCATTTGCGATATCCGGCCGTGACCCTACGCGAATGCTTTCGGATCCTGCGCCCGGGCGGCCGGCTAGTGGCCCTCATCGACCTCTGCGATCACTCGCACTATGGAAGGGCCGAGCCGGACCCGCTCAGGGTTTTCGACTGCCTTCGCTATTCGGAGCGGCTCTGGAACCTGATGCGGTGGAACCGGAGTTCCTACGTGAACCGATTGAGGAAATCGGAATGGCTGACGTTGTTCAATGAAGTGAGGTTCCTGTTGCGGAACGAAGAATCGCAGGTGAACGAGGAGATCGGACGGGCCTTGCCGGCCCTATCCTATCTCCACAAGTACAGTCATGATGATGCGGTCACCGCCGTCCTGACCGTCTGCCTGGAAAAACCCGGCAAGTAAACCCAGGTGTGTCCTAGCTCGTCACGGCTCCTTCGGAGGCCGAAGACACGTGCCGGGCATACTTGCCCATCACGCCGGAACTATAGCGCGGAACCGGCATCTTGACCTTTTTCATCCTTGCCTTGATGTCTTTCTGACTCAATTCCAGATCCAGGCGGCGCTTGGGGATGTCGAATACAACGATGTCGCCGTTCTTCACTGCGGCAATCGGTCCGCCTCTGACGGCTTCGGGAGCGACGTGCCCGGCCATGAGCCCATGCGTCGCGCCGGAGAACCGGCCGTCCGTGAGGAGGGCGACGCTGTCGCCGAGGCCGGCGCCGACAATCGCCGCCGTCACGCCGAGCATCTCGCGCATGCCGGGACCTCCCGACGGTCCTTCATAGCGAATGACGACCACGTCGCCTGCCTTGATCTGCCCCGCTTTCACCGCCACGAAGGCGTCTTCTTCCCGGTCGAAGACCTTGGCCGGTCCCCGGAAATGCGTCATCGAGTGGCCTGCCACTTTCACCACGCAGCCTTCAGGCGCAAGATTACCCTTCAAGACCACCAATCCGCCAGTCGGCTTGATGGGATTCGAAAGGGGACGCAGTACCTGCTGGCCCGGCGTTTCCTTGGCGCCCTTGGCTTCTTCCTCGATCGTGCGGCCCGTGACCGTCGGTTGGTCTCCGTGGAGCAGACCGGCGTCGAGCAGCCGCTTGGCCACCAACGTCGTCCCTCCCGCCGCATACAGGTCGGCGGCGGCAAAACGGCCGCCCGGCTTCAAGTCGGCAAGCAGCGGCACCTTGCGGTTGATCTTGTCGAAATCGTCGATCGTGAGCTTGAGGCCCGCTTCCCGCGCGATCGCAAGGAGATGCAACACGGCGTTGGTCGATCCTCCGGTGGTGGCGACGGCGGCGATCGCATTCTCCAGGGACTTGCGGGTGATGATCCGACGAGGGCGGAGATCCTGCTTCAACAAATCCATCACCAGCTTGCCGCAGTCGAAGGCGACGTCGTCCTTCCGATTGTCCATGGCGGGGACGCCGTTGCGGCCCATCGGTGAGATCCCCAGGAATTCGAAGGCGATGGCCATCGTGTTGGCGGTAAATTGGCCGCCGCAGGCGCCGGGACCGGGGCAGGCGTGATCCTCCAAGTCCTTCAACTCTTCGTTGGTCATCCGACCGGAGGCGTGTTTGCCGACGGCTTCGAAGACGTCCTGAATCGTGACGTCATGCCCTTGAAACTGTCCCGGCATGATGGAGCCGCCGTACAGCATCAGCGAGGGAACATTGAGCCTCGCCAGTGCCATCACCGTTCCGGGAATCGTCTTGTCGCAACCGGACAGTGCCACGACGCCGTCGAAGAGATGTCCGCGCGCGACGAGCTCGATCGAATCGGCGATGACCTCGCGGCTGATCAGGGAGGCCTTCATCCCTTCGGTGCCCATCGAGATCCCGTCGGATACCGCGATGGTGTTGTACTCGATCGGAGTGCCGCCTGCGGCCCGGATGCCCGCCTTCACCCGCTCCGACAGCCGGCGCAGGTGGAAATTGCAGGGCATCACTTCGATCCAGGTATTGGCGACCCCGATGATCGGACGGGATAGGTCCTCGTCGGTGAATCCGACCGCTTTCAACATGGCGCGGGCGGGAGCCCGCCCAGGGCCGACCAGCAACTCATGGCTCTTCAATTTCATGACGGACTATTTCCCCTTTTTCCCGCCCTTCTTGGTTTCCACGTCGATCACTTCGCCGGTGGCTGCGTCGATGTGTACCTCGGAGACCTTGCCGTCTGCGCCGACGATCTCGACTTCCCACACGGCCTTGCCGTGCTTCTTTTCGAGCTCGGCCTCGACGGCCGTACCGGGAACTTTTTCGAGGGCGGTCTTGATCGCCTGGTCGATCGTCACCTTCGCGTCTTTAAGCAGGTCAGCGTGCTTGCCGCTCCAGGCCGGAGTGCCAAGTCCGACAATCATGCCGATGACGAATATCGCAGTAAGCAGGTGATGTCTCATGGCGTGTCTCCTTCCAAGGCCGAATGGACTCAGTTGGCCGGCGGCGCGTCCGCGGCTTTCGGCGGATGCCCCGGCGTCATTCCACCGTGCGGGTTGCCCATGCCGCCCCCGTGCGGATTCTTGCCGTCTTTGCCGCCTTCTTTATGCTGCTGCATCATCTTCTCGTGCTCGGCCTGTTCCTTCTGGCGCTGTTCCGGCGTGAGCAGGGCCAGGACTTCGCGGCGTGTTTTGATGGAGGTCATGCGGAGTGCGACCTGAAGGTCTTCGCTCTGTTTCAACTTGGCCTCGATGGCGCCGAGGTCGGACTTTTCATTGTCGGTCAGCGCCTTGATCTCGCGTTCGGCGACCTGGATATCGGCTTCGCTCTTGATGCGCGTCTTGTCGAGATTGAGTTGAATCTCCTTCAGCTTGGTCACCTGATCGGGCGTCAAGCCGATTTCCTTTTCGTGCTTGAGCAGGTGGCGGATCAAATGGCCGGCGCTGCTGTGCATCATGCCCATGCCGTGGCCGCGCATCCCGCCGTGTTCGCCTCCACCGTGACCGTCCTTGCCGTAACCCGGTTCATTGGCCCAGACTCCAGAGGTCGCGAGCGCCAGCGTGAATGCCGATGCCGCTCCGAGCGTCATGACGTTCCTGATTCCCTTCTTCATGCCGTCCTCCTTCTTCGGTTAAAGAAATCGAATAAGACCATACGATCGCGTCATTATCGCACAAACAAACCGCCTTCGCCCTTCAGTCCGTTAAAGAGGAACTGAACGGCCAAGGCGGCGAGAAGCAAGCCCATCAGGCGCGTGATGATCTTTTCCGCCAAGGGGCTGATCCACCGGGCCCCCGACGCGCTGATCGCCAGGATGAGGTAGCTTGCCAGACCCACCAGCGCAACGCAAGTGAGCAGCAACGCTCGATACGTCCAATCCACGGCCTGCGCGTCCAGCAGAATGACCGTCGAGATCGCGGCCGGTCCCGCCAACATCGGGACGGCGAGGGGCGTGACGGCGATATCGTCTTTCGTGGCGCCTTCGGCGGTCTCCGCCTCGGTGCCTTGCACCGGCGAGCGCTGCGCTCTCAACATGTCGAGCGCCACCAGCAACAAGACCAACGCGCCGGCGATCTGCAGAGCCGGCAGCGTAATGCCGAGAAGCGCGAAAAGCCATTGGCCGATCAATCCGAATGCGGCAAGAATTCCAACCGCGACCAGACAGGCTACGCGGGCCATCCGCAGCCGCTGAGGGATCGTGTCGCGGGCGGTCATCGCCAGGAAGGCCGGAACCGTTGCGATGGGATCGACGATCACGAAGAGGGAGCTGAAGGCCAGGACACCGTATTCGGTCAGCGTCATCCCGCTACCGCATTCGCGCTTGAGTCAGAAGCTCGGCGCGGGGATCGGGATGCCGCATCTTGGCCAGCCGTTCGTAGAGGGACTGTTCTTCGTCCGTGACCGAAGCCGGCATGACGATCTGCAGGGTGAGAAAGAGGTCGCCATGGCCGCCGGCGGCCGATGGAAGCCCCTTGCCTTTCAAGCGCAGCTTGCCTTCTGCTCTGCTGCCGGGGGGGACTTTCACTTTCACGGGTTCCGTGAGGGTCGGCGCCATGACCTCGGCTCCTAAGACCGCTTCCCAGGCGTAGACCGGCAGCGCGACGTGGACGTCGCTGCCTTGCCGGCGGAAAATCGGATCGGGAGGAATGACGACGTGGAGATACAAATCCCCCCGCTTTCCTCCGTTCATGCCGGGCTGTCCTTTGCCGGCCACGCGGACCCTCGTACCGTCCTGCACACCGGCCGGAATCTTGACCTCGATCGTTTTGGATTCCGTCTTTACTCCGGTTCCCTCGCACGTGGGACAAGTCCTGCCTCGGAACTCGCCGCTTCCCTGGCACACCGGGCAGGTGGAGGGCTCCCGCAGGCTGATCCGCTTGGTCACTCCGGTGAGGACCTCCCGCAACGTCAACTCCACCTCGGTCTCCAGATCTTCTCCCGACATGGCGAAGCCCCGTCCTCCGCCACCGCGAGTACGTCCGCCGAAGATATTTTCGAAGATGTCGGAGAAGCCCTCCCCTGAGAATCCGCCGCCCGATTCCTGACCACCGAAGCCGCGCGCACCGGATTGCTGCCGGGCCTTTTCAAAGGCCTCCGCCTGTTCCCATTGCGCGCCGTACTGGTCGTACTTCTTCCGCTTGTCCGGATCGGAGAGGACCTCATGGGCTTCGTTGAGTTCCTTGAACTTTTTCTCCATGTCGGCTTTCTTGGCGCCGGTATGGAGGTCCGGGTGATATTGGCGGGCAAGGCGTCTGAAGGCTTTCTTGATGTCGTCGGCTGAGGCGGAACGAGCGATGCCGAGAATCTGATAGTAGTCGCGTGCCGTCGTTGCCATGGTCTACAGAAATAACACCAAAGATGGAAGGATCAACGGTCGCCTCCGGCGATCCCCCATCGCCGGGCTGCCGAACTCCGCCGTAACAAGCCTGCTAGCTGCGTGGACGTCAGCTTACGGGGTTGGCAGGGGGCTTGGCAAGGGCGACGCTCAGGAAACGGAGGGGGTCTTCGCTCGCGTCATCAACTTGCAGTACGAGCAGATTTCCGCGGTGGTGGGTTGACCGCACGTCTGGCACGGATGCAGCGCGGTCCGGTCCTTTTGCTCCATCGTGGCCTGACTCCCGGTTTCTTTGCGTGACCGGTCGAGAAAACCCCAATAGAACGTATGTTTGGTGCCGGGAGATTCCGTTTCGAGTCGGTTCAGAACCTCCTTATAGAGGAGTGTCTTGGCGCCCTGGGCCATCGGGCATTCCTCTACGATGTAATCGATCTTGTTCAACACGCAATAGGCCGCCAGTTCGCGCTCCGTCAACCGATAGAGGGGTTTGACCTTCTTTGCGAATCCCTCGACGGATGCCGGCAAACTGGGGCTCTGCTTGTCGAGATAGTCTTCCTGCCAATGGAGCACATTGCCCAGCAGGCGCGCCGCCTCGTCGTCCAGATTGTGACCCGTCGCCATGACGTCGTATTCGTGCTCGATCGCGGCGCGATTGAATTGATAGCGTTTGATGGTTCCACAGGTACTGCAGGTCGGCCGGTGCACGAGCATGGCAAGCTCACGGATCCCGGCCCCTTCTTCCTGCTCGACTGTATGGGTATGGAGCGCCGCGCCGAGGGGGGCGGCGATGGCCTCGGCGAAACGGCGGACTTTCTCATGCGATCGCTCGGAATAGCTTCCGATACCGAGATTCACATAAAGCGCGTCGGCTCTGTAGCCCAGCTTCAAGAGAATGTCCCACAAGGCCAGGCTGTCCTTGCCTCCCGAGACCGCGACCAAGATGCGGGCTTCCTTGCCGAACATCTTCTGCGATTTGACGGCCTTGGCGACCTGATCGTGGACGAAACCGTTGAAACAGTCCTTGCAGAACGCGGCGTGATGCCGCGGCAGCTTGATCACCGCTCTGGTCTTGCATTTGGTGCAGTTCATGGGGCGATCTTACGGTCGGCGTCGTGTCGATTGCAATCGGGACCTTGGACGGCGTCGTCCCGGCCGCCTGGCACGCCCTGGCGAAGTTGATTGCCTTTCTGGGAGTCTTAGGATATGACAGGTCATAAAGAAGCAAACCGCACTGCGTCAGAGGCGACAGGGCGCGACATTCAAGATCATGGGGATCCTTCCAATCCTCATGAAAACAATGCTCCGGCTCTTCTCCACCGGCCTGATTACGGCATTCCGCGGTCTAATTTTCTTTACGAAAGGCGATTCCATGGGGCGAGTGCGGATCGGTGCGCGATTATGTCCTGGTGCCCTCATCGGCCTGATGATCTTCATGGCCGCAACGTCCGCAATCGCCGAAGGATTCAGGCTCGAGTCCTTGAACGTGAGGGCCGGCTTGAGCGGCAGTTCGGTGATCGGGAAGGACCAGCAGACGGATTTCAACCAAGTCGATCTTGCCCTTGCCGCGCGCCTTCCCTGGGAATGGAGTGTCGGGTCCGATTGGTTGTTCGCGACGCGAGCCTTGACCTCAGCCGGTGCACTGCATGGTTCGGGCGAGACCCACGCGGTCTTCACGTTGGTGCCGTTCGATGTGATGTTCGGCCGGCGTGACGGCCTCATTTCCATCGATATGGGAGTGGGCGGCGCGCTACTCACCGATTCGAAGTTCGGCGACCAGAACTTCGGAGGTCCGTTCCAATTTGTCTGGACATTCGGGGCCACCAGTCGATTGTTCGGACCGCTGGGGGTGGGGTACCATTTCCAGCATTACTCGGATGCGACCATGTATGGGCCGGACAGCCGCGGTGTGGACTTGCATCTTCTGGAACTCATCTATTGGTTCGACACCGGCCGATGAGAAAGACGAGTCGTGTCGTTCTCACTCTGCTGGAATCACCAACGCGCGTTTACTGACACGCCACCCATTGTTCGACCGTGGGGCGCACGGATCGTTCGATTCCAATGCCGATTGGAATCGAATTGGACGGGCCTTGCATCGCGACGATGCCCACGTATCCCTTGCTGCGATCCCAAAATGGATAGGCTCCGTAGATGCCCGGGCTGGACACTCGGGTGCCGGGAGTGCAGTTGAAGTTCGCGCTTTGGCATTCGTGCCACAGACCGAACCCATAGTGCCAGTCTTCACCCAGTCCGTCGGGCGGTGCCACGGCGATCGGCGAGGAGACGATTGCCGCGGAAGCCGTATGGTCGGCCAGCAATTGGCCCATGGAGCCGGCATTCAACAATTCACCCTTCCTGAGCGCGTCGAGAAAAGCCAGATATTCTTCTCCGGTCCAATGCATGCCGCCGGCGAGGGCCGGATTATTCGGCGAGGGGCTGTCGTAAGACGCTGTGGGAAACAGATTGGTTTGCTGTTTGAATTCCAAGAACACATCCTGCCAGGTAGCGGCGGGTCTGGCCTTGATCGCCATGAGTCCCGCGACCTGCAAATGGGTGCTCGCGTAAAAGAATTGTTGACCGGGTGTGATGCCGGTTCCACCGTTGGCCGTTCCGATGGTCGTCACGCAGGCTTCATACTCGGATGTCCCGTCGTCGAGACAACTTGGCTCGATCGTCAGACCGGAAGTGAAGCTCAGCAATTGGGCCAGGGTCATATTCAAAAGCGGGTCCCCGCCACCGATCGGCCACGTGCCGATCAGATCTTGCGGTTTGCTGGCGAGGCTCAAGCGTCCCTGCTCGACGAGCCTCATAATGATGACCGCAGAAACCAGTTTGGATGTCGAGGCGGATGAATAGGACGTCTGGAGTGTCGACGCTCCCCGGCTGTAGACGTACTGACGGCCGTCCGGCCGTTTGACCGAGAAGGAAAAGTCCGTCGGAGAAGCGACTCCCGACAGCACCGAATCCATGGTGCCTTCAAGGTCGGCGGCGGAGCAGGACGCGGTTGGATGTGCATGCCCTGTGCTTCCCTCCGAACCACCCCCGCTGCATCCGTGCAGCAGAAGAAAGGCAGCCAGGATTGCCGCCAGCCTAAAGCCCGCCGCCGTTCTGGGTGTTCGTGGCACAGTCGTATCCCCGCGAGTTCTAACGCTTGTAGAACGGCGGCAGGATGGGGCACAACCCCTCTTCCGGCGGGGAGAGTCGGATAATCGTCTGGTCAATTCACGTGCGGATGCCGAGCGAAATGCATCACATCGTCGTCTGCGGGAGGATAAGCGAGCGGGAGGGTCTCGTTCACCCTCCTGAGATCACAGGCCGGATTTCGACATGATCCTTGTCGTAGAGCATCTCGTCTTCAGTGACGAGTTCGTCGCCCCGGATGACCAAATGGGCTTCCACGACCAGATTCAATTCCTTCAGCAGGTCCTTGACCTTCTTCGGGCCTTTGACGTCGACGGTTCTGGAAGGATGGCTGAGTTGGACTTGCATGGGAAGACGATGATAAGCCCGCCAATTGCGGGGAGCAAGCGTCCGCTCAGAGGCGCGTGTCCCGCAGAAATTTAGCCGACTCCTCGGGCGATACGGGGTTGATGTAGAAACCCGTGCCCCATTCGAATCCCGCCACCTGCGTGAGCTTGGGGATGATTTCCAGGTGCCAGTGGTAGAAATCTCCGGTGTGCTCGTGGGGTGGAGAGCTATGGAGGACGAAATTGTAAGGCGGTCTGGCCAATACCTTGTCCATCCGCCGCAACACTTCGGAAAGCATGGATGCGAGGAACTCGAACTGCCCCTTCTGGCCTTCTTCGAAATAACCGGCATGCTGCTTCGGCAGCACCCACATTTCAAAAGGAAAGCGGGGGGCGAACGGAGTGACGCAGACGAACTCCGGGTTTTCGGCTACGATGCGATCTCCGTCGGTGAGGTCCTGACGGATAATGTCGCAGTAGATGCACCGTTCTTTCTGCTGATAATGCGCACGGCAACCTTCGATCTCTCCGCTGACGCTGGTGGGGATGATCGGCAACGCGATCAGCTGCGAATGGCTGTGCTCCAGGGTCGCGCCGGCCGAAGCCCCATGGTTCTTGAAAATCAGAATGTAGCGGAACCGGGGATCCTTCTTGAGATCGAGAATGCGGTCACGATAGGCCCATAGGACGTCTTCGATCTTCTGGGCGGGCAGGTCTCCCAGGCCGTCCTTGTGTCCGGGCGTCTCGATGATGACTTCGTGGGCGCCAATGCCGTTCATCCGGTCATAGAGCCCCAGCCCTTCGCGGCCCAATTCACCCTCCACCTGCAGGGCCGGGAACTTGTTCGGAACGACCCGGACACTCCAATTCGGCGCGTTGGCCTCGGACGGTTGAGGCCGGTACGCCATGATCTCCTTGGGCGTCAGCCGTTCCTGACCGGGACAAAACGGACAGAGGGCGGTCGAGATCGGCCGTGACGGCAGCAGTTGTGTGAAGTCATGCGGGCGGCCGCTCCGGTCCGTGGAAATGATCACCCAGCGCCCCACAACGGGATCGCGTCTTAAATCCGGCATCACGCCCTCCAATATTCAATGCTCAAGGTTGAACGTGTAGTGTACGCCGTTCAATTGCGCATTGAAAACTCTTCTTTCAAACATGCGACGCGAGGGTTACACCCGCCACAAGGCGGATTCAAAATCCGGTCCTGGAACCGTCACCTCGGCCGGGTGCTGGTGGGGATACCGCGCGATCTCGAGTCCCTGTTCCAGGATGACGAGGCTCATCCGCAATGCATGGCCCGTTTCCACTCCGAGCTCTTTGAAGGGGATCGCCAGCTCCGTAATCGTTTTGCGGCAAAACAGGCGCGATGGCCCGATCTCCTGCCAGGTGCCTTCCGGGGCGCGGCGGGCCAAGAGGTATTCTTCCGTTCCGGCTCCGTTCATGGGCCATGTCAGCCGGAAGGCGTGCGCCTGGCTCTGCAAGTGTACCTCGACTTGGAGCCCCTCGCGTCGCGCCCGCTCGGCTTCCTCGGAATCGAGACGAAGGAACAACTGGTCGAGATCCCATCCGAAAAAGATCTCGGTCAGGAGCCCGTCGGCTTTCCACATGGCTCCGAGCGGCGGCCGCGTATTGATCGTCCCGGCTCCGCGCCATTCGAAGAAATCGGTCACTTGCCCGTCGAGGACCGGATGCAGGAATGACACGGGGTAGGTGAGGCGGTCCGCCGCCGAGTCGGTCCGCACACCGCACACCGGTTGATTCAGCATGTCGGGGGGCGTCGTGCCCGCGAGGGTCCACACGTTTCTCAGGTGCGTGCGAAACAGGCGGTCGAACTCTTCTTTATAGGCCGTGTCGAAATCATCACCGTACCACCAAAACCAATCGCTGCCTTCCGCCGCATAGAGTTCATGCCAGGCGGCCGTCGCGCGCTCGGACGAAAGCGCAGGCGTCCGCTCGATCAGGTGGGAACGGGTGTGACTGAGGAGATTCCAGCCCCGGTTGTCCTCCTCATGCCCGATCCAGATCTTGAAATCCTGGTTGATCCACGAACCCGAATGCAGCGAGGGCAAGTGAGTGGACGGGGGCATCAAGGCCAGCGCCTCGGAGACGGTGGCCGTTTCGGTTTCCACGCCCGCTTCATGCAGACCCTGTCGTTCGAACGCCGTATACAGCGCGGACAGAAACTGCTCGCCTCCTTCATGGTAATGCTCCCACGGGTTTTCTCCGTCCAGGATGATCGGGATCAGGACGTTCTCGTGGGGGACGTCGCGCACGACCTGACGCAGCCGCCGGAGGACGTCCTCCGCCGCCACGTCCGGCGTCGTCTTGTGATAGATGAACCCGAAGGCGTCCGAGAGATCCCGGTCTCGAAAGACGATGGTCATCTCGCCGTCCGGCGGGCCGGTCCGGTAGGCGCGATACAAATCGGCCGGCCGATGCCAGTGTTGCCCGGAGCCATGGAGCGAACGGGCGAGATTGCCTTCGTCGGTCGCCAGCCACTTAAGCCCCACACGCGGCAACAGTGGAATCAGTTCCGGGCAGACCGAGCCTTCCGATGGCCAAAGCCCGGCCGGAGGGCGACCGAACGTCGCCGTGTGAAATTCCACCGCCAGCCGCAGTTGGGCTTCGGCGTCTTCCGGAGCCCGAAAGCGCGCAGGAAGCGGCAAGTCGGGTCTGGCGCGCTGAGTGCTGTCCGTATCGATGACCAGTGGGAGAATCGGATGATAAAAGGGCGTCGTCGTCAGCTCGACCTGGCCCCGTTCGGCCAAGGCGCGATACATCGGAATGATCTGTTGAACGGCCGCCAGCTGCAAGGCCAGCACTTCTTGCTTGTCCGCTTCGGTGAATCCGCGATTCTTGTCCCGTAGGGCGGCCAGCCGCGGGAAGCGGTGCAAGGATCCGTATCCGAACCATGCGAGATTGAACCAGACTTGAAGATCCAGCAATTCCTGGGTCGAGAATTGGCGCGCGATCCGCTCGAGGTGGGTCTCGTCGGTCTCCAGCCCTCGTTTGACCAGTAATTCATGGTAGCGGGGATGCGGACGGACCATGGTGGCCCAGTTGGCGGAGAAGAAGTGGCGGATCAGAAACGCTTTCTCTTCGGGCCGGAGTTCCTCCGCCGGCCGTTGGGTATGCTCGAAGAAGAGATCGCGGACCTTGCCCGTTCCGATTTCCTGGAGTTGCAGGAGCAGCGAGGGAGTGAAGTTGAAGGTCGCGTTGACGCCCGGGAACCGCTCCAGCAGAAAGGCCATGTCGAAATAGGCCTTGGTGGCGTGCAGGCGGACCCAGGGCATGCTGGCCGAGGCCGACACCGGGTCGGTGTAGTAGGGTTGATGCATGTGCCAGACGAAACAGACGCGCGCCTTCTTCATAAGCCTCGGAGAAGAATTGCGAAGTTTTTGAGAGTATGTCATAGGGTGGTAGGGCTTGCAATGAACGGAGGCGAATGGAGACGTCATCGGAACCATTCAGACAGGACGCGTGGCTGTCCCAACTGTGGTATTGGGCGCCGGTGTTCGGATACGCCGCGCTGATCTTTTACTTTTCCGCGCAATCACATCCGGAAGAACAACTGCCGCAGTTCCTCATGCGGGAGGTCAGCGACAAGTTGTTGCATGCGGTGGAGTATGCCGTATTGGGGATCCTCTGCTATCGAGGTTTCCGATGGGCGGCAGGACCGGCGGCGGCGCGCCAAGCGGTGCTGCTCTCGATCGCGGCTGCGTCCGCATACGCCGTGACGGATGAGGTGCACCAATTCTTTATTCCCTCCCGGGAAGCGAGTTCGTGGGATTGGGTGGCCGACGTGATTGGCGCGGCGATAGGATCCATTTCGTGGAGCTATTTTTCTGAGCGTTGACGGGATTCAAACGGTCGTCACGGCTCTTCTCGTCCTCGCCTCGATGAGACCATTCCGAACGCCGGTGGCGGTGGACCGTCGAAGAGACATGAAATGTTCGTCAACCCGAATCATTCGTGTATAATGCGACATTGATGGGCACAACCGACCCTGCGTCTCCTCAGAAGCCGCTGGCCTCTCCGGATCAGTCCCGTATCGTAGAGGCGGTTGAAACCCGGCTTCCGTTCTCCCGTACGTTCAAGAACCTGACCGCGCTGGCCGGCGATGCCTCCAACCGGAGATATTTTCGGGTCGAGTTCAACGAGTCCGCGCCCGGCTCCCTGATTTTGATGCAGTTGGCCGAGCCGGAGGCGTTCAAGCATTCGGAAGAAGCCGTCAGCGGCGCGTCGCACCAGATCACCGAGCTTCCGTTTCTCAATGTCCGCACGCAGCTGGCGAACGCCGGTGTGCCGGTTCCGGGATTGTATTATTATGATCAAACGGCCGGTCTGCTGTACTTGGAAGATTTCGGGGACCTGACGCTGTCGGAAGCCTGCCGGGACGCGCCGCCGCACCGGGTCGAGATGCTGTACCGGCAGGCGGTCGATGTCTTGGCCGACATGCAGATCAAGGCGACCTCACTGGCTGATGCGCGTTGTCTGGCGGTTCACCGGGGCTTCGATGTGCCGTTGCTGATGTGGGAGTTCGACCATTTTCTCGAGTACGGCATTGCGGCGCGCCGCGGCCGGCCGGTGGCCGACGGTGAATTTTCGGAGATTCGTGACGAATTTCGAAAGATTGCCGAGCAGTTGGCGGGCCAGCCACGGGTGTTCGTCCATCGGGACTATCACTCCAGAAACCTCATGGTCGACGGTCGCCGTCTGGGCGTGATCGATTTTCAAGATGCGCTGATGGGGCCGGCCACGTATGACCTGGCTTCGCTGCTCCGGGACGCGTACATCGCGCTCGACGAAACACTCATCGATCGACTGATCGGCCATTTTCTCGACCGGTTGGAGGAACGGGGGCACCTCCGGACGGATCGCGATGCGTTTCGGCGTCTGTTCGATTTCACAAGCATTCAACGGAATCTGAAGGCGGCGGGCCGATTCGTCTACATCGATCAGGTCAAGGGCAATCCCAAGTTCCTGGCCGACATTCCGAGGACGCTCGGCTACGTGAAGCGCAACCTGCACAAGTACCCCGAGTTGAAAGCGCTTCGCAGGCTGCTCAGTGCGCACGTGACGGAATTGCAATGATCGGCGCCGCGGTCATCCCCTCAGGCGCCGGGGCCGGCTATCGGCTGCTTCCGTCCACGAGCGCGTGCAATTCACCGGACGACATGCATTTATGAAGGCAATGATCTTGGCTGCAGGGTTGGGTACGAGGCTGAGGCCGTTGACGAACACGATGCCGAAGCCTTTGTTACCCGTGGGGGGCACGCCGCTCATTGTCTGGAATCTGCTGCTCTTGAGGCGTCACGGAATTCGCGACGTCGTCATCAACCTGCACTATCTCGCCCCGATGATCCAACAGGCGCTCGGCGATGGATCGAAATACGGCATGCGCATCTCCTACTCGCACGAGCGGGTGCTGTTGGGCACCGGTGGGGCGCTCAAACAGGTCGAGGGCAGCTTCAACGGCGAGCCGATCCTCGTGTTGAACGGCGACACCCTCGTGGAAATCGACCTTGAAGCCGTCATCGCCTTCCATCGGACTCGTCACGCCGCGGCGACCTTGGTGGTACGGACCGACCCCGACGCCGCATCGTGGGGGTTGGTGGAGATGGACGACGATCAGCGGATCGTCCGGATTACCGGGAAGGGGCTTCCGTCACCCATTCTCGCACATCCTCGCATGTTTGCCGGAGTTCACCTCCTGCATCCTCGGCTCCTGCGCGACATCTCGAAGGGACAGGCCTCGTCCATCATCGACGCGTACCTCGCGGCGATCCAGCGGGGGGATGCCGTGTTGGGTTTCGAACATCAGGGCTATTGGTCCGATGTCGGCACGCCGCAACGGTACTCGCAGGCGGAGCACGACGCCACCACCGGCATGATTCAGCTGTCGAGCCGCTTGCCGACGGTCCAGCCGGTCCGCTGATCGGCTCCTCCGACCTTACACTTCTTCCTGCCGTAACTTCTGCTGCTTGATCAGCCGGGCGAGATACGTACGCTGCAGGCGCAGTCGTTCGGCGGCTTTGGTTTGATTGCCTTCCGCCTGTTTCAAGGCTTGATCGATAATGTGGCGGCTGTGCTCTTCCATCGATCGGTGGTAGGGAAGCGAGACATACGTGAGGGCTTCGGGGTGCGAGAGGGCCGCCGCGTCCATCACCAGCAGGTCGGGCTCGATGATTTCCGTGGGACTCAAGATCACCGCCCGGGCGATGACGTTGTCGAGTTCGCGGATGTTTCCTGGCCAGGTATATTGCATCATGACGTTCATCGCCTCCGGATGGAACATCATGCCGTAACGCTTGGCCTCTTTCGCGTGGCGGTTCAGGAAGAACTTGGCCAGCAAGGGCAGGTCGTCCGGACGGTCCCGCAGCGGGGGAAGGGTCAGCGTGATCACGTTCAGACGGAAGTAGAGATCTTCCCGGAAGTGCCCGTTCTTGACGGCCTGTTTGAGATCCTTGTTGGTCGCGGCGATGATCCGAATGTTGACCGAAACCAGGCGGGTGCCTCCGACGCGGTGAAATTCCCGGTCCTGAAGGACCCGCAGCAGTTTCGCCTGCAGCGCCATCGGCATGTCGCCGATCTCGTCCAGAAAGACGGTGCCTCCGTCGGCCATTTCAAGCTTGCCCTTCTGAAGGCGGTCGGCGCCGGTAAAGGCTCCGCGCTCATGCCCGAACAACTCGTTTTCGAGCAGCGTTTCAGTGAGAGCCACGCAATTGATGACAATCATCGGATTGACGCGGCGCGGGCTCCATTGGTGGATGGATCGCGCGAACAGCTCTTTCCCGGTGCCGCTCTCACCCAGGAGGAGCACGCCGGCATCGGATTTCGCCGCGCGCTGCGCCGCTTCCATGACGGAACGGATATTGGGGCTGGTGCCGATGATCGACGTATAGCGGCCGTCGATTTCCGATTTCAGGCAGGCCACCTGCCGTTTCAGGGCGTCGCGCTCCAGAGCTTTCTGGATGACCAGCAGGAGGTGGTCTTTGTCGAGTGGTTTCGTGAGGAAGTCGTACGCGCCGCTCTTCATGGCCTCGACGGCCGCCTCGATGGATCCGTGCGCCGTCATGACGATGACGGGGAGATCTTCCGCCGCGCGGATTTTAGGCAGCCGCTTCAGGACCTCCAGGCCGGTCAGGCGGGGCATGTCCAGATCCAGCAGCATGAGCTTCGGCACCTCCTGCTCGATCAATTCGAGCGCCTGTACGCCGTCCTGCGCGACGAGGGTTCCATAGTCGCTGGCCTGAAGACGATCTTCCAGCATCGTGGCAATGTCGGGGTCGTCATCGACGATGAGGATCCTGGCTTTCATAGACTTGTCTTCCCCTCCTTCTGGACGGCCGGGCAGCGTGGTGAGGTGCGAGGAACTGCGCCTGCGCCTAGGGAGGGCTCCCGCGTGCCGGACCGGTTGGAGAGTGATGTCGGTTCATGGTCGTGCGCTCATCCTTCCATGACGTTGATCACCAGGCCCGTGAGCGGTTTGGGATAGAAGTAGGTCGATTTGTGAGGCATTCGTTCTCCGGCCACCGCCACCGCCTGAACTTCGCTTACCTTGGTGGCGTTCAGCAGCAGCGCTCCGGTGCCGGGACCATCCTGAGCCCAGTCCAGTGCTTCGGCGTCGTCCTTGGTATAGACGATGGCTTCCTGCTCCTGCTGCGTGGGGCAGAGGACCGGCACCACGAGTTGTTGCAGGAGCGACACGTCGAGCTTGGTTCTGGGCGAGGCACCGGAGTCGGGTCGATGGGCCGGCAACAGGGTCAATACCACGTATGAGGCCAGGCCGCGCACGGACAGCCCGAATGTCGGAGCCGTGCGGCCGAGATTGCGGAGTGATTCGATGAACTGCGCCCGGACGGCCGACTTGTCGTTCCGGGTAAAGGGAAATTCCTTGAGCGCGAACTTTTCGCTCAACTGGCTCTTGAGACGTTCATAGGGAGGCAACGGCGTGGTGGTGACACGGTGGGTGGGCAGCACCGTCAAACCGGGATCTTCCAACGGCGCGAGCAGCATCAGCACGCTGTCATAAGGGTGGAGACCGGAGGACGTCCCGCTCGCTTGCTGTCGCCGGGCACGCTGGTAATTGAGTGCCGTTTCGTATCGATGGTGTCCGTCGGCGATAAAAAGCGGTTTGCTCTCCATCAGGTCGACCACCTGCTTCAGCACCGCCGGGTCCGTCACGGCCCACAGCTGCTGGCGGCATCCTTCGTCGTCTCGAAAGTCGATGCGGGCCGGCACACCTTTGACGGTATTTTCCAGCAGGTCTAGCACGGCGTTTTGCGGATCGGAATACAGCAGCCAGATGGGGCTGAGATTGGCGCGGCAGGCCTCCAATAGGTTCAAGCGGTCGGTCTTGGCCGCGGCCCTGGTGTTCTCATGGGGATAAATGTGCCCGGAATCGAGCGGTTCCAATTTCGTGGTGACGAGGAATCCCCGCAGCACCTTGACCGGCGCATCGGCCGCGGAATCCGGAGGACGGTATTCGATCGTGTGGTAGTAGAGGGCCGGCTGCGCGTCCCGCTTCATCGCGCCGGTCTTTAGCCATTCACGCAGCGCGGCGGCGGCACGCGTATAGCGGTTGTCCCCGGTGCTGTCCCCAGGTTTGTCGGTGCCGAGCTCCAGTCTGATGATGTTGTGCGAATGCCGATCGTGAAGCGCCTTCTGTCCCGCCGCGTCGATGATGTCATACGGGGGTGCGACCACTTCACGGACGGAACCGACCGTCGCCTGATCGTACAGTGTGCCTCGGAAGGGAATGATGTGTGCCATGCGTCATCCTTTTCTGCGAAGTGGACAAATGGTAGAGGTGCCAGGGCAAACTCGAGGGGTTGGGCCGTGTGTCCGACGTTGCCCGTTCCACCCGTACAGGCGATGGAACACGTGCGGAAAAACGGTTACCGGTCGCGGGTTACCATGTAGTCAGCAGCCACCGAAAGGGCTCGTTTGGCTGGACTGTCTTCGAACGAACTGAGATCCCGTTTGGCCGCGGCGATATAATCCTGCGCCCGGTCCAGTGCATACGTGATGGACCCGTAGTCCTCCATGAGATGGAGAAGGCGGGTCAGGTCGTCGTCGTTCAGCGTACGGGTTTCCATCCGGTCCTTGATCATCTGCCGGTCGCTTTCCGAGCAATGTTGCAGCAGATGCAGCAGCGGGAGGGTCGCTTTGCCTTGGCGAAGGTCCTGGCCGAGCGTCTTGCCCAGAGAGTCGCCGTTTGCGGTGTAATCCAGCGTGTCGTCGGCCACCTGAAACGCGATGCCGAGGTATTGCCCGAAGCGGAACAGGGCGTCCTGTTGCGGTTCCGATGCGTCGGCCAGGATGGCGCCCATCCGGCAGGCTGCCGCGATCAACCCGGCGGTCTTGTGTTCCACGACTTTGAGATAGTCCGCTTCCGGCATGGCCGGGTTCCCGTTGTAATAGAGCTGCAGGACTTCACCTTCCGCCATTTTCTTGCAAGCTTCCGCCAGCACTTCGTTGATGCCCTGACTCCGGAACTCGACCACCTGGCACATAGCCTTGGAGTAGAGATAGTCTCCGACCAGAATGCTGATCTGATTTCCCCAGACTTTACGGGCTGTTCTCCGGCCCCTGCGGAGGTCCGCATCGTCCACGACGTCGTCGTGCAGCAAGGTGGCCGTATGAATGAATTCCACAAGACTGCCGAGCTGATGGTGGTCCCGGCCGGCATAACCGCAGAGCTGCGCGCTGAGCAGCAACAGGAGCGGCCTGATCCGCTTGCCCCCGCTGTTCAGGATATGGGCGGCGACCGTATTGACGAGGGTGACGCTGGAGTCCAGGTTCTTGCGGACCTGGTCTTCGACCCCCTCCAGCTCGCGACGGTACGCGTCCCAGACATCCGCCATGGTCTGAATGGATGAGATCACGGGACCCTGTGGCATGCGGCGGATGGTAGGGCAGAGAAGGAAACAAAGTCAAGCGAACCGCCCGCAAAACCGCACCTCTCGTCGGCTTGACAGAAGAATAACCCTTCCATTATTGTGAATCACAATTTAGAACGGACATCGCTTCAGGACAAACGGGATTCCCACGTCCCAGGTTCCTCTCGGCATGGCCTCCGTCCAGCAGGAAAAAACCTGCCTTTCTCACGAGATAGGATGATGGAACTCCCAGGGCTTCCACCGAAGCAAGGGCTCTACGACCCTCAACACGAAAAAGATTCGTGCGGCGTCGGCTTCGTCGTCAACATCAAAGGACAGAAGTCGCACGAGATCGTCCGCAAGGGACTTCAGGTACTGGAAAACCTGACCCATCGCGGCGCGCAGGGCTGCGACCCGTGCACCGGAGACGGCGCGGGGATTCTGCTTCAAGTGCCGCACGAGTTCCTGGTGCGCGCCGCGGGAGACGCCGGCGTGAAGATTCCCGGAGCCGGCGAGTACGGCGTGGGGCAGTTGTTCCTGCCGCCGACCGCCGATTCCCGCCGCCAGTGCGAAGGACTCTTTGCCGAGATCGTGAAGGAGGAAGGGGCGCGGTTGCTCGGCTGGCGCGACGTGGTGGTGAAGAGCGACGCCATCGGCGTACAGGCGCGGAAGACCGAGCCCTTCATGCGCCAGGTCTTCATTGCCCGCGACGTGCTCAACGAGGCGCAGTTCGAGCGCAAGCTGTACGTCATCCGAAAGCGGGTCGAGAAAGCCATCAAGGAATCGGCGATTCAGGGACGGGAATATTTTTACGTGCCGAGTCTCTCGGCGAACACCATCGTCTATAAGGGTTTGCTGCTGCCGCATCAGATGGCGGCCTACTATCAGGACCTCAACGATGAGCGTATGGTCAGCGCGCTGGCCCTGGTCCACTCCCGGTTCAGCACGAACACGTTCCCGACCTGGCCGCTCGCCCATCCCTATCGCTATGTGTGCCACAACGGCGAAATCAACACGCTGAAGGGCAACGTCAACTGGATGAAAGCGCGGCAAGGGCGCCTCCATTCCGAGCTGTTCGGCAAGGACATGGAGAAACTGTTCCCGATCGTCTCGGAGAACCAAAGCGATTCCGCCTGTCTCGACAACGCGCTCGAGTTTCTGCTCCTGGGTGGACGCTCCTTGCCGCACACGATGATGATGCTGATTCCGGAGCCGTGGGTGGCCAACTCCCAGATGGATCTCGACCGGCGCGGATTTTATCAGTACCACGCGGCGATGATGGAACCTTGGGACGGGCCGGCCGCGGTCTGTTTCACCGACGGCAAGATGATCGGCGCGACGCTGGACCGCAACGGATTGAGGCCCTGCCGCTACCACGTGACGACGGACGGCATCGTCGTCCTGGCTTCCGAGGCCGGCGTCCTTCCGGCCGACCCCAAAGACATCCGCATGAAGGGCCGGCTCATGCCGGGCCGCATGTTCCTCGTCGACACGGCGAAGGGCCGTATCATCGACGACGAAGAAATCAAGGCGGACATCGTCGGCCGCAAACCCTATCGCAGCTGGGTGACGCAGTACGGGGTTTCGCTCGATGAATTGCCGGAGCCGTTGAACGTCCCGCAGCCCGACCATCCGACGATCCGCCAGCGCCAGCAGGCCTTCGGTTATACGGTGGAAGAGCTCAAAATGGTCATCACCCCGATGATCGTGACCGGCGAAGAGGCGATCTCGTCCATGGGCACGGACACGCCGCTTGCGGTGCTGTCGGACCGTCCGCAACTGCTCTTCAAGTATTTCAAACAGCTCTTCGCGCAGGTGACGAATCCGCCCATCGATCCGATCCGCGAGCAGCTCGTGATGTCGCTGGTGACCAACATCGGGCCGAAGCCCAACCTCATGGATGAATCGCCCGAGTCCTGCCGCCGCATCAAGGTGCAGCAGCCGATTCTGACGAACGCCGATCTGCAGAAGATCAGGGGCATCTCGGATCCGAACTTCAAGAGCAAGACGCTTCGCATGCTGTTCCGGGTGGCTGAAGGCCCGGACGGGCTCGGCGCCGCGGTCGACGAGTTGTGCCGCGACGCCTCACAGGCGATCAAGGACGGCCATAAATTCCTGATTCTCAGCGATCGCGGCGTCAATGACGAATGGGCGCCGATCCCGAGCCTGCTCGGCATCTCGGCCGTGCACCATCATCTGGTGCGGGAATGTACCAGAACGGAAGTGGGATTGATCCTCGAAACCGGCGAGCCGCGCGACGTCCATCAATTCGCCTGTTTGATCGGCTACGGCGCCGGGACGATCAATCCGTACCTCGTTTTCGAGACGCTGGTGGACATGGAGCGGGACAACTATCTGCCGGAAGGGCTCGATGCCCAGACGGCGGAAGGCAAATTCATCAAGGCCATCAACAAGGGCCTGCTCAAGATCTTCTCCAAGATGGGCATCTCGACGGTGCAGTCCTACTGCGGCGCGCAGATCTTCGAAGCCATCGGACTGAATCACGAACTGATCGACCGCTACTTCACCGGTACCCCGTCGCGGGTGGAAGGGGTCGGCATCCGTGAGATCGGCGAGGAGACGTTGCGCCGGCACCGCGTGGCCTATGAGCCGGCCGCCATCAGGCAGCTCGATTTCGGCGGGGAGATTCACTACCGCATCCAGGGCGAGCATCACAACTGGAATCCGGAGACGATCTACAAGCTGCAGCATGCCAGCCGCGCCAACGACGCGAAGACCTATGCCGAGTTCGCCCAATTGGTGAACGACGAAAGCAAGCGGCGGTCGAACTTGCGCGGGCTGTTGGATTTCAAATTCGCGCAAGCCCCGATTCCGATCGAGGAAGTCGAGTCGGCCAAAGACATCGTCAAGCGTTTCAACACGGGCGCCATGTCGTTCGGGTCGATCAGCAAGGAGGCCCACGAGACGCTGGCGATCGCCATGAACCGGCTCGGCGGCAAGAGCAACACCGGCGAGGGCGGCGAGGATCCCGAACGCTTCACGCCGCTGCCGAACGGAGATTCCAAGAACAGCTATATCAAGCAGGTCGCCTCGGCGCGGTTCGGCGTGACGGCCCATTATCTGGCCAACGCCCGCGAGTTGCAGATCAAGATGGCGCAGGGTGCGAAACCCGGCGAAGGCGGCCAGCTGCCGGGCCACAAAGTCGACGAGAATATCGCGAAGTTCCGGTACGCGACGCCGGGCGTGCAGCTGATTTCTCCGCCGCCGCATCACGACATCTACTCGATCGAGGATCTGGCCCAGCTGATCTTCGACCTGAAGAACTCCAATCCGGACGCCGGCGTGTCGGTGAAACTCGTCGCGGAAGTCGGGGTGGGGACGGTCGCGGCGGGCGTGTCCAAAGCGCATGCGGACAAGGTGCTGATCAGCGGCGATTCGGGCGGCACCGGTGCGTCACCGCTGTCGTCGATCAAGTACGGCGGCATCCCCTGGGAGTTGGGCTTGGCCGAAACGCATCAGACGTTGGTGCTCAACGATCTGCGCGGCCGCATCAAGGTCGAAACAGACGGTCAGCTGAAAACGGGCCGCGACGTCGTGATCGCCACGCTGCTCGGCGCGGAGGAGTACGGGTTCGCGACGGCGCCGTTGATCGTCGAAGGCTGTATCATGATGCGCAAGTGCCATCTGAACACCTGCCCGGTCGGGATCGCGACGCAGGACCCCGAACTGCGAAAGAAGTTCAGCGGCAAGCCGGAGCACATCGTCAACTATCTGTTCTTCGTCGCGGAAGAGGCCCGGCAACTCATGGCCAAGCTCGGGTTCCGGACCGTCAACGAAATGGTCGGACGGGTGGACAAACTCAAGATCACGAAGGCCATTGACCACTGGAAGGCAAAGGGGCTGGACCTCACCCCGTTGCTGACGATGCCGGACGTGGGCCCGGACGTGCCGCGATACTGCGTGCAGAAACAGGATCACGGGCTGGCCGACATTCTCGACAACAAGCTGGTGGAGTTGTGCAAGCCGGCGATCGACAAAGGCGAGAAGGTGACGATCGAGCTGCCGATCAAGAACGTGAACCGCACGACCGGCACGGTGCTGTCGAGCAAGATTGCAAAAAAGTACGGGTTGGAAGGCCTGCCGGAAGACACCATCTCGATCAAGTTCATCGGGTCGGCGGGACAATCGTTCGGCGCGTTCTTGGCGCGTGGCGTGACGCTGACATTGGAAGGCGAGTCCAACGACTACATCGGCAAGGGGTTGTCCGGCGGCAAGATCATCGTGTTTCCTCCCAAGAACGTGTTGTTCACCCCGGAGGAGACCATCCTCATCGGCAACACCTCCCTCTATGGCGCGACCCAGGGCGAAGCCTACTTCTACGGCATGGCGGGCGAGCGGTTTGCGGTCAGGAACAGCGGGGCGCGTGCGGTCGTCGAAGGAACCGGCGATCACGGGTGTGAATACATGACGGGCGGCGTCGTGGTCGTGCTCGGACGAACCGGCAGAAATTTCGCCGCGGGCATGTCGGGCGGCACCGCGTTCGTGCTCGACGATCTCGGCAAGTTCCAGAGCCGCTGCAACACCGGCATGGTTGAATTGGAACCGGTTTCGACGAAGGAGGACAAACAGCTGCTTCACGACCTGATCACCAAGCACTTCATGTACACAGGTAGCCGCAAAGCCAAGCAAGTGCTCGATGCGTTCGAGGCCATGCTGCCAAAATTTGTGAAGGTGATGCCGGTCGATTACAAACGGGTCTTGGAAGAACGGAAACGCAAGGCGAGCGCGGTGCATTGATGGGTGACCCGAAGGGTTTCATGAAATATGCCCGCGAGGGGCCGAAGCGGAAGCCGATCGAGCTGCGCGTGCTCGATTGGAAGGAGATGTACGAGCCTATCCCCGAGGACAAGCTCAAGATCCAGGGCGCGCGCTGCATGGATTGCGGCGTGCCGTTTTGCCAGGGTGGTACCGGCTGTCCCGTCGTGAACCTCATTCCCGAATGGAACGATTTGGTGTACCGCGGCCGTTGGAAGGACGCGCTCAAGGCCCTGCACACCACGAATAATTTCCCGGAATTCACCGGTCGTCTCTGTCCGGCTCCCTGCGAGGGAGCCTGCGTGCTCGGCATCAACGAAGATCCGGTGTCCATCCGCGTCATCGAGTGGAACATCATCGATCGCGGCTTCAACGAAGGTTTAGTGGCTCCGATCCTCCCGGTGGTGAAAACCGGCAAGACCGTGGCGATCGTCGGCTCCGGCCCGGCAGGACTCGCGGCGGCGCAGCAGCTGGCTCGCGCGGGCCACAGCGTGACCTTGTTCGAAAAGGCCGACCGCATCGGCGGGTTGCTCCGGTACGGCATTCCGGATTTCAAGATGGAAAAGTGGGTCATCGACCGCCGGCTGGAGCAGATGAAAGCCGAAGGAGTGGAGTTCAAGACGGGCGTCACCGTCGGCAAGGACATCACGGGCGAGCAACTGCGCAAGCAGTTCGACGCGGTGGGACTCACGATGGGAGCCGAGCAGGCGCGCGAGTTGCCGATCCCCGGCCGCGAACTCAAGGGTGTTCACCTGGCTATGGAATATCTGACGCAGCAGAACAAGCGGACGGCCGGCATCGCGGTTTCCGACGAGCCGATCACGGCCAAGGGCAAGCGGGTGGTCATCATCGGAGGTGGCGACACGGGTTCGGATTGCCTGGGCACCGCGCATCGCCAGGGCTGCGTTGAAGCGCATCAATTCGAACTGTTGTCGGAGCCGCCGCCGCAGCGGGCGAGTTCCACGCCCTGGCCGCTCTGGCCGATGCAGCTGCGGACGTCGCATGCGCACGAAGAGGGCTGCAACCGGCAGTGGAGCGTCTCGACCACGAAATTCACCGGGCACAACGGACACATCACCAAACTGCATGGCCATCGTGTGAAATTCGAAGGCGGGAAATTCGTTCCCATGCCGAACACCGAGTTCGAGATGGACGCGGATCTGGTCCTGCTGGCCATGGGGTTCACCGGCCCGGTCAAGAACGGGCTGCTCGACAGCCTCGGTGTGGCATACGACCAGCGCGGCGCGGTAACGACGGACGACAACTTCATGACCAACCTCGACGGCGTCTTTGCCGGTGGCGACACCAAGCGCGGCGCCTCGCTCATCGTGTGGGCGATCGCCGAGGGCCGCAAGATGGCGGCGGGGATCGATAGGTTTTTGCAGGCTGGAAAGTCTGCAAAAACTGGCCGCTGAAAACGACCTCCAACTGCATTCTCGCGGGCTCACATCCTAAACGTACCCGGAACCCGGGTGTGTTCGAGCGGAATTTCGTCCTATAGTTTTCGATTCCGGAAGCCTTCCTCGAATTTGGCTTGAACAAGCCTGAGTGGTCAGATGTGCTCTCCAGTCTCTTCCGGGCTCGGATAAGTAGGCTCGGCTAACCATGTGCTGAATCCGGACGCGCAAGGAACGCGCGGGCTGGCGTTAGCCGTACAACAGAGAACAGGGTGACCCCATGCTGAAGAGCAGCATAACGAAATTAGTAAAACTTGCAATTCCAGAGAATCAAAGGCGCGAATTACGCTGCTACGCAAAAAAAGTTCGTTTCATTGGTTTCAGGCTTAAATGTCCTATTTGTGCTGGTCCTTCCGGGAGTCAGGGAGTCCAGGAAGCAGGCCGGCGAGTCGTCCTGTCTGTTGCACAGTCTTGGACATGACACAGTCGAAGTGTACCAGTTGAGTAGGTACATTCGGCCCTCGACAGGCCTCGTCGTCGTTCTGTATCGTGCCGCTGGTTTCACCAACGGAGGCACTTCACGATGACGCAAGGCCGGTATCCCCGCAGTCCGAAGTCTCTTCTCGGCGGCATCGCCCATCTCGGGCGGTTTATCGACAAGATCCGTCTCCGCAACGCCGGGCTCATTCAAGACTACAATTACATCACGGTCGGGTTCGATAAGTACCTGATCGACTTTCTGGGTATCGACGCCAAGGCGTTCGAACAGCGGACACTGGCAGGCGGGACAGACGATGAGTTGCTGGCCTGGGTTGCCGCGCACGGGAAAAAAGATCTGACGCAGGACGAAGTCGTTCAGTGGAGTCGGGGACTACTGACTTCAGCGCCCAAAGATGATCCAGCCCGCCAGCGGTTTCAGAACCGGTTGAAGGAGGTCGCCGCGAAGCGGGGTGTGGCGGTCAGCGCGCTTCCGCCCGTGTCTACCTGGGCGGATGTCATCGAACTCGATGAGGAACGAATGTAAAGGCGATCCGGATGGGCAGAGCCGGCGTGATCCCGGTCGTGATGGCGTTGCTGCTCGGTCTGCCGTTGCTGGGGGTCTGGCTTGCCGGCAAACCGCTGTGGCCGTATCTTGAGTTTCCTCCTCGCACTATTCTCGCGGTGCATGCGCCGTTTTCCTGGATGGCGTTTCTCGCCGTGGGGCTGTCAATCGGACTGACGGTCGGCCCGATCCTGTATCAAGTCCTCACGTCACACTCCCGTTTTCGGCACGCGACTCGCGCAACTCACGATTCAGCACTCGGAACTCAGCATCGCCATGTTCCTTGGTGGGGATGGGCAGGCATCGCATGGACCATCACGTGGTGGCTGCTGGCCTGGACGAGGTTCGCGTGGATGACGTCGATCCAAGAACACACGTTTACCCCGCTCTGGCTCGGTTATGTCGTCACGGTCAACGCATGGACCGTGTTCAGAACCGGTCGCTGTCTTCTCCTGAACCGTCCCCGCTTCCTTCTTGCGTTGTTTCCCCTCAGCGCCGGATTCTGGTGGCTCTTCGAGTACCTCAACCGATTCGTCCAGAACTGGTATTACGTCGGGATTGATGAACTGTCGCCGCTCAGCTATGTACTGCGCGGCACCGTGTCTTTCTCAACCGTGCTTCCGGCCGTTGCCTGCACGGCAGGGCTGCTGGCGTCGTTTCCATGTCTAACCGCCGGCCTGGATCGATTCTGGGCGATTCCGGTCCGACATACAGGCGCTCTTGCCTGGTCCGGACTGGCAGTGTCCTGCGCTGGTCTGCTGTGTATCGGGCTGTGGCCGGACAGTCTATTCGCGTTGGTCTGGATCGCGCCCTTACTATTGGCTGTTTCACTGCAAGCGGTCTACGGCGAATCGACGATTCTCTCGCCGATCATGCAGGGCGATTGGCGGTTGCCGTGGCTCTACGGACTCGCGGCGTTGGTCTGCGGGATATGGTGGGAACTATGGAATTGGGGCAGCTTGGCAAAGTGGCAGTATACCGTGCCCTTCGTACACCGATTCCAAGTATTTGAGATGCCGCTGCTCGGCTATGCGGGATATCTGCCGTTCGGATTGGAATGTTTGGTCGTGATTCACTGGTGGTCGCAGCATTCAGGGTCGGCGGAGTCGGCAATATCGGCCCTCCATCGCGTTGATTCTCCGGTTTGAAGCCATTATGATCCCTCGCGTTTCTCGAACTCACCTGCCGGGATCGACGGCCCATTCGGAGGACGTGCTATGCAGATGCTGATGGTGGTCTTTCGTTCCTCGCTCAAAGAACGGGTGCATGAGCTGCTTCACAAGTGCGACGTGCGGGCTTTCACCGAAGTCAACCAGACGATCGGTTACGGTCAGACCGGTCCCGCCGATGGGCTGTCGTTCTTCCCGGGAACGAACACCGTCATTCTGGTGTCGCTCGACGACGATCACGTGACGCGTGTGACGAACTCGGTCCTGGCTTGGTGTGAGGAGGCGGCGAAGCATCCGGGGTGGAAGAAGCCGGCGCTTCGCGTCTTCGCGTGGCCCTGCACGCAAGTGATTTAAAACTGACGGGACGAAATCACATGGACGCTAGGCGGCGGCCTTGGTGAGGAGCTTTTTCACTTCGACGTGCGCGAAGATGACGTCGGGAGCCCGTTGAAGCGCTTCATAGTAACTTCGTTCGAATCCGTCGCCTTCTTCGGACGGCCGGATCAACCTGCGGACTTCCAAAACGAGTTCGTCCACTTCGGCCGACGTCAAGTCACTGTCGGCGTCGAGTAATTCGTCCACGCGGATGACCAACTGGGAGAGGGGATGCAACCAGGTAAACCAGGGGTCGTTCAAGACCAGCTGCAGCAGTTGCCCGGTCGAAGCGACGCGGCCGTTGATTCGCTCATAGGTCAATTGCTCCGCGATGATCAGCGCCTTGTGAAGTCCCAATAATCCGCGTCGGAGGTCGAGCAGGGCTTGTCGATGGATTATCGTCGGAGGCAGCGTACGGTGATGCGACGACAGGGCCATGGATCTATTCTAACAGGTCAGAGAAAAAATGCTGGGCATTCGAGGAGAAAAGCGACGGGTTCGACTGGTCGGACGAAGAGCAGGGAAGGGAGACGGCGGTTTGTGCGGTCGGCAAAGCTCCGGTGGGGATTACGCCGCGTCCGGGAGCAGGCGCTTGAGGCGAAAATGGGCGAGGACGACGTCGGAGTTTCGCTGCAACGCTTCGAAGTAGGCCCGGGCGAAGCCGTCCCCCGCGATCGACGGCCGAAGCAGCCCTTCGAGTTCGCCGAGCAGGTGGGCCAGGTTGTCCTCGCTGATTTCAAACGTGTCGTCGTCGAGCAGGTGGTCGAGCCGCACGAGCAGATCGGAAAAGGGATGCAGCCAGGTGAACCAGGGATTGCATTGCAGCAAGTCCAGAAGTGTTTCGACCGACCCGACGGGGCCGATGACGCCTTCGTACGAGGATTGTTCGGCAACGATCAGCGCGCCGTGAAGGCTCATCAGCTGTTCGCGGACCATTAGAAGCATGCGCCTGCGGGGATCGACCGGAACGAGGGCGGTCGATTGGGATGAAAGAGCCATGTTCCAAGTGTAGCAGGCCCTGAAAATTCCGCAGGCCCGGTGGCGGTGGCGTGCCGACCCGGCCTTGATGATTTGCCGGCTGGAAGCGCGTATGCTGCCGCTGTCTTTTCCGGCGGGGGCGGTTCCGATGTCGCCGTCCGGCAGCGAGGAGGCGGGTCGCATGGAACGCAGAAGGCATCGACGGGTCCCGGCTCAGATCAATGGGTTGCTGTGCGGCAACTCACACGAGGTCGAGGGCACGACCGTCGATCTGTCGCTCGGCGGGGCGAAGATTGAAAGCGGCTTGGAGGTCTATCCGGGAAAGGTGATCGTGATCCGGTTGATGATTCCCGGGGTTGAAGAACCGGTCTCGATTCCGGAGGCCTTGGTCCGATGGGTCGAGCCGAACCAGTTTGGCGTCGAATTTCAACGCGTCGATCAGAAGGAACTCGACGAGTTGGAGGAACTCCTCGGCGATTTTGAGGAAGCGGAAGGCAGCGGACACGCGTAGCAGGCTGTGAAACAGGCTGCCGGCTGCGTTCTCGCGTCGCTAAAGACTCGACAGCCTTCCCTTAGTTTTCGTAGAACACAACGACGGTGGCTTTGCTGCATTTGCAGCAGGTCCCCTGGCCTGTCATCGGAATCTGACCCGATTTCTCGGCCGCCTGGATCTGCGCATCTTCCGTCCGTCCAACCTTGTTATAGCAGTCGCTGCAATAGGTCGCAGTTTTGGCCATGGTCTCTCCTTCGGTTGAGCTACCGGAACACCGTGTCCGTGTCTTACGCAGGCGCGAATGAGCGCCGCGCGCATGGCCTAAGTATAGCGCACAGTCCGCAAGACGCCGGGGACGATCCCACGTGGGTGGGGAACAGGGGCGATGCGTGGACGGCCGTGTACCGGATTCGGGCCTGCCGAACGCGGGTCCCGCGACGGGCTACAGTCCGGTTCTCGTGCCGAATCCGGCGAACAGTTCGCCGGTCAGATATCCGGTCTGGTCCGCGGTCCCGGTATCCTTTCGCCTCAGGTGATCGTTGAGAATTTTCCCGTCCGCGGCGCGGTGGACGTGCGGCAAGCCGAGGTTCATGCGATAGCGCTCCACGGCTCCCGCGACCCGGCTGATGAAGACGATGGTGCCGTCGCGGTCCTGACGCTCGACGATGCCCACGTGCGTGAGCGGATCGTTCATTTTCCCGTCGCTGTTGGAGTCCCAGGTATTGTCGAAGAAGACGAGGTCCCCGGGTCTGACCGCCGGTCCCTGGTGCAGTCTGCCGTACTCCCGGATGTGGTTATAAATGAGGCGGACTCCATTGGCGTGCCGGTCGGTCGTCCGGCTTTCGTAGAGATCGATGCCGTGCTCGAGAAACACGGCCCGCGTGACACCGGCGCAGTCATAATGGATTCGATGGCCGTTCACTTCGACGGTGCGCGCGCCGACGAGCTTGGCGGCGCTCCGGACGATGGCCGATCGGCTGGGGGCCACGTCTGCCGAGCGGCAACAATCTTGAGTCGTCGCGGGCGCGGGACCGCCCCGCTCCCGTTGCATGGAAGAGCAGCCGACCAGCGTAATGGCGACGATGAAGCCGCCGATGAAGATTTTGCGTCGCATAGGGAGAGAGCCGACGCGGCGGATCCGCGCCGACTTGGAGGTCAGGCTATCACGGCGACCGCGAATCGCCAAGCGGAGCGTTACTTTTCGTTGGGCGAGTGTCCGGGTGGCTCAACCGCGGCCGCGCAGCGAAATCCGACGGTGGGTGAGCGATTGCCCGGCGGCGCTCCTCCTCGCGTCGCGGTACGGAGCATGATCGCCCTGCTCTTCCATGAGCCGCCCCGGACGCTCTTGTAGCGCCCGCTCGTGGGGCCGGGAGGATTGCGCTCCGGCATGTAGGCGTAGTAATCGAAGCCGAACCAATCCTGCACCCATTCGGCGACGTTTCCGGCTGAATGGTGAATGCCGTACGGGCTGCGACCGCTGTCCAGGGAATCGACCGGCGCGAGAATGGGAATCTCGTGAACGTGATGCTGATCGAACATCGCAAGCCGGCCGTCGGGCGGCTGTGATCCCCAGGGGAACAGGTTGCCGTCTTCGCCGCGCGCGCTTTTTTCCCATTCCGCTTCCGTCGGCAGCCGCTTTCCCTTGGAGGCGCACCAATCACTGGCTTCGTACCACGTGACGTAGAGCGCAGGCCAGCGGCTCAACGTATGGTCCGAAATGGAATGGACGGTGATGACGTGCCAGATCAATTTCTGCAACTCTTCGGAGGGACTTTGTTTGCGATGCTGCAAAAAAAGGAGATATTCGCCCAGGCTCACCTCGTCCCGATCCATGGCGTAGGCATCGAGCCATACGCGCTGCTGGGGAAGCTCCGTATCGTCGAATTGAGTCCAGAGCCCGTAGGGGTCGTCGTCGATCCGCTTGCTGCCGAGCAGAAACTGACCTGCCGGAATCACGACCGTCGGCGACGGAACGGCCAGCGCCGCAATCGCGGCGAGATGCCGGGAGAGTTCCGCAGAGGGGCCGTGTTTCGCGGCCGAGACGGGAAGCGTGCACAGCGCCAGGGCGACTGTGAAGCAGACGAGCCGGAAAGAAGGCATTACGTTTTGCTTGGCGCGGCCAGGGCCTTGCTGATCTCGCCGATGAGCCGCCGTTCGATCTCGGCGGTTTCGTCGGCGCTGACGCTCAGGATTCGCCCGCCTTGGGCCAGTTTCTCGAAATCGGCCTTGACGGTCAGGCGGGTCAGGTTGGTCGGCTGAGCCTGAAGCGATACGACGTATTGGTTGCGGAAGCCGGCCACTTCCAGCGACACGGGATTGGAGACTTTGCGTTCCGTCACGTAGACGGCCTTCTGTTCCGTTCTGACGCTGACCTTGACCTGATAGCCGTTTCGGCCCAAGGCGTCCTCCACGGTTTTCGCGACGGTGCTCAAGGGATGCGGCGTGTCATCCATTTGCGAGCCCTTCGTGTCTACATGGATGCTCTGCGCGGCCTGCTCGACGGCCGTCCGTTTGATGTCCGCCGTCAGTTTTCTGGCCTGGATCAATTGCGTGTCCAGTTGGTCGGCCGCCGCCCTGGCTTCGGATTTCGCACTGTCGGCGGCTTTCTTGGCGTCACGAAGCTCCTGATTGAGCAGATCGATCTGCTGCTGCATCACCTTGTTGCCGTCCTGCAATGACGACACGAGAGATTCCTGCCTGGCCAGTTGCTTCTTGAGTTGATCGTTGTCCGCCCGAAGCGGCGAATCGTCCGGCTTGCAGCCGGACAGCGTCACGAGGCCGACGGTGAGGAGCATCATCAGCGTCCGACGAACGAGAGGGCGGTCGCGCATCACTCGGTACTCCTTCCCGTGCTTCTTGGGGGCGATTATCCATGCTTCATCGGCACTTGTCCATGAGGATTCTCGAATCGTCGCCGTTTGACCCTCCGGTATTGCGCAGGCTATCCTCAACCGAGAGGAAGAAGAGAGTTGGAGCAGACCGCGCCATGGCCGATTTCATCCGCAAAACGTTTTCCGTGCCGCCTCTCGGATGCAATTGCTCGATCCTGGGAGATCCCGTCTCACGGCAGGCTATCGTCGTCGATCCGGGTGGCGCCCATGAACGCATCCTGAGCGAGGTCCGCCAGCTGGGTCTGTCGGTCGCCGTGGTTCTCCACACGCACGCGCACTTCGATCATTTCCTCGCCTCCGGCGAGATCAAGAAGGCGACAGGCGCCGCGCTCTGCCTGCACCCGGCGGATCGTGAGTTATGGACCATGCTCGACGTGCAATGCCGGATGTTCGGCGTTCCCTATGTACCCGTTCCGCCGCCGGACCATTGGCTGCAGGACGAGGAGAAGATCGCATTCGGTTCCGAGACGGCAGTGGCCCTCCATACGCCCGGTCATACGCCGGGATCCATGAGTTTTCATCTCCCGGGTCAGAAACTCGTCCTGGCCGGCGACACATTGTTCCGCGGCAGCATCGGGCGAACGGATCTGTGGGGTGGGGACTTCGACACCATCGAACGGTCGATTCGGGAGCGGCTGTACACGCTGGAGGACGGGACGGTCGTGGTGACCGGACACGGAGCGGAAACCGAAATCGGCTGGGAAAAACAGTCCAACCAGTTTATCCGCGAGTGACGACGCGACAGGGAGGTCGAATGCCGGGTCCGGGCGGGCCACATTCGGATGGCTGGTGATCCGCCTGGGGAGGGCAGCACAAGAGATTTCGGGCCGACGGATGTGATGGCGAGTGAGGAGGTTCGACTGGAGGAGGTGTCCAATGATCAGAAGTATTCTGTTCACCCTCTTATTGGCAGGCGCCGGCTGGTCTATCGCTCTTGCGGAAGAGGCCTCGTCGAAATCCTCCGAGCCGGTCAAGATTGCCGACGTGAAGGTGCGCCTGTCCGATCACGGACCGGTCGTCCTGTTGCAGGCGGAAGGAAAGGCGATTCCGATCTTCGTCGATCTGACCGTAGCCTTGTCGATTCAGGGCGCGCTTAATCATGAAAAACTTTCCCGTCCCCTGACGCATGACCTGATGCATACGATCCTCGAGTCCTACGGTGGAACGGTCACCCAGACGATCATCACCCTGAAGGACGGCACGTACTACGGGGCGCTGACGGTGGCCGTCAGAGGGGATACGAAGGTGTTCGACAGCCGCTCGTCGGATTCGATCGCGCTCGCCATTCACTTCAACGCGCCGATCATCGTCAGCCGGGAGTTGCTCGATTCGGCCGGTCGAACGGTGGAAGCCCCGAAGCGCGAAGACTTGTGACGGCTACTCGTTCGCCATCCGCTCCTTGAGCCGTTCCAACCGCCGCTCGGTCGAGCGCTTGATAAACTCCATGTTTTGAGCGAGATGTTGCTCCGCCGTTAGCTGCCCCGCCTCCCGGCGCCGTTGCTGTTCCAAGCCGAATTGCGCGATGGCCGGCCCGTCCTCCCGATTCAGTCCCTTCCAAATGTCGGCGCAGCGGGCTTGCTTGGCCGGCGGATATCGATCGCACGGTGGATCGGCCGCCTCGACGCTGCGGGCGACGCAGCTCAGCAGACCAATCAGGGCGATGATTCGAACGGTCCGGCGTCGCGACGAAAACCGCGCGACAGTATGGAGTGTCTGGAATGGCGGCCTGGGCGAAGGCATGGCGGACTAGATCCGCATGGCCTCGGTGACGTCGTGCAGGGTGGCCTTGGCGACCTCTCCGGCCTTGCGGCTCCCTTCTTCGACGATCTCCTCGAGGCGGGATGGGTCTTTTGTGAGGGCGGTACGGGCCTCCCAGATCGGCGTCATCCGTTCGACCAGCCGGTCGGCGACGAGTTTCTTGCAATCGATGCAGCCGATCGCCGCCGTGCGGCACTCCCGGTTGATCTGCTCGATGACCGGAAGGGGTGAGAAAATTTTGTGGAAGTCAAAGACCGGGCACACATCGGGATTGCCCGGATCATGGCGCCGGACGCGGGCCGGATCGGTCATCATCGTCTTTAATTTCTGGCGCACGACCGGTTCGGTGTCGGAGAGATTGATGGTGTTGCCGTAGCTCTTGCTCATCTTTCTGCCGTCGGTGCCCAGGACTTTGGGAAACTTGGTCAGGAGTTCCATCGGTTCCGGGAACACGGGACGGTAGAGACTATTGAATCGCCTGGCCAATTCCCGGGTCAGTTCCAGGTGCGGGAGCTGGTCCTTGCCGACCGGCACGAAGTCCGGCTTGTACAGGAGGATGTCGGCGGCCTGAAGGACCGGGTAGCCGAGAAAGCCGTAGGTGCTGAGATCCTTCTCTTTGATTTCTTCCTGTTTCTCCTTGTAGGTCGGATTTCGTTCGAGCCAGGACACCGGAATGATCATCGAGAAGAGGAGATGCAGCACGGCGTGCTCGGGGATTCGGGACTGGACGAAGACCGTGGAGCGGACCGGATCGATGCCGACCGCCAGCCAATCGATCAATAGTTCGCGCACGAATTCCCGGATCCGGCTGGTGTCCGCATAGTTGGACGAGAGGGCGTGCCAGTCGGCGACGAAGAAGTAACACTCATGCTGATCTTGCAGCGCTTTCCAGTTTTCCAGCGCGCCGAGGTAATTCCCCAAGTGCAACAATCCGCTCGGCTGCATGCCGCTGAGCACCCGTTTCCTGCCGGTCATTGAGCGGATCCTCCTGTGCTGAGGCCCAGAGCAGTCGAGAGCAACGTTCCCGAAAGGCCCGTGGCGAAGACGCTCGAAATCGTATGGATGACGCGGAGCTCCTTATCGAACACCAGCAGGCCGACCAGAATCAACATGCCGTACGGCTCGAGGCGCGCCAGCGCCATGGCGGGCTGGGGCGGAAGCAGGCTGACGAGAATGCGTCCCCCGTCGAGCGGGGGGATCGGAATCAAATTGAACAGGCCCAGAAACACGTTGATGAGCACCGAATAGAATGCCATGACGGCGATGGGCAGGAGAAACATCGAGCCGGCTCCCGCGTCGGGAGCGTCGGCGCCCCGGGATTCGCCGCGGATGGAAAGCCCGGGATCCAGGGTCAAAATCGCGGTAAGCGCCAGCGCGCTGACGACGGCCAGTGCGAGGTTCATTCCCGGCCCCGCCGCCGCCACGAGGGCCATGTCTCTACGAGGGCGGCTCATGTTTCTGGGATCGATCGGTACCGGCTTGGCCCATCCGAGCAGAAAGCCTCCGGGCAGCATCAGACAGAGCAACGGCATGAGGATCGTTCCAAACGGATCGATGTGCGCCAGCGGATTCAAGGTGAGCCGTCCCTGGAGTTTGGCGGTCGGATCTCCGCACTTGTCGGCCATCCATCCGTGCGCGTACTCGTGCAGGACCATGGCAAACAACAAGGGAAGTCCCATGTACGAAATCTGATAGAGAATGTGGCCGATGCCGTTCATGTCGATCAGTCGCCGTCCGTATGCGTTATACCAGCCCGTCCGTCTAATCTACCTGGACGAAACGACCGCGCTTGACTTGAATGAGAAAGAGCGGTCGATTGAGCGAACCGTCGGCCAAAAAGGCGGCCGGTCCGCCCAGTGCGGGGAGATCCGGCTGCGACACCAGGAAATCCTTCACCGCCTCGCCGGAGGCGGCGCCCTTTCTGACGGCTTCGAGTACGAACCGAGCGGCGTCGTATCCCTGCATGGCGAAGAGGGTGGGGACGGTTTGAAACCTTTTCTTGTATTGCTCGACGAACTCCTGAACGTTCGGATTGGGACTGTCGACGAAAAAGCCGTCCACGAACACGGACCCGTCGATCGATTGATCGGCGGTCCGGGCGAAATCCGGCACGTTCCATCCGTTGCTGCCGAGAAACGGAACCTTCATGTCGTGAAAATTCAATTGCGCGGCGATCAGGCCCACGTCCGCCGCCCGCCCTGGAATATAGATCGCGTCGAACCCCGGGGTATAGAGGACTTTCTTGTCCATCTTCGTGGACTTCCCGCCGAGCTTTGTCTGATCCACGGGGACCGAGAGGCCGTATTTTTTGAGGTCTTCGGCCTTCATCCGTTTGAGTTGAGGGCTGAGGTCGCTCTCGCCTTCCTTGTATGATTCGATGGCGATGATCTCGCCGTCGTGCGAGTGAATCTCCTGGGCGAACCAGC
Organism: Nitrospira japonica; assembly: GCF_900169565.1. Classification (NCBI taxonomy): domain Bacteria; kingdom Pseudomonadati; phylum Nitrospirota; class Nitrospiria; order Nitrospirales; family Nitrospiraceae; genus Nitrospira; species Nitrospira japonica. Next base: position 190,414 of record NZ_LT828648.1, on the reverse strand, counting down.
GGGCCAGTTCACGCCCGTAGGCCGTGTCGGGATGCAGGATGCAGAAGCGGCGGAATCCCTGCTCGCCCACCGCATAGGCCGCGATGCGCTTGGCCTGCAGTTGATAGGTCAGCGCCGTGCTGAAGGTATAGCCGCCGAGACGACGGACGTTCGGAAGCGTGGCCGTCGGAGTCAGCAGCGGAATGTGCGCGCGTTCCGCCAATTCCGCCATGACGGGAAGGTTTTTCGACAAGAGGGGACCGATGACCGCGATGGGCCGATCGTTCGCCAGCATCGCGCCGAGGTCGTCGATGAACGAGCCGTGCTCCGCCTCGGGATCCTTGACCAGCAACCCCACCGACGGCCCCCCGGCGTGCCCGCCGTACGACGCCATCGCGAGTTCGATCCCGCTCAGGACGTCGTTCGAGAACGGGGCCAGTTTGCCGGAAAGCGGAAGCACCGTGGCGATCAAGAACTGATTCGATTTCAGTTTGGTCTGCAGCGACGCGAGCAGGTCGGTGGCCTTGGCCGCGTAGGGATGGACGGGAAAATTCGCGAGGAACTGCTGTATCTGCCTGGCGGCCTGATGCTCTTCCCCGCGGCTGAGATACAATTCGATCAGCCGGATCGATGCCAGGTCGCCAGGAAAACTCCTGGGGTACGCCTCCCGGATTCGTTCCAGCGCCTTCTTATCGAACGACTCGTTGATCACGGTACGGATCTGGCCGCGGATTTCGTCCGCCTGGTCGTTCGTGCTCAGCGCGATCTGCTCCAGCCAGGCCTGGATGGCGCGGGAATACTCCTTCTTCTGGAGATACAGCTCTCCGCTGATATGGACCGCCTCGCGTTTCGCGGTTTCGTCCTGCGTGAGGGTGCGGACTCCCGTCAGGATGGGAAACGCCAGGTCGGGATTTCCCATGGCCGCGTGAGTTCGGGCCAGCAGCAACTTCCCCCGGTCGCTCACTTCGGAATTGGGAAATTCCGTCTGCAATTGCTGCAGGTACCTGAGACTCTCGGGGTATTGCTGTGAGCCGTACAATGCGGCGGCAAGCAAGAGATACGTGTCGTCGAGAAGGTCGGGCTTGGGCGTGGTGGCAAGGAATCGACGGAGCAGCGTGACGGCTTCTTCGGCTTGTCCTTGATCGATCAGTCGCTTGGCCTGGTTCAGCGTGGGATGATTGGCCGGTGCGTTCTTGCCGGCCTCGGTCTTCGCCGCGTCCGTCTTCCCGGCAGGCGCTTTCCCGGCCGGCGCCGGAAGCGCCGACGTGGACACGAGCAGCAGGCTCGCCAGTGCCGCGGTGCAGCAGAACAGCCGGCGCACTCCGTCCTCGGATGCGACGAACGTTTCGACGCGGGAGCGGAGCCACGTGTGAAGAAGTCGGAGAGTCACGGTCGGTCGCGGACTACAAGGAACTGATTTCGGTAAAAGTTGAGTACTATCGGAAACCCTGAGGGGTGTCAAGGTTGTCCGCTGTCGGCTCCCCTGTCAAAAGTTTCGACCATTGGCTATCATCAACGTCATGAACGTCATGGCGACCGATCCGTTGGTGGAACGATATCTGAATCATCTTCGGATCGAGGGTGGATTGGCGCGCAATACCATCGAGTCCTACCGGCGCGATCTGGCGAAGTTTCAATCGTACCTCGCGCGCGAGGGCGTCCCGGCGTTGGAACGGGTGACGTCCGCGAGTCTGCGGAAATTCCTGGCGGTACTCCGGGCAGCCAAGCTCTCCTCTCCTTCGTCGGCTCGTTGTCTCTCGGCGGTACGGGGTTGGCTCCGGTTTCTTCGGGTGGAGCAGTTGATCGAACACGATCCCGCCGCAGGGGTCGCCGTGGGCCGTCCGGGGCTGCGCTTGCCGCGAACGCTCTCGCGGGACGAGGTGACGGCACTGCTCGATCTGCCTCCGCAGCCCAGTCTGGAAGATGCGCGCGACCGAACGATGACCGAGGTGCTGTATGCCACCGGACTTCGCGTGACGGAATTGGTGAAAGTCGAAGCGGCGCAGGTCGACTTGGCGGTCGGATGCCTGCGGGTCACCGGCAAGGGATCGAAACAACGGTTGGTGCCGATGGGAGAGACGGCGCGCCGGCTGCTGCAGCAATATGTGGATGATGTGCGCCCGCAATTGCTCAAGACGCGCAGGTCCCGGCACCTGTTCGTGTCGAGGCGCGGGGGAGCGATGAGCCGGCAGGGGTTCTGGAAAATGCTGAAGCTCCGGGCGAGGCGGGCGGGTATTCAGCATGCCGTCTCGCCTCACGTGCTCCGGCACTCCTTCGCCACGCACTTGCTGGAAGGGGGCGCGGACCTGCGGGCCGTTCAAGCGTTTCTGGGGCACGCGAATATCGCCACCACGCAGATCTATACGCACGTGGAACGGGAACGACTGAAAGCCGTCCATACACGATATTTCCCTCGACGCGCGCGGTGATTCGGCTGCAGGAATTTTCGACTGTACTTCAAAAAAAGGACTGCAAGAAGAGTGCGCGATATGGTTGACAAGAGTAGACGGACTTGGTAGCATCCGCCAGCTTACTTAGAAAAATCGGGCGGATAGCTCAGTTGGGAGAGCGCTGCCCTTACAAGGCAGAGGTCACAGGTTCGATCCCTGTTCCGCCTACCAACAATAGGGCGGTTGCAGGTGAGACATGACACGTACGACAGCGTTATAAAAATTGTCGATTGGACCAGCCGCTACACATAGTCTTGTCAGCCAGATCTTCCGCCATCAGTAGAGTCACGTGGGGCCGTCGTTCAGCCTGGTTAGGACGCCAGATTGTCAATCTGGAGGTCGCGGGTTCAAATCCCGTCGGCCCCGCCATTTTTCGAGTCAGCCTGTGTGTGTTGAGGAGGACGTGCCTGCGACAGGCTATTCCGTTGGGTTCGGTCCGGCGCATGTCTCGCGGTCGAACGTCTCCGGCCTCCGAGTGATCCCCGGCAACGACTACAATCCATACGTGTGTTGGCAAACAGGCCGCGGTCCGGGAAAGGTATAGGCACATGTTTCAAGCGGGATTGACAGGGGCGGTCGGTACGCTCGGGACGGTCTCCAAAGTCGTCCTGTTGCTGTTGTTCGTGTTCTCCGTGATCTCATGGGCCATCATCTTCGCGAAGTGGCGGGCCTTTCGCTCTGCGGATCGGGGAGACAAGCAGTTCATGAATCTTCTGGCCAAGTCTCATGACTTGAACGAACTGTACCGCCAGGTTCGCCATTTGCCGGCCAGCCCGTCGGCGGCCGTCTTCGAAGGGGTGATGGATCGCTTGGCCGGTGCGCGCGCAGAGGGCCAGGATGGGTCCGCGCCCATCGACCGGCACCTGGTCGAGCGCAGCGCCGCACATTTGTCTCAAAGCCAGCTGTCCAAGCTCGAATCGGCGCTGCCGTTTCTGGCGACGACCGGCAACATCACTCCGTTCGTCGGATTGCTGGGAACCGTCATGGGCATCATCGACGCGTTTCGTGAAATCGGATCGCAAGGAACCGCCAGCATCGCCGCAGTGGCCCCGGGAGTGTCGGAGGCCCTCGTCGCGACCGCGGCCGGTTTATTCACCGCGATTCCCGCAGTCATCGCCTACAACTATTTTCTGACACGCATCAGGCGGACGGCGTTCCGCCTCGACACCGTGGCGATCGAGCTGCTGGGTGCGGTGCCTTCTCCCGCTCCGAAGTCCGCACCGGTCCCCGTGGGGGCCCAGCGGTGATGTTCGAATCCCGGCAGCGGCGCTTCATGGCGGAGATCAACGTGATCCCGCTGGTCGACGTCGTCTTGGTCCTGCTCGTGATCTTCATGGTCACGGCGCCGATGCTGTATCGCGGCATGGACATCAAGTTGCCGACGTCCGCCACGAACACCATCAAGCCTGAGATGCGGAAGGTCCTGACCATCGAAAAGGACCAGCGGCTCTATCTCGACAAGGACGCGGTCGGGGTGGCGCAGTTGGAGCAAAAACTGAAGGCGTTGAAACGGGATCATCCCGACGTATCGCTGTATTTGCGGGCCGACCGCGACGTGCCGTACGGAGTGGTCGTTCAGGTCATGGATGGCGTGAAGAAGGCGGGTATCGAGAAGATCGGGATGGTCACGGATCCGACGGGTCCCGAGCGCGTGACGGAGACCGTCACGTCGGGACAACCACCGCGCAAGAATTAGCCAGGAGTTCACCGGGTCGTATGTCGGCTCAAGCGCACGTCCATCCTGTTCAATGGTTTGACGCCGAGGAGCAGGACAAGCTTTTTTTGAAGCTGAAGCGCGCGCTGGCGGCCTCGTTCGTCCTGCATGTCGTCCTCCTGCTCGTCGTGGCAGGGCTTCGTCTTCCGCAACACGGGGAGCGTCCGTTGTCCTCGATGGAAGTGTCGCTGGTCAGCGTGCCGGCTCCGGTTCAGCAGGTGGAAGCCTCAAAGCCCGTCGTCCAGCCGAAACCATCGGAGCCGCGCCGTGCGCCGGCTCCGCCCGTCAAGCAGGTCGCGCCGGCTCCCGTACCCGTCCCGCCGGCCCCCCGCGCCTCCGTCGCACCGAATCCGGCACCGCCCGCTCCCGCTGTCCCAGTCTCGCCGATTCCTGCACCGACTCCGCCCGCGCCGGTCGCGGCCCCGGTTCGCCAAAGCATCGCCAAGGATATTTTGCGGGATCTTCAACTGCCCCCGGATGCACCGAAACTTGGCGAATTGACTCCGGCCAAGGCGGTTGCGCAGCCGCAGCCTCAGGCCCCGATCCCCAAAGTGAAGCTTCCGGATTTGCCCCGCATACCCGACACCATGCCGGACCGGGTCGTGAAAGCGCACCAACAGACGCCGCAGACGTCGCTGAGCGAGGATCAGAACCGGGAACTGGAGGAAGAACTGAAAAAGGTGAAACACTTCCAGCCGGCCGCCAAATTGGAGACACCCAAGGAGGTCCCGGTCAAGGTGACGCCTCCGCCGCAGGAAGCCTCCGTGCCGGTGGCCAAGGTCGCGCCGCAGACGATGCTGAAAGCGTCCGGGGCGTCCGGCACCAATCCGTTTTGGGCAAGAGTGGAAGCCATTATCAAGAGCAACTGGGAGCCGCCTCCCGTTGACGCCACCGGCAGCACGTACAGCGTCGTGGTGAAGTTCCGTTTTTACCGCAACGGCACGGTCAAGGACATCGGCATCGAGCATTCGTCCGGAAACGACTATTTTGATATGGCGGGGCAGCGGGCCGTGCAAAAGCCCCGTGCTTTTCCTCCGTTTCCTTCGGAAATGACCGAGGCCTATCAGGACGTGGAGATGGTGTTTCGCGTAGGAGAGGCACTGGGATGATTGTCATGAAACTGGCCGGCGCGACGCTGGCCGTGCTGATTCTCGCGGCCGGTGCCGTGGGGATATTGGAATCGGGAGCAGCCGACGTCTTCTTGGAGGCGACACGGCCCGACTTTCAGAAAATTTCGCTGGGCATACTGGGAATCCACAACGGAGGCGGTCCCGAGTGGCTCGGCGGACGGTTGGAAGAGGTCCTGAAAAAGGACGTGAAGCGCTCGCTGATCTTCGAATTGGTGGATCTTCCCAGTTTGGGCATCAAGGCTCGCGACGTGGGAAACGGCACGGGCAGCGCATCCGCGGCGGTCTTCAAGCAGGCGGCCGAGAACGGAGTCTCGGTGCTCGTCTGGGGCAAAGCGGCGCAGAAGGACGGGGAGAAGGACGCGGACGTCAACATGGAAGGGTTCGTCTACGACAGCGGCAGCGACGAGGTCGTGGGTGGAAAACGCTACGCCGGCTCACCCTCCGTGGTCCGATTGATGGCCCATCGATTTGCGGACGAACTGGTCTTCCGTTATACGGGCGAGCCGGGAATCGCCAGAACGAAGATTGCCTACGTGTCGGCACAGGGAGCCGCGCGCGAGCTGTACGTGATGGACTATGACGGTTACGATGCCCGTCAATTGACGGCGGACGGTTTTCTCAATTTGATGCCGCGATGGTCGCCCGATCGCCGGTTCCTTGTCTTCACGGCCTATCGGGACCGCAACACCCAGGATATCGACATGATCGAGTTGGCGACCGGCAAGCGATGGACGATTTTCTCCCAGGGAGGGCTGAATATCACCCCGGCTCTATCGCCCGACGGAAATTTCCTGGCGTTTGCGTCCAGTCATGAAGGCAATTCCGAGATCTATCGTCTGGATACCAGGACCAAAATTAACCAGCGTTTGACGGTGAACCCTTCGGGAGACCTGTCTCCCTCGTGGTCGCCTACTGGTAGGGAACTTGCTTTTGTCTCGGATCGTGGAGGCGGACCCCAAGTGTTCCTCATGAGCGCCGACGGATCCAATGTGCGGCGGTTGACGTTCGAAGGGGATTACAATGCCGCCCCAGCTTGGTCGCCGAGGGGCAATTGGATCGCGTATGTTTGCCGAACACCCCGAAAGGAATATAAGCTGTGCGTCATTACTCCTGACGGGCAGAAGCGCATGCAATTGACTACAGGGCCCGGGGTGGACGACTCGCCTTCCTGGTCCCCGGACGGCCGGCATTTGGTTTTCAGTTCGTCGGCGGACGGGAAGAGCCACATCTACATGATCGATTCGGACGGCAAGAACTTGGAGCGCCTGACGTTCGAAGGGACACATAACAGTGCGCCGTCCTGGTCGCCTGCGTCCTGAGGATCGTCCGGAACTTCGGCGGCTTATAGGTGACACCAACTTTCAAAGAGGAGACTGCACCCATGCGTACGATGTCTAAGAGATTTCCCATCGCCTTACTCGCGATCGCGATGCTGGTCGGCCCGGCCGGTTGCGCGAAGAAGGGCGTTCAGTCGGCGGGAGACCAAACCGCACAGCAGAGCGCGGCAAAGAGCGGGGCGGCCGGAACCGGTTCCGGCTCCTCCAGCAGCATGAAATCGGGAGTGGGAAGTTTTCCCGATACGAGCATGCAATCGGGGAGCGGGGGGCTGAAGGGGTTGGATAAAAATCCGTCGGAAGAACGTCTTGGCGGCGGTCCTGGCGGCAGTTCGGGCAACGGGCCGGGCGGCCAAGGTAGCCAGGGCGGGCCGGGCAGCGGGACGTTGCTGGCCAAGGCGGATCCGTCGGAAAGTGCGGGACATCAGCTTGACGAGATCAGGGCGGAACAGGCCGCGTCCGCGGCGGCGGGTCTGCGGGACGTCTTTTTCGGTTATGATAGCTGGACGATTTCGGAAGAAGGCCGCCAATCGCTCGGCCGCGATGCCGATTGGCTGAAATCCAACCCGGGCGCGATGCTCAAGGTGGAAGGCCATTGCGATGAGCGTGGAACCGCCGCGTACAACCTGGTGTTGGGAGAGAAGCGGGCCAAAGCGGTGCGGAATTATCTGGTGGAACTGGGCATCGGCGCCAACCGGTTGTCGGTCGTCTCCTACGGCAAGGAGCGGCCGTTCTGCAACGACCATGCGGAAGCGTGCTACCAACAGAACCGACGCGGTCACCTGGTGGTCCGAACAGGAAAGTAGTTCTGTGCCCCGCCGAGCAGGATCTTCGCGCCGACCGGAGACGGACGAATCGAAGAGGGGATCGTCACAATGAAGCCTGAAGCGAGCCTCATGCGGATGTGGACGGCAGCGGGCGGCGTGGTGTGGGCGCTGGGCATGGGTGGTTGTGTCGCGCAGCAGGCGGACTTGAAGACCACGGAGCGTCAACTGCAGAAGAGCATCAAGCAGTCGAACGAAGAACTGGCGCAGCGAGGCGCGCAGCAACGGCAGGAATTGGAAGAAATCAAGGGGCAGGAGATTCCGCGGCTGCGAGGCGATCTGGACCGGGTGCAGCACGCGACTCAGGATCTCCAAGGTAAACAGGAGGATTTGAAGCAGCGCTCGGCCGGGTTGGAACAGCAGACCAAGAAGTTGGATCAGAAGCTGGACCATTGGGCCAAGAATCTGGAAACGGAAAACACCGCCCGATATTCGCAGCTTCGGGAAAGCCTCAATGCGCAGGACACGAAGAGCAAGACTGATCGGGACCAGTTGCGCACCGAGGTCAACAACCGACTCGACGAAATCAACCGGCAGATGGAACTGTTGCGAAAAGACATCATCGAGGTGGTGCAAAAATCCAACACCACCTTGGCGAAAAGCGTGGATGTCAAACTGGACGAGCAGCGCAAGGCGGTGACGGAGAATCAGGCCCGTACGGAGCAACTGGCGACCAAGTTCACCCAGTTCAGTCAGGCTTTGACCGGGTTTCGGGAATCGCTGACGGGCTTGAACGAGCGGGTGGGACAAGAGGAACAGGCCAGCCGCACGATGGCATCGAAGGTGGAAGCCGATGGCAAGGCCTCCACGACGCATATCAACGAAACGACCAAAGCGGTGACCGGCCATTTGAATGAAGTGAACAAGAGCGTCGCATCGGTTGCCCAAAAACTGGCGACCCGTTTGGATGAACAGGACCAGCGGCTCGACACGTTGACTAGGTCGTTGGATCAGGTATCGCAGGAGGTCAAGGCTCAAGGGGTGGTGAGGAATGGGCAACGCCCGCAGGTCGCCAGTTCGACGCCTCAGCGGTCCGCGGTCGTTCCGGTTCCCGTTCCCGTGCCCGGTCAGGAGGGCGCCTCGCAACAGGAGAGAGAAACCGTCACGGCGTCCGTCCCGCCTCAAGACACGGAGCAGAGCGCGCCGGCCGTTGATCGTTCGGCTGTGTCTGAGGAATCGGAAGAAGCCCAAAAACCCGCGGCAAACCGGACGTCCGATCGCCCGGACAAGGCGGAATACGAGCGGCTACTCGGGTTGTTCCGGGATGGAGACCTGGACGGGGCACGCCGGGGCTTCACGGCCTTCCTGAGCCAATATCCCAACTCGGACCTTGCGCCCAACGCTCGGTATTGGCTCGGAGAATCCCATTACGGCAAAAAGGATTACAAGCAGGCGATCGATGCGTATGATCGCGTTGAAATGGATTATCCGCAGAGCGAAAAGGTTCCCGCGGCGATTCTCAAGAAGGGATACGCCTACCTGGCGTTGAAAGACAAGAAACGCGCGTCCTCGGCGTTCAAGCAAGTGGTGACCTTGTATCCAAAAAGTCTGGAGGCCGGCAAGGCATACGACAAGCTGGCCCAGTTGAAGGAGACCCGATAACGGCGATGGGCACACGTACATCGGTTTGCGGAGCAGTGGTGATGGCGGTCGGGTTTCTCTTCCTGTCCGGATGCGCCAAGCATGCTGATTTCATCGAGTTGCGCGATCACTTGGCGACGGTGACCAAGTCTCAAGAGCAGGATCAGAAGCGGCTGGATGCCTTGCAGCGCCGGATGGAGACCTTGGAGCGAATCAAGGACGGCGACGGCGCCCGGCCGCGGTTCGACGAGGTGTCCGCGCGGATTCAGAAGCTTGAAAGCCGGCTCGCCAAGGTCGAAGACGGCGCCGCCAGTTCGTCATTTTCCAGGATCGAGCCGGCGGCGAGTGAGCCGACCCGCTCCAAGTCTCAAAAGCCGGGCGGCTCAATGGAATCGGCGGCGATTCCTGGAGTCCCGGCCATCACGCCGACCTCGGCGTTCAACCTGGCCTACAACGATTATCTCAACGGCAAGTACGATTTGGCCGTTTCCGGCTTTCAGCGGTTTGTGAAAGACTTTCCCGGCACCTCGTTGACGCCCAATGCCTATTACTGGCTCGGTGAATCCTACTACCAGCAAAAGGATTATGTTCGGGCGATGCAATCGTTTGAGTACGTGTCCACTGAATATCCGGGCAACGAAAAGGTCCCTGCCTCGCTCTTCAAACTCGGGTTGGCCGCCGGAGAAACCGGCGACCTGGCCAAGTCCAAGAAAAATCTCAAACGGGTGATCGAGGAGTTCCCCACGTCCGACGAGGCAAAACTGGCCAAGAACAAGCTCGCGGAAATTCGATGATCCCATTCGCTTCCTGTTTCCATGCAGCAATACTCCTCTTCCGCTCCTCCGGAGTCTGATTCAATGGCCGTTGCCGGCTGTGTCCCCACCATCCACATTCTGCCGGGCGATGTGGTCAGCCGGATCGCCGCGGGAGAAGTCATCGAGCGTCCGTCCGCCGTCGTCAAGGAATTGGTGGAGAACAGCCTGGATGCGGGAGCCCGTCGGATCTCCGTCGAAGTCAAAGACGGAGGCCTGTCCCTCATCCGGGTGACGGACGACGGGGCTGGAATCGGCCGGCTCGATCTTCCTCTCGCCTTCCAGCGTCATGCGACCAGCAAGCTGGCATCCGATCAAGACTTGACCTCCGTCATGACGATGGGCTTTCGCGGCGAAGCCTTGCCGAGCATCGCGTCGGTCTCCAAGGTGGCCGTCACGACGTTTACCGGACGGGATGCCGCCGCCGCGCATCTGACGTTGGTCGGAGGCGTGGCCGGGACCGTCACCGATGCGCCGCCGGTGCCGGGGACGAGGATCGACGTGGCCGAGTTGTTTTACAATCAGCCGGCCAGAAAGAAATTTCTCAAGGCGAAGAGCACGGAGTTCTCGCATATCAGTCACGCCGTGCAGCAGGCTGCCCTGGCCTGGCCTTCGGTGCACTTTCGATTGATCCACAATGGCCAAGACGTGTTGAATTATCCCGCCGTCAGCGAAGGGCGCGACCGTATCCTGCAGGTCTACGGCCGGACATTCGTGGGATCCACCGTCGAGGTCCTCGGTCGTGCCACGGGTTACGTGGTCCGGGGGGTGGTCATCGATCCGGTCCACGCCAGGAGCGCGAAGACACCTCAAGATTGCTTCGTGAACCGGCGGCCGGTGCGCAGTTCCACTGTCTTTCACGCCGTGACGGGGGGATATGCGTCGCTTCTCGCGAAAGGCTGTCATCCGACCTACGTCTTGTACCTCGAAGTGGACCCCGACAAACTCGACGTCAACGTGCATCCCGCGAAGCGGGAAATTCGCTTCGCGGAGACCGACCGGATTCATCAATTGGTTGCCCAGACCCTGCGGCGGGTATTCAGTGGCCCGGAGCGAACGGCGGCCACGGCCATTGCGAACGATGGAGCCGGGGGGCCGGTCCAGGAAGCGTCGGCGGTCGCGCTCTCGGTCGAGCAGACAAGGTTCGACGCACGAGCCAGCCGCCCGGCCAAGCCGACATCCGAACCGGTCGGCGCGGACCAACTGACCTGGGTACGGGAGTCGGAGTCATCGTACGGGACCGCCCCGCTGCCCGATGTCATGCCGTTCGGCCAAATGCTCCGCCGCTACGTCATTGCACAGGTGGGGCAGGAACTCCATGTCATCGATCAGCATACCGCCCACGAACGCGTCCTGTTTCAGCGGATCCATCGATCATGGCAGCGGCGGGAGCTGATATCCCAGCCGCTGTTGATTCCGGAAACGGTCGAGCTGCCGGCGGCGCAGTTCGCTCTTCTGACAAAACACCTGGACGATTTGGAAACACTGGGACTGGCCATCGAACCGTTCGGAGGGACCGCCGTGGCCGTGCGATCCGTTCCGGCCGGAACCGGCGGAATGGACATCGCGTCGCTCGTGCGCGACCTGCTGGATGATCTCTCGCAATGGGACCGTCTCTCCTCGCTCGACGATCGGGTCGCCCCCGTGCTGGCGTCCCTGGCCTGTCACAGCGCAGTTCGAGCCGGCCGGCATATGGCGTTACCGGAAATTCAACAACTAGTACGGGATTGGGTGGAGGAAGGGCTCGTCATGACCTGCCCCCACGGCCGGCGCACGGCGTATAGGATGTCGACGGACGAACTCGACAAGCTGTTTGGGCGGGTCGGGTGGACGTGACGCCGGGCGCACTGCTTCCGATGTCCCTTCTGACCGAAGCGCAGGCACGGTTGAAACCGTTGGTTGCCATCGTCGGTCCGACGGCGGTGGGGAAGAGCCGCGTCGCCGTGGAGGTCGCCAAGCATTTCAACACCGAGGTACTGACCGCGGACTCCCGCCAGGTGTATCGCGGCATGGACCTGGGAACCGATAAGCCGACCGTGTCCGAGCGGCAGGGGATTCCGCATCGCTTGATCGATTTGGCACAGCCGGACGAACCGTTCAATGCCGGACTCTACCGTCAGCATGCGATGGAGGCAATCGAGCATTTGCATCAGGCCAGGCTCATCCCGCTGGTCGTCGGAGGGACCGGCCTCTATGTGCGGACTCTGGTGAGAGGGCTCTGTGAGGCTCCTCCGGCAGATCAGGCGGTTCGTATCCGGCTGCAGGAAGAGGTGAGAGAGTCGGGCGTCGAAAGTTTGTACCGCCGATTGGTCGCGATCGATCCGGTTTCCGCGTCCAAACTGCACCCGCACGACGGCGCGAAGGTGATCCGCGCGCTGGAAGTTCATCAGCTGTCTGGAAAGCCCCTATCGGCCTTTCACACGTCCCATGCATTCGGCGACCAGCCGTATCGCACCTTGCTGATCGGGCTCGACCGCAATCGGGACTCGTTGTACCGGCGGATCGAGGCGCGGATCGATTGGCAATTGGATCACGGGTTTCTCGAGGAGACGGGCCGGCTGCTGGCCCGGGGCTATCGCCGCGACAGCGCCGCGATGAAGGGCCTCGGCTATCGCCAGGCGGCGGAGTATCTCGCGGGCGAATGCGATTACGCCGAAATGGTTCGGCGATTCAAGCGGGACACCAGGCGGTTTGCCAAGCGCCAGTTGACGTGGTTTCGCCGTGAGCCGGCTATCCGGTGGTTTGAAATCGGAGAGTCGGAATCCCCTGAGCACACGGCTGCCCGGGTGACGGAACTGATTGATCTGTTTCTGGCCGGACTGTAACGGGGGCCGGACGCCGCGTGAATTTAGAGGGAAGCGGGATGGCGATGATCAAGGTGCGAAGAGGACGGGCGTGGCAGGCCGATGTCGGGATCATCGGCGGAAGCGGATTGTACGATCTGGACGGCCTGAGGCAGGTCAAAGAGGTGTCGGTGCGGACGCCGTTCGGCGCCCCGTCCGACGCCGTCGTACTGGGAGAGTTGGACGGGGTCCGCATCGCTTTTCTGTCACGCCACGGGCGGGGGCATACGCGCAGCCCCTCGGAGATCAACTATCGGGCCAACGTCTATGCGTTGAAATCACTGGGTATCCGGCGGCTCATCTCGGTCAGCGCGGTCGGAAGCATGAAGGAATCGATCAAGCCGGGGCATGTCGTCTTTCCGGATCAATTCATCGACCTGACGAAACAGCGGGAGTCGACCTTCTTCGAGGGCGGCGCGGTGGCGCACGTGGCCTTCGGGGAGCCGATCTGCCCGTCTTTGGCGTCTCACCTCTCGTCCGCGGCCCATTCGGTCGGGGCGACGGCTCATGGCGGCGGCACGTACGTCTGCATCGAAGGGCCTCAGTTTTCCACCAAGGCCGAATCGCGCCTGTACCGGCAGTGGGGCGTCAGCGTGATCGGCATGACGAATCTTCCGGAAGCGAAACTCGCCAGGGAAGCGGAACTGTGTTACGCCACGATCGCCCTGGTGACCGACTACGATTGCTGGCATGAGACGGAGGAACCGGTGACCGTCGAGGCGATCTTGGCCACGTTGCGGCAGAACGTGGCGTTGGCGAAGCGGCTGCTCCGGGCTTCGATCCCGTCGGCGGCGGCAGGCGGAGAGTGCGCCTGCCAGCGGGCCTTGCGCGAGGCCATCGTGACGGATCCGGCTCGAATTCCGGCTGCGCTTCGCCGCAAATTGGCGGTCCTGACGGACCGTTTGTCTCCCGCGAAAGGAAAACGGTGATTTCATGGGTACATTGCTCGTTGTCGGGTCAGTCGCATTGGACACGGTCAAGACGCCGTTCGGGGCGGTGGAGGAAGTGCTGGGGGGGTCCGCCACCTATTTTTCCACGTCGGCGAGCTATTTTGCGGACGTCAATCTGATCGCGGTGGTGGGGGAAGATTTTCCGTCGCAACATCTCATGTTTCTGAAGAGCCGGAACATCGATCTTGCCGGATTGGAACGCCGCCCGGGCGCCACCTTCCGGTGGAAGGGGGAATACTCCCATCAGCTCAACGAAGCCCGTACGCTGGACACGAAGCTCAACGTCTTCGAAACTTTCCGGCCGAAAATTCCGGAAGCGTATCGCGCTCCGGACGTGCTGTTCCTGGGAAATATCGATCCGGAACTCCAACTGGACGTGCTGAACAAGCTGCCTCGTCCGCCGCTCGTCGCGTGCGACACCATGAATTTCTGGATCAACGGCAAGCGCGACGCATTGTGGCGCGTCTTGGAAAAGGTGGACATTCTGATCATCAACGACGGCGAAGCCCGTGCGTTGGGCGAGGATTCCAATCTGGTCAAGGTGGCGCAGAAGGTTCTGGCGCGCGGGCCGAAGCACCTGATCATCAAACGGGGCGAATACGGCGTGTTGATGTTCAATGAAAAACAGGTGTTCGGCGCTCCGGCCTTTCCGCTGGAGGATGTGCGCGATCCGACCGGGGCAGGGGACACCTTTGCCGGTGGTTTTCTCGGGCATCTGGCTGCAACCGGAAACCGGTCTGCCGAGGCGTTCAAGCAAGCCATTGTGTTCGGCAGCGTCATGGCCTCCTTTACCGTAGAAGCCTTTAGTCTTGACCGTTTGCGCATCCTGGATTACAAAGAGATCCAGGAGCGCTTCAAAGCCTTCAAGCGGTTGACCCATTTCGAGGACCTTCCGTGACCACGAGTCTTTCCAGGACGGCTGCTGGCCGTCGGTCGTCGTATTGCGCCGCCGTGGCGGTCATCGGTCTGGGGCTGGTGACCGGCTGCGCCACGTCCGAGGAGTCCAAGCAAAAGTCCAAGGGGTATTATCAGGAAGGATTGGCCAGCCTCGACCGGGACCGTCAGAAAGCCTACGTGTCCTTTCAAAAGGCCGTTCAACTGAATCCCGACAACAAAGAGGCTCGGTACGGCTTGGGTCACATTCTGGCGGTCCAGGGCAAGTTCGCCCAGGCCGAACAGGAATTTCGGGCGGCGATCAAGATCGACGAGGAGTACTCGGAGGCGCATACGTACCTGGGCCAAGTGTTGATCAGCCAGGACCGATGGGCCGAGGCGATTCCGGAATTTCGAAAGGCGCTGACCAATCCGCTGTACAGTACCCCGGATCTCGCCCGCTTCCATCTCGGGCGCGCGCTGGCCCACGAAGGCGATCTGCAGGGTGCCATGGAGGCGCTGGAGGATGCTCTGACGGTGAATCCCCCCAACGTGCCTCCTGCACAGTCAAATCTTGAATTGGGGCGGATCTACTACAAGATGGGATTCGATCGGCGCGCCGTCGAGACCCTCACGAAAGTCACCCTGATCGACAAGAACGGAGAGTATGGGACGGCGGCCAAGGAGATTCTGGCTCGATTGAAGCCGTGACCTGATCGTGCCGGGACGCGATCCCGGATTGGCATGGCGCGGACCGGGGCGCCGCGGCTGTTTCGGCTGTTCGTTCGGGCGAGGGGACACCCGCTTGCCCATAACGCGTAAGAGAGAACTGCATGGAATCGATCGGCGATTTTTTCAAACAGGTTCGTGAAACCAAAGGGCTCACGATCGACGAGGTGGCGTCGAAAACCAGAATCCGTTCGGATTTTGTCCGGGCGCTGGAGGAGGGGAATTTCGCCAAGCTGCCCGACCAGGTGTTTGCCAGGGGGTTCGTGCGCTCCTACGCGCGTTCGCTGGGCCTCGACGAAGAAGATGCGATCCATCGCTTCATTCAATCCGCCGGCGCGTTTTACGAGAAGCAGGACGAGAAGGAACGGCTGAAAGCCCGCCAGGTTCAAGAGGAGCGAAAACGACAGGCCAACCGCAAGGCGGTCGCGGTGGCCATCGGCATCGCAATCATCACGCTGATTTTTCTGTTGAGCCGTGAACAGTCCACCGTGTTGGTGCGCCGTCCCGCGACGGATCTTCCGCCTATCGCCAGCAAGCGGACAAGCACGCCGGCTCCCGAGGCCCGTGACGCGGCGCCTAAGCCCGAGCCGGAGCCACAGACCGCCTCGACGCCGCCATCGAAATCCAAGCCGGCAGACCAGCCGCCTCCCGCTCCGCCGAAGGTCGAGACCAATGCTCCTCGGGTCTCGAGCCCCGCGCCGGCTCCCGCCGTCACCGCCAGCCAACCGGTTCCCCCTGCCGCTCCGATTCCAGCGCCGATCGGGTCCGACGGCCCGCTGGGAGGCATCTCCTTGGAGACCGCTCCCGACGCAACGGATCAGCTGGTGCTGGATCTGGAAGCCACGGAACTGAGCTGGGTGGTCATCCAAATCGACGGCGGCAGCCCGCAGGAAGCCTTGCTCAGGCCCGGGGAGAAAGCCAAGTGGAAAGGGCAGGATCAATTCGTGCTGACACTCGGCAACGCCGGCGGTGTGAAAGCCGAATTGAACGGCAAGCCTCAAAAGCCGTTTGGGCCGAGCGGGAAAGTCGCCCGCGACATCGTTCTCAAGCGCTGATCACCTCGTCGGTTCTCCTTCATCACAGGCCGATTCGTGCCCGCCGGTACCGGACCCTTCTGGGGCAGGAAGTCACAGGTGGGGCCTAATGGTGTCTGGAATACCGGCCCGTCCTTGGTGGATCCGTCTAACGTAGCGAAATATCGGTCCCCGCATCGCGAGCACCGTGGCATGAGCCTTGATGTTCTCTTAGGCAGGTGGCGGACAAAATGGGAGTGGAGACCCGGCGAAAAGTTTTGAACTCCAGGCGGCCGCAACAGAGCGGAATCAGGGTCGAATTGCTTGACATCGCCGGAACGCCGTTGTTATAGTCCCGAACGTTTTTCGTCTTTTTGGTCAACGAGTCGACGGCCTCATGGCCGACCTCAGATCTGCGGTAGGTTCAACACAAAGGAGGATTTCTGATGGGGACTTTTTCTAAGTTTTTGGGAGTCAGCGCTGCGGTGCTGATGTTGTCCGCGAGCGTGGCGGGAGCCGAAGAGAAGGATCCGTTGAAGCCGCGCGTTCCGGCGGACCAGATCGCCGAGGCCAAAGCCATGAAGAATCCGGTTGCGTCCAGCCCTGAGAGCATCGCCAAAGGAAAGGCGTTGTTCGAGGGTAAGGGCACCTGCTTCAACTGCCACGGAAAAGAAGGCAAGGGCGACGGCCCTGCCGGCGCGATTCTCAATCCCAGCCCGCGGAACTTCACGAATTGCAAGTTCCACAAGAAGCGGAAGGACGGCGAGTTGTTCTGGGTAATCAAGAACGGCAGCCCGGGAACCGGGATGGTGTCGTTGATTCCTGCGGCCATCACCGAAGAAGAAGCGTGGACGATCATCAACTACGAGCGGAGCTTCTGCAAGGGCGACGAATAGTCGGTCGGCCATCGTTCGGTACTTGGGGTGGAGGGATGACCTCCACCCCTTTTTTTTGGTGGTATGTTCTGTTTCTCGATGCAGGATCAGGGCGCTTCGACGGCGGTGATCGCGGCCGGCTTTGCCAGCACGAGGGTGCCGGACGGATCCGTGGGCTTGAGCGGCGGCAACACGAGCGGGCGCTGCTCCTGTCCGTATTGAGCCTTGGAGGCCCAGGACACTTTCTGGCTCAGATATGAAGCGGTTTCACCCAGCGTGACCTCACCGTCCCGATTGGTGTCGGCGTCTCCGCGCAGCGCGCGGAGGAAGTAGTAGGTAAACAGTCCATGCCGGTGTTTTTCGTCTTCGATGGATTTTCCGAGGCTGCCCGTCGATACGAGACGAATCGAGGAACCGCCGGCAGCACCCCATTGCGGAGGCGAACTCTTCCCTCGGCCATCCGTTCCTGATCCGAGTCGCGACACGGTCCCGTCGAACAGCACGATCGCCTGCTTCGCCTTCACGCGAGCCAACGCCGCCTCCAGATCTTTGAGCGGATAGGAGCGGGAAGCGGAAGAGAGGCTCCCGTCGTAAGGAAGAAGATAGACCTCTCCTGTTTGCGACACCGTCGCCACCCCGGCGAAATACACGATGACGATCGCATCTTTTCCCGCGTGAGCCGGCAACCAGTCCAGCAGGGCCTCATCGATGTCGGGGCGCAAGGCCTTCCAATCCTGAAGCAGGCGGACATTGGATGCCGGTATCCCGCCCACCGATTGCAGATAGGTCGCGACCATTTCGGCATCAGAGGCCCCGTATTTCCGGACCGGCAATTGCGTGTCGCGATACGACCCAATGCCGATCGACAAGAGAAACGTGTTGGGGCGTTTGAAACCGGCTGCGGTGGCGGGAACTTGGTCCACGTCGTCCGCGTTTGCGGCGGTCGGCTGCATGGCGACGGAGAGCACTTGTTCGGGGGCGGCGGCGACGCTGGGATCGGAGACGGTCACATGAATCTCCGCCTTCTGGGACTGCACGGATTGAGGCAGTGTGGCGGCGAACTCAAGAGATCGCGACTGACCGGGCTGCAGCCGGCCGGCCGAAAGCGTCGTCGCAGGAAACTGTGCCACAATCGCCGATGTGCCTGAAATGGTTGCGGTCACCTGCTGAAGCTCCTGATCGCCCCCGTTTACCAGGTCGACCCGCACCCGCACCCGTTCTCCACCCTCCAGGATCAGGTTGCCGTTCTCGTCGAGCACCGTCGCTTTGAACGACAGCGGGGAGCGGCCAGCCTTCGGTGCAGGCTCGGGTGCTTTCGCGGCGCTGGCCACGGCAGCCGCCGGGACCGCGCCGGCTGCCGTCAACTGGTGGCGGGAGACCCGGATGAATTCCGTCGACAGTGCGACGCCGGACTCGTAGAGGAACTCGTCGATGTTGCCGTAGTCGCATCGCTTCTGCGTCGGCTCCAGGATCAGTCGTTGATTGCGGTCGATTGAAATCGGCTGTTGCCCCAGTTCGCGTCCCGACATGTCCTTGAACGTCACCAAGGCATCGATCTTCAGGTCCGCCGGAACCCGGTCATACAGGTGATCCTGGATCAGCCTGAAAGAGGATCGTTCGACCGTCACGAGTATTTCGGTGTCGGGAGGGGTGGGGGACGTGATCCCGCCGGCGACCGATACGGCTCGAAAATTCTGCGCGGCCGCGTCGATCATCACCGATTCTAATTCGGTGCCGATGTAGACTTCGCGCAAATTTCCGCAATCGTTCTTGTATGTGGATTTCATGTTGCTCAAGGCGGGATCGAAGGTCAGTCTGACGGAGTTGTTGAGCCGCGGGCCCATGTCCGGCAGCGGAGTACGCCGCAACGCGGAGGCGAGTTTCTCGCATCCCATGGACAAGCCCACGATCCAGAGGCACACCAACACAAGGGCCCATCGGGCGCGGGTTCGGTGTGATGAAATGAGGATCGAGGGCCCAGGGGTCATCGGGTACGCGGGTTCATGACTCAAGACGGGCACGCACCTGTCATGTGACGTTCAGCACCGTACCGAAACGGCGGCGTGAATGCAACTGGAGCCGGCTTCTTGCGGGCGGCGGTCGCTCCGGCTATGCTTCAGCGATTCGGAGCCTGCGCATCGATTTTAAGTAGGATTCGGAATGCTGGTACTCGGCCTTTCAAACATGCGGGACGCGTCCGCGGCATTGACGGAGGACGGCCGGATTCTGGCGGCGGCCGAGGAGGAGCGGTTCGTCCGCGTCAAACACGTCACGGCGCTTCCGGTTCATGCCATTCGATCCTGTCTTCACACGGCGGGAGTGCGCCTCTGCGACGTCGACGCCGTCGCGGTGCCTTGGAAATACTGGGAAGTGCGACGGCGCGCGGCCCTTGTGCTTCGGGGAATGCTGCAATCCGCTCAGCTGCGCAAGGCAAAAGCTCGTAGGAGTTTCGAGCGTCTCGGCCAGGAATGGAAGGAACTGATGTTCCTGCGCCGATTTCTTTCCCGGCAGGTGGACGGAACGGCCTGTCCGGATCCGGTTTTTCTCGATCATCATCTCTGTCACGCGGCCAGCACCGTGCTGGTCTCGCCGTTCAAGCAGGCCGCGGTGCTGATCGTGGACGGCGCGTCTGAATCCCACACGACGACGCTCGCCCGGGCTGATGGGCAGACCATTGACGTCCTGAGCCGCATTCCGCTTCCTCATTCGCTCGGGCAATTCTATGCGGCGGTGACGGCGTACTTGGGCTTTGTTCCGGATCAGGATGAATATATCGTCATGGGACTGGCGGGATATGGAAAGCCCGTCTTTGCCCGGACCCTTCGCGATCGTATCTTGCCGCTGCTCGCGGACGGGGAATTTCATCTGAACACGAGCCTATTGGATTTTCATTTGGCGCGGCTGCGCATCTTCGCTCCGGAGTTCCTCGAGCTGTTCGGTCCCGCCCGGCCGCCCGGCGGAGAGGTGACCGGCCGCCATCGAGATTTTGCAGCCAGCGTGCAATGTGTCTTGGAAGAGACGATGCTGCATTTGGCCCGCCATCTACGGCGGATGACGGGGTTGACACGCCTGTGCCTGGCCGGAGGCGTCGCGTATAACTGCGTCGCCAACAGCCGTCTCAGACGCGAGTCCGGATTCGACGATATCTATGTCCCTCCCGCCGCCGGGGATTCCGGCGCGGCGCTTGGCGCGGCGCTCTGGCTGACGCACCGGCGCGGCGCGCTCACTTCTCGAACGCCCATGCGGACGGCTGCCTGGGGCCCCGGATACGAGGACCGGGACTGCAAGGGCGCGCTGGACGCGGCCGGTCTCGACGTGGAAACGCTGTCGGATGGGAAGTTGTCCGAGAAGGTCGCCGTCGAGCTGGCGAGCGGCCGATTGGTATTCTGGTTCCAGGATCGAATGGAATTCGGCCCACGGGCATTGGGGAATCGAAGCCTCTTGGCCGATCCCCGCCGCGAGGATGTGCGGGAACTGATCAACGCCAAGGTGAAACACCGCGAACCGTTTCGTCCTTTTGCACCGTCGGTGCTGGAGGAGCGTGCCGGTGAGTATTTTGATCTTTCCGGATCGTCTCCCTTCATGCTGTTCACCGCGCCGGTTCTTCCCTCGGCCAGGGAGCGGATCCCCGCGGTCGTGCACGTCGACGGCTCGGCACGCGTGCAAACCGTAGATGAATATGCCAATCCTCGATATCGTCTGTTGCTTGAGGCCTTTGACAGGCTGACGGGGGTGCCGGTGCTTCTGAATACGTCGTTCAATGTGAACGAACCGATCGTCTGTACGCCGGAGGATGCCGTGCGTTGTTTTCTTCGAACCGACGTGGAGTGGTTGGTGATGGGAAATCTTCTGGCGAAACGGCCCGGGCTCCCTTCCGGCTCTTCATCGGGCACCGGGCGGTAGATGCCGAATCGTTCGGCAGGGGAAGTCGGTCACGCGGTTGCCCTCAACGCGCTGCTGTTGCTGTTTCTCGTCAAC
Source organism: Nitrospira japonica (assembly GCF_900169565.1). NCBI lineage: Bacteria > Pseudomonadati > Nitrospirota > Nitrospiria > Nitrospirales > Nitrospiraceae > Nitrospira > Nitrospira japonica. The sequence continues at coordinate 169,329 of NZ_LT828648.1, read as the reverse complement.
TTTACCCTTCAGCCTCTGACCGAGCCTGACTTCGGGTGGCACCTTCGAACCGGGCTCGACCTGCTTCACAACGGTTTGCCGCTTCCCGCCCTCGATCCCTATTCCCACACGATGCCGGACTGGCCATGGGTCGAACATGCATGGCTGACCGATGCGATCATCGGGGCGCTGTATGCATCATGGATGGGAGGATTGGGAGTGATAGTGCTATTCGGGGCGGTCGCGACCGGTGCCTGGCTGATTGCGGCCGGCGCCGCCTCGGTCCCACGGTCCGCTCGCTGGCTTGCCGCGACGCTGTCGATTTGGGTCGCGCTGCCCTATCTGGGCGCGCGTACGCAGCTCGTCTCCTGGCTGGGACTTGCCGTCCTGCTTCGCCTGCTGTCGAATCCCGCGGGGGCTTCCCAGCGCTGGATCCCGCTGCTCTTTCTGGTGTGGGCGAACCTGCATGGCGGGTTCGTGATGGGACTTGTGCTGATGAGCGTGGTCGCGTGCGCTCTCTGGGTGATGCGGTGGCTGCACGCCAAGCGGGCGTTCAGATTCTCGCCAGCCGACGAGTCCGGTTTTGCCCAGTGGGATCTCCGTCGGCTGGTTCTCCTGACAGCGGCGTCGGCCCTCATGACTCTGGTGAATCCGTACGGATGGAGACTCCATGGGGAAATCATCGATTCCTTGGCGAACCAGTTTATGGTGGACGAGTTACAGGAGTGGCAACCCCTGTCCTTGGCGACGACGGCTGGTCGCGGTTATGTCCTGTATCTTGCCGCGTTGAGTGCCGCGATGGGCTGCTGGTATCGCCGATATGAACCGGTCCGGTGGATCATATGGATCGCTTTCCTGTGGTTTTCTTTGCGGCACATGCGGAACGTGCCGGTGTTTCTCGTCATCAGTCTGCCGTTGGCCGCCGAGCTGACAGCCGCGGCATTCGACTGGTTGAACCGGGGGCTTGGCGCGGCGGCCATGCGGCATGCCATGTTGGCGGGGGCCATCCTTGCGGCGCTGTTGCTGATATGGGAAGGGCCCGACCATTTGCATCACGTGGTCCAGTCCGGGACGGACCCGGCCCGATACTTTCGGACGACCTCGTATCCGATCGAGGCCGTGGAGTGGATCCGGACGCATTCCGCGCAAACGGGAGCCCGGATCTACAATGATTACGGCTACGGCGGCTTTCTGCTCTGGTGGATGCCGGAGCACAAGATTTTCATCGATGGACGCATGCCGGCTTGGCGGATCGGAAACCGGCGTATCTTTCAGGATTATGTTGCGCTCACGCGGGGTGAGCCGGTCGATCTGTCCGTTCTTGAAAAGTATGCCGTAGATTGGGCTCTTGTGCGCCGCGAAACACCGTTGGACCGTGCACTCTATCGCGAGACGAAGTGGGTGCGGGTCTATGAGGACGAAAAAGTCTCGCTCTATGTCATGCCGTGAGGCGGGAGCGGACAGACCTCCGTAGGGTCGTTGCTAATTGAGTGGCAGGCCAAGACGGCGGGAGGGGTTTGCAGCCAACGATTCGGCGAACGCCGCAGTATGGTAAAGCCCCTTTCGATCGTTCTGCCGCACACGGGCGAGTTCCCGCATCATCAGCAGGCCGTCACGCCAGACGCGCACCTTCGATCCAGGCTGATCGGTCCAATTGATCGGAACCTCTGCAATCCTATAGCCCCGGCGCTGCGCGACGTAGAGTAGCTCCAAATCCAACCCGTAGCCCTCGATCGTCGCCACACCGAAGAGGTCTTGTGCGACTGTGCGACGGAACAACTTGAACCCGCATTGCGTGTCCGAAATGTTCCGAATGCCACCTTGCCTGACGGCTGCGTTGAACAGGCCGCCCAGGATCGTGCGGTACAGCTTGGCTCGGACGGAAAATTCCGGAAGCCGGGATGCCAGAGCCCGCGATCCGATCGCCAAGTGGGCTCCTGTTTCGAGGGCTTGTTCCAAGCGGGCTAGTTCTTCAATGGGGGTGGCGCCATCCGCATCGGCAAACAATTGAAGTTGCCCGGTTGCGGCCTGCATCCCGCGTTTGACCGCGGCGCCCTTTCCCCGGCGACCGGGGAGCCGAAGCAGGCTGATTTCCGGTATGCATGCCGAGAGGCCGTCGACGACGGACGGAGTGGCGTCGGTACTTCCATCGTCGACCACGAGTATTTCATAGGGATTCCCGCGGCCCCGCATGTAGTCCGTAATTCTCCGCAGGTAGGGCAGAATACGTCCGGCTTCGTTGTAGGCGGGGATGATGATCGAGTGATGCATGGATTCCACTGGGAAGCGGGAACAACATCAGGCCGCCGTCTCCCTCGAGGAGCAACGGCAGGTTATCTCGACGCGAGGTACCGTACCCGAGCTACGCGGGGAATACAAGGGCAGCCTCCCGCACTTGACAGTTCGTCTGTAGGGAAGCGAACGTATGTTGTATTTCCGAGAAGAAAAAGCGCCGAACGGCCGAATGACGGAGGGACAAGTGTCTCGGAAGGGTGCGAGAGGAGTTTCCTTCGCGTTGGTCAGTGCCATGCTACTCGCATCCTGCGCATCGGCCGTGCCGCCGTCCCGGCTCGGAGACTATCTGTCGCCCGAGTCACAGGCCGATGCGGGGGTGTTCGGTCGATTGGAGCCCAGGCCTGTGCCGGCTGGCCTCCTGTTGGTTTCGGATACTGCACATCCTGGTGCGAGCCCGAACTTGCCGGATGAAGCGTTGCGCCAACTGGGTGAGAGCCTGAAACAAGAAGTCAGCCGGGCCATTCCGGTGCGCATCAAGGAGATGGTTCCGCCGGAAAGCATTCAGCCTCAGGCCAATGGAGATTGGGCTCAGTTCGCCGAGTTGGCGAAGAAGCACGAACTCGAGTATCTCGTCCTCGTCGTTCTCTCCAGTACGGAGCAAGAGTATCCCGTGACGCTTTTTCTGGGTTGGACGACCTATGCACAGCCTGGATTCCGACGGGATAACTGGTCGTTGCTTGAAGTCGCGCTGCTGGACGTCAGGAACAACCGCGTGCTCATTCAAGCCGAGGGGCGAGGATGGGCGACTCTGGACTCGCCTACGGCCCCCGGGATCAATCAGTGGTATCCCGTCATTTATCTGCGCCCGCAAGATCCGGAACGGCGGATCTGGCCTCCGACCTACGAAGGGGCGCCCAATACACTGCGGGTCGTTTCCTTCGACCAGGCCGCAAAGCGCATGACGCTCAATCTTCAGAAGGCATGGATCGAGTCATTGCAGGCCGCCGGTGCGGAGGTTCACGAGAGCTCCTAGCATCTAGACGTCCAGGAAGGTCGGAGTCGATCCGACCGGAGGGGGGAAAGCCTGGGACCCAGCGCCAATATCGGCAGGGATCCCGCGCTATGCCGGGATCAGCTGGGCTCGTTGCAGTTGCTCGATCTTTCTGCACAGCGCTTCGTTATGACGCGACAGTTTGCTGAGCCGAGCGTCTGCCGTCTCGTTGCCGATGATCGGCAGTGATTCGAGGAGGGAGCGGAATTCTTCTTTCGTCAATTCGTCGTTCGTCATCGGTATCTCCTCCAATAGGTGGTTGCCTTGGATATCGAGTTCCGGACGCGGCCGCACTGCCGAAATGTCACTCTCACCATGCATCAATTTTCTGTCCGCGCCTACTCCACGAAAGTGGTAGATCTCATCCACAAAAGTGGTAGATCCCGGGATCAAGGGGCATGGTCGGCCCCTTTCATCTCGTTCCATACTTAGACTACAATGAGGATCGTTCAGCCAACCAAATCGCGCCTATAACTTCTGGAGGAGCCTGGTTATGGTGAAGTGGAGTAGGGTCTGCATGCCGTTATCCGTACTCTCATGCGTTGTCATCCTTTCTTCTGCCCTGCCCGGTGCTCAGGCTGCGGGGGTTCCCCCCTCGATGGCCCAGGGGTTCTCAGACATTGTGAAGAAAGTTACTCCGGCCGTGGTCAATATTGCCGTGACCGGCGGAGGCGAGGGTGGCCGTGGACGGCGACCGCTCCCTCCCGGACCGTTCGGTGGCCCCCCCGGTGGTCCTCCCGGCGGTGACGAACCGGGCGGCGAGCTTCCGACTCCTCCGCCAATGCCTCCCGGCGGGCCCCATCGTCCCGACCAGAGCGCCGGATCCGGAGTCATTCTCGATGCCAATGGATACATCGTCACGAACAATCACGTGGTCGAGGGTGCGACCCAAATCACGGTGACGCTCAGCGACCGCCGTGAATTTTCGGCCAAGATCGTGGGGACCGATCCCAAAACCGACTTGGCCGTTGTGAAGATCGAAGCGCAGGATCTTCCGTCATTGAAGTGGGCGGAATATGAAAAGTTGCAGGTCGGAGATCTGGTGCTGGCGATCGGCAGCCCCTTCGGGTTGAGCTCGACGGTGACGCTTGGGATCATCAGCGCGCTTGGGCGTGGGAACGTCGGCATTGCCGATTATGAAGATTTCATTCAAACCGATGCGGCCATCAACCCCGGGAATTCAGGTGGGGCGCTGATCAACATGAACGGAGACCTCATCGGCATCAACACCGCCATCTTCTCCCGAACCGGAGGGTCCGAAGGGATCGGCTTTGCGATTCCAAGCAGCATCGCGTTGGATATCGTCGAAAGCCTCCAGAAGACCGGTAAAGTCGTGCGTGGCTGGATGGGCGTGGCAATCCAGGAAATCACTCCCGCTCTTGCCAAGTCCTTCAAGCTTCCCGAACAGCGAAAGGGCGTTCTGATCAGCGACGTCAACGAGAACGGGCCGTCGCACGCCGCGGGCGTCAAACGGGGCGATGTCGTGATCGCCTTCAACGGCAAGGAAGTGCAGAGCGTCAGTCAATTGCGGAATCTGGTGGCACGGACCGTCGTGGGGAAGGATGCACAGGTCAAGATTCTCCGAGACGGGAAGGAGCAGACCTTGTCGGTGAAGGTGGCCGAACGGCCCTCGGACGAGATGCTGGCCAAGAAAGAATCGGCTCCGCAGAAAGAGCAAGGCGAAACCGTCAAGCCGCCGGACAATGTGCTCGCGTCGCTGCGGGTCCAGGCGTTGGATAACGCGACGATGAGCCAATTGAACATTCCCTCCAAGACCACCGGGGTGGTGGTATCTTCCGTGGAACCAGGCGGGCCGGGAGAAGCGGCGGGCATCCAGCGGGGTGACGTGATTCAGGAGGTCAATCACGAGGCGGTCAAGAGCCTGGAGGACTACCATAAGGCCGCGCAGAAGATTAAAAAGGAGGAGCTGGCCGTCCTCCTCCTCAGTCGACAGGGGAATAACCTGTTCGTTGCGGTCAACCCGAAATAGCGTCGACCTAGCCGCAAGGCTTCCGAAGAGCCCATGGTCGGCTTCCGGCGAATGCTGAGGACGGTGTGCTAAACGATCTCAATCGGTGGCTGCAAGACTCCGTTTTTAAGCCGCTGGAAGACAAAAAGATGCCGGTCATGGAGCACCTCGTGGAGCTCCAGGTCCGGCTCACCCGGGCGGTCATCGTCACGGCGCTCGTGTTCGTCGGCACGTTTTTCTATGCCGACACGCTTGTGAAATGGCTTCGCGTGCCGCTGCAAAACATGTTCGTTCCCGGGTCGCTTTCCTGGGTTCCCACCGATTTGCCGACGGTGCCCTTCGTCTTTCTGGCTCCGGCAGAGGCGTTGTGGCAGAACGTGAAGGTCGCGGGTCTCTTTGCGCTGGTGATTGCGACTCCCTATATCTTGTTCGAAATCTGGCAATTCGTCGTGCCGGGACTCCATGCCCAGGAGAGGCGTTTTGTGGGGCCGTTTACTTTCCTGAGCGCGTTGGCCTTCTACGCCGGGGTCGGCTTTTCGTTTTTCTTCGTTTTGCCGTTCGCGCTGAATTTTCTCGTGTCATACGGGGTAAACGCCGGGTTCATTCCGCAGTTGTCGATCGCCCAGTATGTGGGGTTCGCGCTGTGGTTTCTGATGGTGTTCGGACTGATCTTCGAGGTGCCGCTGGCGATCACGCTCATGGCCAAGCTTGGATGGGTAGACGCTCCGTTCCTCAAGCGCTATCGCAAATGGGCGTTGCTGGGCTCCTTTATCGTCGCGGCCGTGCTGACGCCCACGCCCGATCCTTTCAACCAGTGCCTGATGGCGCTTCCGATGTATGTGTTCTACGAAGTCGGGATCGTGAGCGCGGGGTTTTTCAACAAGAAGAAATCCGCCCCTGCGGAGCCGGCAACAGTGGTAGCCCCGGCCGGATCCGGCCACGGCAAACCGATGGCCCCCGCCATGTCCGGTGCGTCCGGAGGAGACTATGTCGGGGTTCCATCGGGCGGTAGGCGACATTGATACTCGTGACCTGCGAGAGAGGGTAATAAATTATGCCTCGTGAACTGAACATTATTCAAACGCCGACATCCGGCGGAAGCGACGCCTGCACCTACATGTGGGCCTGCGCGATTTGTGATGAAAATGAATCGTGCCAGAAGGACAAGGAAGGGCACAGCCGCTGGCTCGTCGCGAAGCGGATGGAGCGGATCGAATACAAAGTGCTCATCATGAGTAACAAGGGCGGAGTTGGCAAGAGTACCTGCACGACCAACCTCGCGGTCAGTCTGGCATTGAAGGGTTGGCACGTGGGTATCTGCGACATGGATATTCATGGACCGAACATTCCGAAGATGGTCGGGGCCGAAGGGCAAAAGCTCAAGATTAGCACGTCGGGCGGCATCATTCCGTTTCAAGCGTACAATCTCAAAATCGCCTCAATGTCATTTCTTCTCCAGAATCCGGACGATCCCATCATCTGGCGCGACGCGTACAAGTACGAATTCATCAATCAGCTTCTCGGCGGAGTCGAATGGCAGGACCTGAACTTCCTCCTGATCGATCTGCCTCCCGGCACCGGCAACGAATCGGTCACGACCATCGACCTCCTTGGCCAAGTCAGCGGGGCGGTGATCATCACGACTCCCCAGGAAGTCGCCTTGCTGGATTCGCGCAAGTCCGTGACGTTCTGCAAGGACAGCGAAGTGCCGATCGTCGGTATCGTGGAAAACATGAGCGGTCTCGAGTGTCCGCATTGTCACCATCACATCGAGGTCTTCCGGAAGGGCGGGGGCGAGGCCTCGGCTCATGATATGGGCGTGCCGTTTCTCGGCCGCATTCCGCTCGACCCCGACGTCGTGACCCAATCTGACGCCGGGGAGCCGTTTGCCATGTTCTATTCGGATACGCCGACGGCCGAGGCGTATCACGAGATTGCGAACAAGGTCGAGGCGTTCTGCAAGAAGAGCGGTTCGCTCGTCAACGTCGCCCCACGTCATCATCATTGACTTGACGCGACGCACCCATGAAAGCCAAAGACGCCATGCAAGGACTGACGCCGCTCGAGGAAGCCCAGAAGATCGTGCTCGACAGCACACCGGTATTGGGACTGGAGAAGATTCCGCTGCTCGATACCCTAGGGCGCGTGTTGGGTGAGGACATCATCGTCGAGCGAGACAATCCGCCGTGGGACAACAGCGCGATGGACGGGTTCGCCGTTCGTTGGGATGACATCAAGCGCGAGCACCCGATCGACAAGCCTGTGACGCTGACGGTGATCGAAGATGTGCCGGCCGGGAAAATGCCGATGAAGACGGTCGGACCAGGTCAGGCCATCCGCATCATGACCGGCGCGCCGGTTCCCAAAGGAGCCGACACGGTATTGAAGGTGGAGGATACGGAACATACGCCGGATTCCGTCAGGGTTTTCAAACCCGAACTCAAGGGCTCAAATATCCGTCCGCAAGGCGAAGACGTGAAGAAGGGCGAGCGGATCATCGCCAAGGGCACTCCTGTGCGGCCCGGTGAAGCAGGCATGCTCGCGATCCTGGCCAAATCGTTCGTCTTCGTCCATCAACGGCCGCGGGTGGCCATCTTGTCGACGGGAGACGAACTGGCCGACCTGGACGAGCGATATAGCGAGGAAAAGATCATCAATTCGAATAGTTACGGGATTGCCGCTGCGGTACAGGACGCCGGAGGCATTCCCTTCCTGCTTGGCATTGCCAAAGACAACCCCGCCGCGCTCAAGGAGAAAATTTCCTATGGGCTGACGGCCGATATTCTGGTGCTGTCCGGCGGCGTGTCGATGGGGGATTATGATTTCACCAAGGCCGTGTTCCAAGACCTCGGTGCGGCAATGAATTTTTGGAAATTGGCGATCAAGCCTGGACAGCCGTTGGCCTTCGGAAAGATTCAGGGCAAGCTGGCATTCGGTCTTCCCGGTAATCCGGTGTCGTCAATGGTCACCTTCGAGCAGTTGGTCCGTCCGGCGATGCTCAAAATGGGCGGGCATCGAAGCTACGGACGTCCCGTGGTGCAGGCGCTGTTCCAAGAGAAGTTTTCGAAGCGGGCCGATCGGCGCCATTTCCTCAGGGGGGTCCTGACGAACGAGGGCGGCGTCTTCAGGGTTTGGACGACGGGAGACCAGGGATCCGGCATTCTGACCTCCATGGTCAAAGCCAATTGCCTGATCGACGTTCCGATGGAGGTGGAACGGCTCAATCCGGGAGATCCGATCTCCGTGCAGCTGCTGAGCGAGCAGGGATGGGACGGTCATGCCGTGCATGTGAGCGGCGGTCCCCACCGGCAGTCCAGTTGTTGAGGGAAATTCCAAGCCATGGTCGTACCCATCGTATGCTTCGTCGGAAAATCAAACAGCGGTAAGACGACGTTCATCGAACGAATCATCCCCGAATTGGTCAAGGCCGGGTACAAGATCGCGACGGTCAAGCATGCGGGCCATGGGTTTGATCTCGACACGGAAGGCAAAGACAGTTGGAGACACAAACAGGCCGGGGCCAGCAGCGTCGTCATCCTGTCGAAGGGCAGCATGGCCATGTTCGCCGATGTGTCCGATCAATTGACGGTCGAGGACGTGCGCGGTCGCTTCCTCGACGAGTCCTATGACCTCATCCTCGCCGAAGGATGGAAGCACGAAGGTCATCCGAAGGTCGTGATCGTCCGCGAGCAAATCGGAGAAATACCGATTTCGCAGGAGGGCTTGCTCGCCGTAGTGTCCGACAAACCCGTGGACCTGGGGGTGCCCACCTTCGATCTCAACGACGTCACGGGGGTGGCCGCGCTTATCATCAAGCGGTTCCCCTTGCGGCGACCACGCGCGGCGCATGAGCTGGAGGCCTAAGGCGATCACCATATCGGTACTTATCGCCGGTGCCTTGGCGCTGGGCGGAGTGGCCGTTCCCCTGACCAACCATCCGAAGTTTTGCGCGAGCTGCCACAACATCACGCCCTCGTATGATAGTTGGGCGGCGTCGTCCCATAAGGAGGTCACGTGCGTGGCCTGCCATGTGCGGCCCGGAGTCGAAGGCTGGCTTCATGACAAGGTCTGGGCGGGAACGCGAGATGTCTTCATTTATACGTTCGGCACACCGACTGATGCGCATAATCTGAAGGCCTCGGTTGATTCCGACGTCTGCCTGGGTTGCCATCGCAACATTCTTCGGGTGTCGGAGGTGGCGCCTCGTGATCTGCCTCCACCGGTCCGGGACGTCGGGTTGGTGATGAGCCATCGGAAGCACATGGAGGCGTTCCGGCTGCAGGGGCGTGGGGACGGTTGTACCAGCTGCCACTCGGGGGTTGTCCACGAGCGACCGATCAAGGGGTATCCGATCGTGCTGCCCCGCGGTCATGTCTCGGCCGACAGCAAACCGTGGCTTCCGGACCATCCGGACGGATCGTATCTCCGGGAGCGGGCCCTTAAAGATTGTTTCCGGTGTCACGACGGCAAGACCGAGCACCAAGGGAAACTATTGGATCGAAAGTGCGAGACATGCCACCTGCCCGACAAGCTCAAAAGTTTCCTCTCATTCTAGACCGGCTCATCGTCCCATGATGACCCCGCCCGTCCTGAGCGTGACCAAACTCCGAAAGCAATTCGGCGAGTTCACCGCCGTGCAGGATATTTCTTTCGTCATGAAGCCGGGAGAGATCCTCGGCTTGCTCGGTCCGAACGGCGCGGGGAAAACCACCACGATGCAGATGCTGCTGGGACTGATCACCCCCACATCGGGATCCATTCAAATGTTCGGGCTGGAACTGGCGTCCCATCGCGAGGAGATCCTCCAGCAGGTCAACTTCTCTTCGACATACATTTCCATGCCTCTGGCCCTGACCGTCGAGGAGAACCTCTGGGTCGTGGCCAGGCTCTACGGTTTGACGGACATCGAGCGGCGGGTGGACGACATCGTGAAGAAGCTTGAGATGGAAGAGATCCGCCGGAAGGTGGCGCGAAAGCTCTCGTCCGGACAAATGACCCGGCTGACATTGGCCAAGGCCTTTCTCACCGAGCCGAAGATCCTGTTTCTGGATGAGCCGACGGCAAGCCTGGATCCCGACATCGCGCACAAGATCCGCGCGCTGTTGAAAGAGGAACGCCGTTCGTCCGGCCTCAGCATCCTGTATACCTCGCACAACATGCGCGAGATGGAAGACATGTCGGATCGGATCATTTTTCTGCAGCGAGGGACAATCGTCGCAGAGGGGACGGCCCGGGAAATCGTGGCGCGGTTCGGTGAAGCCGACCTCGAGGAAGTGTTCTTGAAAATTGCGCGGGAATCGCGCTGAATCGATGAAGGGAGCGCCGTGCAGGACACAATCATAGACTTCGCTCTCGGCGCGGCGGCCGGGGGGCTCGGACTCAGCCTCTGCTGGGGGCTCTTCTGGCTGGTCGTCGGATCGATCGGCCTGACGCGGGGAACCTGCACATGGCGCGTGGTGGCCAATAGCGCCCTCGTGGGCGGGCTGCCGCTCGTGCTGGGCGCGGGCCTGTTCTGGGCCCGCGGAGGCATTCAGTCGACCGGACTATTCACGCTGGGATTGCTGGTCATGCCGCTCGTGCTTCTTGTGCTTGGGCTTCGCAACGCTCCGGATGGCCAGCGCGCCGGGGTTCACGTATTCGCCGGCATGCGCCACCTCATGGAAGAATTGCTGGGCGGGCATCGAGGCTGCGGCGGGTGCGACCATGAACATGAATCGGGCGACGCTGGGGGGTGCGGGTGAAACTCCATCGGGTCGTCGCACTGGTATCGCGCCATCTGTATCTCTATCGACGAAGCTTGCCCCGCATCATGGAGATTTTTTATTGGCCGTTCCTGGATCTGGTGATCTGGGGGTTCATCACGCTGTATCTGGCAAAATACCAGCCTCACGTACCGGGATTCGTGACGTTCTTTCTCGGCGCCCTGATTCTTTGGGACATGCTGTTTCGGTCGCAACAAGGGATCACCATTTCCTTTCTCGAGGAGCTCTGGGCGAGGAATCTCATGAATCTGTTTGCGAGTCCTCTGACCCCAGCGGAATTTCTTGCGGCCACGATCGCCATGAGCATTTTCAAGGTGACCTGCGTATCCCTCGTCATGGGCGTCTGCGCCTGGCTGTTTTACGATTACAATGTTCTGGTGATGGGGTTGTGGCTGTTCCCGTTCGTCGTCAATCTGGTCGTAACCGGCTGGAGCATCGGAGTCTTGACGACGTCGTTGATCATGCGGTTCGGGCAGGAGGCGGAGGTGCTTGCCTGGAGTATGGTCTTTCTGTTTCAGCCGATCTCTTGCGTCTTTTATCCGCTCGACGTGTTACCGACCTGGCTCAAGGCCGTGGCCTGGGTCAATCCAGCGGCTCACGTATTTGAAGGCATGCGGGCTGTATTGAACGGCACCGGAGCGCCGGTGGCTAACTTGATCTGGGCCTGCAGCCTCAACGCGGTCATGCTCATGGGCATGATCGTCTTGTTTTACAAGACCTTTGCGTATTGTAAGGTGCAAGGTTCCTTGGTTCGGATTGGTGAATAGCCATCGATATGATCGAGCCTCTCCTACGTTCCTCCTCCTAATGGCCGAAGCCCACCTCCTCGGTTGTAATCCACCAGACCCTGTGCTAGGGTTGCTCTAACTTCATACGTACGGGTCTCGCGGTGAAGGGGGTGCAAGAGAAGGAGACCCGCCACATTGATGTTGCCTTGTCCGGGAATTTCGTCGGAAGTCAGACCCAAGTCGCCACAACCTTCGCGTCTTCGGCCGCCCCTTCCCCCGGTGCTCGTGTTCAAGACAATGTCATCATTTTCATAAGGAGGAACCCCACATGGGTTCGAAGATTTACGTCGGTGGGTTGCCCTATTCGGCAACTGAGCAGCAGTTGAGTGATCTGTTCGCGGTGCACGGCGGCGTGGCCTCGGCTCGGATCATTACGGACAAGTTCACGGGACAGTCCCGCGGGTTTGGCTTCGTCGAGATGTCCTCGGATTCGGAAGCCCAAGCCGCGATCACTGCGCTCAACGGATCGGAAATGGGAGGCCGCACCTTGACGGTCAATGAAGCGCGTCCTCAAGAACCTCGTGCAGGCGGAGGCGGAGGAGGGCGTGGTGGATTCGGAGGGGGCCGGAGCGGTGGCGGAGGAAAGCGCGATCGCTGGTAAACGATAAGATCAGGTCGTATGTGTAAAGAAGAAGGGGGCTGCCGTCGGACGACGGCAGCCCCCTTCTTGCTTATCCGGTTGCACGATCGTACGACCCATCGGCAACCCCGATGGATCACCGGTCGGCAAGGTGGCCGGTATCAACCGAATAATAGGACGGTCGGGCCAATCAGTCGAACCATTCGTCGGTTCCGTTGTGTTTGTCCTGATGTTCCTGCAGCAGCGACTCCTTGGTCGGTGGTGCCTCTTGCAAGGTCCGACGCACGAGGTCGATCAGCGCGACATTATCAAAAGGTTTGGAAATAAAGGGGAGAGATCCCTTCCTGATGCCATAGCCGGCCAGGTCTTTCTCGACGTTGCCCGACATCAGCAGGATCCGAAGATTGTCCCGCATGCCGAGGGCGCGAACGGCGAGCTCATGTCCGTGAACGTGAGGAAACTCATTGCCTCCTGATGCGAACGAGAACTCCGGAGGTGGAAGCACCAAGTCCGTCACCATGATGTCGATGGTACCGGAATGGTGTTTACAGATCTTCAAGGCCTCCGAACTTCCTGCAGCCGGCAGGACTGAAAACCCGGCCCGTTCCAACAATGTGCGACAGAGCGAGAGGACGCCGGGATCGTCATCGACAACGAGAACGGTCTGAGTCTGAGCGGCGAATGTCGGCATGATTAGGCTCCTGGTCTGATGGCTGTGGTTGTATCAGACCAGAATAGTCCAGAGATCGTGGAAACCCTATGAAAAGAGAATTTTGAACTAAGTGTTCTCCTTGGCTCGTTCCTTCAAATTAGCAAGCCTCACCTGATCCAAGCGGACCGTCAGAGACTGCTCACGCGCCACAAGCACCGCTCCCGGAGCCTGGTTTTTTGCCTTCCTGACCCACTTGCGTCTCGTATAGATGATCTCGCCTTTGCCGCTCTTCCTGAGGTCGCTGTACAGGAGGGCCAGTGTCGCCGCGTCCAGCAGGGTGGCCGGAGGTACATCCGTGCCTTTCTCCATTCGCACGACGACATGGGAGCCGGGAATTCCTCGCGCATGCAGCCACAGGTCATCGCTGTTCGCCAGGCCGAACGTGAGTTCATCGTTCTCCCTGGCGTTGCGCCCGACCAGAATGGCCAGACCGTCGGTCGAGACGAACCGCCTGAATGGCGCGCGCCGTTGATTCGCTTGCCCAGCCTTGGCGCGTCTGCTTGGGCGGAGTGTGCCGGAGGCGGGTTCACTGACCGGGGGTGACCAGGTTCCCTGTTCCATATCGGCCAACTCCTGCCTGAGCTCTGCAAGATCCTGCTCGGCCTGCGCAATGCGGGGCTGCAACTCCTGCTGTGCGGCGGAATACTTGCGATATTTCCGGAAGTACTCTTCCATATTCCCTTGAGCGGATTTCGTCCCATCGAGTGGAAGGGAGATCTCAGGCATCTCTGGGTCGAAATAATCGGTCAATAGGACCTGATCCATTCCCTTCCTAATCATCCCCAGGTTGGCTTTCAGCAATTCTCCGTAGCGGGCATACTCTTGGAACCGGGTCGCCTTGGCTAAGTCTTGCCTCCAGGCTTCGATGCGACGCTGCGCTTTCTGAGTGGTTTTCTTGAGCGCCCGCCGCCGGATGTCTTTGATCTGGTCCAGCGTCGCGGAAGCTTCGCGGTCCTGATAATGATGTTCGATGGCGGCGGAGATCGGACAGTCCCCCGAATCGTTGGAGGCGGGAAAACGAGAAGTCCGGTTGCGACCTGTGTGATCGGGTCTGCCGGGCGGCCGGTAGTGCGTGCCGACCAGTGTGCGATCTCCAAAGAGATCTTTGAGAATCACCCCCGTGGGGTCCAGGACATAGACATTGGCTTGCCTTCCCGTCAATTGACACAGCAGGGTGCGTGATCCCTCCTTGGTGGTCAGCCGCCATTCCACGATTCTGTCGCCGGGGATCTGGCAAAACCCGTCGATACGGGCCCCCTGAATATGTGCTCGAAGGTATTGGCAAAAGGCCGGAGGCCTAGGCGGATTCCGTACCTGACCAGTCAAGAGATGAAGCCTTGCGCAGTCCGGCTGGCAGGACACCAACAGTCGATGGGTCCGCCCCGGTATGCGGATCTCGAATACGAGTACGTGGATGTCAGGCTGGAAGATCCGTTGGAGCCAGCCTGTGCCGACGGTGGCCTGGATTTCCGCGAGGACATGAGTGATCTCAAGATCCGTTAAAGACATGGGGCGCTGTCACCGCCGTATTTTGCAGGAAATATCATGCAGCCTGTCAGATGCACTACTGGCCTCCGTGGACTGGTCAGGGATCGGTCCTTCCCGTCCAGGATCGCTCAGAGGGCGAAATCGGTCACCTGACAGACCGATCTGTGCATGCCCAGGTGAGGCACTCTACGATCACCCATGAAAACTGGCAAGTCTGTCGTATGAATCCGTGGCATCCTGATTGCTTGTGTCTACTGCGCGAGGTTGTACAGCGCCAGGTAGGGCCGGCGCACGAGAACTCAGCGGACATCCGTCATCAATGAGGGAGGCAGGCCATGCATTGCACGAAATGTGAAGGACTCATGGTCCCTGATGACTTGATCGATATGCAGGAAAGCAGTATTCCGATGTGGATGAAGGGGTGGCGTTGCGTGTCCTGCGGAAACATCATTGACCAGCTGATTCAACAGCATCGCGACCTCAGAGATTCGTGGTCGAAGGTCAAAAGTCTTTCACCGTCCATTTCGCGTACAGACAAAGTGCCCGCGTAACGGGGGTTGGACTCTCCACCCCCCATCGGTGTACCCGTCACCGCCGACCGCCCCGGTGTCCTTGCACGATCGTTCCAGGCTTCGGTACAGTCACGCGTTGTCTTTCGGAGGCTCGCGTGACCACACCATTGTTCGATGCCACCGCACTCGCCTGTTTGCAGAGTGAATTCCGGCGATCCATGAAGCGGCTGCTCTTGGACCTCTGCCGGGAACTCGCTGACGACTATCCGCAGCTGTCGGCGCGATTCGGTCTGCCGGCGGACTATTTCCATTTCGTTGCCCAAGCAATTGAGGAGCGTGCGTTCTGTAATTGGAAGGTCGTCGGATGGATCGAAGCCCTCAACGATCTGGTGTACTTTCTGGACCTCCTTCAGCAAGCCGGCAGGGAGGACGATCCACGCGAGTTCGCCGAACAGCTTTTCGTGGAATGTGAACAGAAGTTCTTCGAGAGCAGCTATCTGGACGAGTTGTTCCCGCAAGGACCAGGACGGCCGGGAAGATTGAGCGTGAGACTGCAATGGCTCTGTGCAAGATTGGCCCGTGAGGTGACACAGGAATCATTGTTCTTCGAGCCTCGATGGGCGATCCAGTGGACCAGACTACGGCGATTGGATGTCTGGTGCGTACCGGGAACTCTGGACCAGCATGTCGAGCGGGCGGAGCCGGCGTGGACGGTTCCGAACGGAACAACGGGAGACACATTGGTCGTTCCTCCGTCTGTCGTCCAGGCCGTGCGCCAGGCAGCGCGTCCCGTCACGTTCGAGATCGACCGAGACGGGGTTGCCCTCAAGAAAGGCCGGCGCTTTCCAATCTGCACGCTTCATGGCCATCGCATCGAATGGCATTGGACAAAAAGGGAGGCGGTAGCGGCGACCGATGCCCGGCAACAGTTTCCCACGGTCGGTCCGACGTTGCGCTATGACAAAGAGCGACGACCTCAGGCCGTGAGGCCGACGAGTTCCGGTCATGTGGATCGCATCGGCCGGGCCTGGCGCACCGTACGGCTGGCATGGCCCGAAGGCCATGAAGTCCTGGCCCTACTCACGTCGCGGGTGATTCCTCTGCATGCCGCAGGGGTTGTGAGTTTCAGTTATCGGCATCGACCGGGGTTGTCATTCATCAATTGTTTCGACCGTGACAATCTGGACTTGATCGACGATCTGATCCACGAAAACAGCCATCACCATTTGAACCTGTTGCTGCGCAAGCACGTCATGTACCGCGGCGACCGTAACCAGCAGATCTTCTACTCGCCGTGGCGCCGCAGCCTGCGGCCGATCCGCGGCATCCTGCACGCCACTTTTACTTTTACGGTGGGGGCGGTGCTGTTCGAGCGTCTGTCCACCTGGGCTGAAACGGCGAGGGGAATGAGCGAATGGAAAGCGTCCGGGCTGACCCGGCGGGATCTCCTCCGTGCGCGATTTCGCTGTTTCGAGGAAATTGAATCGGTGCGGTATTCACTCCAAGATCTCGACTATGCGGGACGGCATCTCAAATGGATCACCGGGTCTGGTGCCCGGCTGGTTCGGCAGCTCGAAGAGGAGATCTCGAAAGCCCAGCAACGTATCATGTGCCATCGAAACGAAGTGCTCGCGTCAAAATTCGGCCCCACCCTCCGCAAACATATCAAAGAGCTTCATGCGGCCCGCCAAACCTACGGGCCGGTGAGATTGAGCAAGGCCTGATAGCGCGGTTCCCGCAGCTGGCGAGGTGCGGGCACGAGCGATGCCTAACGGCAGGATTCACAATCAATTTCGAAGAGTATCGTTCGATACCGTGCGGCTCCGCTACGGCTCGACCGTGACGTCCACAAACGCCGGCAACGAGTCCGCGCCCTTTTTGTCCGTCACACGAAGCCTGAAACGGAAGAGTTTGGGCTCTGAGACGAACGGGGCGACGAACGACGCCCTTGGCATGTTGAGGTCCAGGAGAGGAACCTTTGCCCCGCGGACCTGGCTCCAAGCATAGAAGAGCGCTTCGCCTTCGGGGTCGCGGCTGCTCAGGCCATTCAATTCCACCTTGGCGCCGGATCTGACGGTGCGATTTGCGCCGGCGACGGCCACCGGCGGCTCGTTCGGTTCGTCACCGACGGCAACGGTGACGTCCAGCGCGGCCTCCTTACCCCTGTTCTTCACCGTGAGCACGGTCTTGCCGTTCCCCACGATTTTGAGCATGCCGTCCTGCAGCACCCGGATCACCTTTTCGTTCGACGACTGATAGCTCGTTCCGCTGGCCGGCGTGCTCAAGGGCCTGGTAATCCCGTCGGCAAACTCGCCTACGACCGGAAGCTCGAAGATCTTGCCGAGAACGTCCACTTGTCCGTAGGTGGCCAATTGCCCCTCTCGTCCGAGGAGCAGAGGCTTTTCGGTCTCGAAATCGATGTTCTGCAAAGCCGCGCCGGGGTCGACCGTGACGATGATCTCGTCAAAGACGGTTCTTGTGCCCAGGCGTCCGCGCGAGATTTCCGCGACCGCCAGCAGCCGCATCGGGCCGATCGCCTCGGACGGAACCTTAAGGGCACCGCCAAACGCGGGATCTTGATCGCCGGTCGAGACGAGGACCGGAACTGCCACGACCGCGCCGCCGACCACCGAATCCTTTTGCAGAAACTTGTCCACGGAGATCTTGGCCTCGGATTTCGAGATGCTTGAGTCGATCTCGTCCTGCTGCACCAACGTTTCATCTTGTTCCCGATACCAGTAGTACCGCACCTTGATGATGCCGATGTCGTTCTCCAGATCCACGTGGGCGGTGACGGTCTGCCCCGCCGTCAACGACGACCCTTCGGCCGGTTCCTTGACCTTGAAGGCGTGGGCCGGACATGTCGTGAGGATGAGCGCGAGAGCCGCCGAGAACGTGAATACGGCGAGCCGGATCGTGGCGCGTTCTGCGGTCGTCGATGCGGGTGTCATGGTCACCTCGTCAGGTGAAAGGGCACATCGGTCAAGATGACGCGGTCCTTGAACAGGAGCGAAGCCTTGAGCAGCAGGGCCCGCTGATTGTGAAGGATGTTTTGCCACCAGCGGGCCGGAAGAATTTCCGGCAGCACCACGGTGATCCAACAGTCGGGATCCTTGTTGAGATTTTCTTCGACGTAACCGAGAAGCGCGCGGAGGATCGAACGATAGGGTGACGGAAGAACGACCAGCGGCACGCCGCATCCCCATTGCGCCCATTTGATCTCCACGAGAGCCGTTTCCTCTTTGTCGACGTCGATCAGGACGGCGCGCACTTCGCCGCCGCGGCTCCTGGCGTAGTCGACTGCCCGGACCACGGCTTTGTTCACTGCACCGATGGGAATGAGCACGAGGTTTCTGCGCGGTCGAGGCGGCCGTGCGTCGCGGGATAATGCCACCTGCTCGGCCACGGCCTGGTAATGTGAGCGGATCCCCCGAAACATCATGATCAACACGGCCACGAGCAGAAAAACGATCCATGCGCCCTGCATGAATTTGGTGCTGGCGATGATGATCGTGGCGATGCCCGTCGCGACCGCACCCACTCCGTTGACGATCAGTTTTTTGCGCCAGTGATGCCCCTTCTTGATCAGCCACCGTCGGACCATGCCGGCTTGAGAGAGGGTAAAGGATACGAACACCCCGATTGCGTACAGCGGGATGAGCGCGTGGGTATCGCCTCGAAACAGCACGAGCAGGAGGCACGCGAAGAATCCCAGAATAATGATGCCGTTGGAAAAGACCAGGCGGTCGCCGAAGGTCGCCATCTGATGCGGCATGAATCCGTCCCGTGCCAGAATCGAGGACAGATGAGGGAAGCCGGCGAATGCGCTGTTGGCGGCCAGTACTAAGAGCAGCATGGTGCCGACTTGAATGGTGTAATAGACCACTCCCGTGCCGAACGTCAGACGGGCGAGCTGCGAGACCACCGTCTCATGTTCCTTTGCCGTGATGCCGTAGTGATACGCCAGCCAGCTGATGCCCATGAAGAGCGAGGCCAGGATGCCTGACATCCAGATCATGGTCGTCGCGGCATTCTTCGATTCGGGATGACGGAAGGCTTTCACGCCGTTCGAGATCACTTCCATTCCTGTGACCGCCGCGCAGCCGGCGGCGAATGAACGCAGGATCAGAAAGAGCGTGAGACTTTCGACGCCGGCGGGGATCGAGGGGGTGGACTCGGACAAACCGGCGGGGACGAAGCCGATCAGGGATTGAACGGTGCCGATGAGCACCAGCAGGCCCAGGGCGCCGATGGCCGAATAGGTCGGGATGGCAAAGAACTTTCCGGACTCCCGCACTCCACGCAGATTCACCACCACGATGAACAGGATGGCCGTCAATCCCAGAGTGGCGCGATGGGCGTACAGGCTTGGTACCGCCGATGTGATGGCGGCGACGCCAGCCGCCACGCTGACCGCGACCGTGAGCACGTAGTCGATCATGAGGGCCGCGGCGGCGATCAGGGCCGGCATATCGCCGAGATTGGACCGGGCGACGATGTAGGCGCCGCCTCCTTCCGGATACTCGTAAATGATCTGGCGGTAGGAAATCGTGAGCACGATCACCAGGAACAAAATCGCCAGGCTCACTGGAATGGACCAGGCCAGTGCGGCGGAGCCGGCGAGAATCAGCACCAAGAGGATTTCCTCCGTCGCATAGGCGACAGAGGAAATCGCATTGGAGGAAAAGACTGCCAGCGCGATGGTTTTGGAAAGACGTTCGTTGGCGGCCTGAGCCGTTTTGAGGGGATCGCCGACGAGCCAACGTTTGAGGATCATGGCGTGATTATCTCATAAACTCCGATCCTGGCGCAGAAATCCGTTACGGTGACGCCATCGTTCGCTCGCGTCGATCATGGACCGTGATATGTCAATGAAATCGTTTAACCGCTCAGTGTGTCGAGCGATCAACGTCAAAAAATGTCGGGGTTGACAGAGGTTGCCGAGTTCAGTACATTTCGCCATCAATAGCGTCGTTGGCGCGATTATCGCGAATTTGATTTAGGTTCGACCGTGATACCGAGTTCATCCTCTCCCGCACGAGTTCTGTTTTTCGTTACCCATCAACACCAAGGAGGCCAGTCCATGGTTTTTCACAAGGCAGAGGATCGTGTTTTTACCCGCATCCTCGGCGCAACCGCACTTGCGGCTCTACTCTGGGCCCCGTTTGCATCCGCTGAGGACTCCACATCGCACGTCGCGATGACGCATCAACTCCCTGCGTGGGCGGAGCAGCTCAAGGGACAGACTATTGTGGAAGATACGATGTCCGGAAACGGGCAGCGGGCCGCAATGGTCGAGCAGCAGCACCAGCGCGTCATGGAGCATCTGGCTCAAGACCCGCAGGTTCAAGGCATCAATACCGGCATGTACAACACCACCTCCATGATGCATCAGTATGGAGCCGGTGGACAGGACATGCTCCTGGTATCCGATCCACGAGTGGAGCCCGTTTCCACGACGGGAGGGGGCAAGTGCCCTGCCGCCGCACCGGTCAAGCAATATAACGTCGCCGCCATCAACGTCGAGATTACTCTCAATCAGTGGCTGGATTACTATCCCGGGTACATGTACGCACTCGAGGAGAATCTCGATAAAGTCCGGGCGGAAGAGACTAAGAACAAGGATGCTCGTGAAAAGGAAGGGTTCGATCCTGGAGCTGTGATTCCGGGCGTGCAGGCGCAGTGGATTCAGCCGCTGGTCATACGCGGCAACCAGGGTGACTGCGTCAAGATCAAGTTGACCAATAAGCTGGAAGAAGGCGGCGGACCGGTCAGCCTGCACATCCATGGATCCAGCATGGTCGTGACCGCCACGGGTGCCGCGGCGACGACGACCAATCCCGATACCATCGTCGATGAGAAGAAGACCGTTGATTTCGAGTGGTATATCCACCCCAGCACCCAGGAAGGCGTCCGCCAGTTCCATACGTTCAGCCAGGATCGCGAACTGACCGTCATGGGCATGTTCGGCGCGTTCGTCGTCGAGCCCAGGGGATCGAACTATCTCGAGGCGCTCGGTTCCGGAGATGCGACGCCTGCAAACAGCGGCTGGCAGGTGATGATTCAGAATGGCACCGGCCCGGACTTCCGTGAATTCGTCCTGATTTATCACGAAGTCGGCGACGAGGCGTTTCGGCCGGTCAACAAGAAGGGCGATTTTCTTCCTCAGCGTGACCCCCTGACCGACGCTTACCGTCCGGGCGGTCGTGCGATCAACTATCGCAGCGAGCCCTTCGGCATCAACAACATGCACGTGCAGCACGAGTACTTCGGTTTCGAAGATGAATCGATGGGGTACAGCTCCTACACGTTCGGCGATCCTTCTCCGACGATTCCCCGTTCCTACATGGGCGATCCCGCGAAGTTCCGGCTGGTGCACGGCGGCTCGGAAGTGTTCCACAGCCACCATCCGCATGGGGGAACGATTCGATGGCCGCGCAGTCCGCGGGCGATCGACGATATGAACCTGTGGGCCACCGCGGTGAACGGACCGGTCAAGTATCCGGTGATTCGTGCCAAGACCGATCGCGTCGACGTCGAGGTCATCGGCCCGTCTGAGGCGCTCGACCTGGAAACGGAGTGCGGATCAGGACTCTGTCAGCAGCTGGCCGGCGATTTCCTCTTCCATTGCCACGTGGCGCACCATTATGTCGCGGGCATGTGGGGATACTGGCGCGTGTACAACACGATCCAGCAGGGAGACCTGCGGAACGACGTGATGCCGGATCTGCGCGAGCTTCCCGATCGCAAAGGCCGCATCAAGACTCCGGTTTCATCCGACAAGTTGATCGGCCAGACCGTCGATTGGTTCGGGACCCAGTTCAAAATTGTGGAAAAAGGCAAGAGCAACTGGAAGGGAAACCCGGCCACCATTACGATCAAGGATTGGGTCGAAATGCAGCTTCCTACTTCAGGGAAGCCCGGACACAAGGACGACGAAAAGGGTCAGATCGTCTCCTATGATGCCACGGTGCTCGACTGGACGTGGGAAGGTGGTCGTGCCATGAGCGAGAAGGAAAGCACGATCGACAACCCCAAGTACAAGTCGAGCCATCCCGGCAAGCGGCACCCGATTATGTTCGAGCCGTTGACAGGGAAGGTGGCGTGGCCGCATTTGACACCGCACTTCGGCAAACGCGTCATGTTCTCGCCGAACCACGTCGGGGCGCCTTGGTTGGAGATGATCCGCCGCGATGCCAACGGCGAGGAAAGCGTTGATCAGGCTGCGCCGGGCGAGCAGGGCAACTGGAGCCTGTGTCCGGTCAACGCCGGGCGCAAGAGCTACAACGTGCACTTCATCAAATTGCCGATCAAGATCGCCAAGGCGCAAGGCAAGGAGCCGCCGGTCGTGGACCCGAACGGGCTGATCTACGTGCTTCATGAAGAAGAGGCGGCCATCCGGGCGAATGACGATCTCAAGTATCCGCTGGTGGTCCGCGGCAACATCTATGACTGCGTCGATTGGACGTTGACCAGCGAGTGGGACGACGACGACTACACGAATTTCCAGTCGTCAAAGATCAATACCCATTGGCATTTCCTGCAGTTCGACAACCAGGCGTCGGACGGCGTGATCACGGGCTTCTCGTATGAACAGTCCGTGCGTCCGTTCACGATGCTGGAAAAGAAAAACGGCAAGGGCCTTCCGGCTCCGATGAATACGGTGTTGTCGGCCGCCGCCAAGAAGGGCTCGACCACCCTCACGGTGAAGAATGCCAAGCAGTACCATGTGGGCATTCTGATCCTCGTGGGAGCCGATAACGTGAAAGGCAACGAGGTGTCCCGGATCAAGGCCATCAGTGGCAACACGCTCACGTTGGCCAAGGGACTCAAGAACGATCATCCGGCGAACGACATCGTGACGGTGGAATTCGTCCGGCAGCGGTTCTGGGTTGATGCGGACGTGGGAACGGTGTTCTGGCACGATCACGCTTTCGGCGCGACGACGTGGCCGCACGGCGGGTTCGGCACGTTCATCGCCGAGCCGGTCGGCTCGACCTATCACGATCCGAAGACCGGAAAACTGGTGTGGAGCGGCCCGATCGCCGACATCCATACCAACGAGCCGGTCGGACACGGCGTGAACAACAGCTTCCGCGAACTGATGGTGCAGGTGCACGATACGGTACCGCATACCGTCAACATCGTGACGGCCGGCAATCCGCCGGGTCAGCCGATCGAAGTGGCATTGGAGGCGGGTAAGACCGTCTCGTTCATGATGCCGGAAAAGCTGTACATGACGCCGATGCCGTTCCTGAACGGCGGCACCCACACGACGGGAAGCGGCTTGAACTTCCGCGCGGGTCCGATCGCACAGCGGTTGGCGACCAATCCCGATGTCTCGCAGGCCTTCAACAGCCAGATTCACGGGGATCCCTACACGCCGCTTTTGCGCGCGTATACGGGAGACACGATGGTATTCCGTCTTCTGCATACGCTCATGAACGAGACGATGACTTGGACCTTGTCCGGTCACACCTTCTGGTCTGAGCGCTATGCGTCGGATGCGAACCGCAAGAACTCGATCCATATCGGAATTGCCGAACGGTACGACCTGGTCGTGCCGGAAGCCGGCGGCCCTCGGCATCTGGCCGGGGACTATATCCACTTCAACGGCCGGTCCTCGAAGTTTTCGGAGGGCGGCTGGGGCATTATCCGTGTGTACGACAAGGAGCAGCCCGATCTGAAGAAGCTGCCGGCCGGATTCTCCGTCAAAGGCGAAATCCCGAAGGCGTTACCGGTTTGTCCGGCTGATGCGCCGGTCAAGACCTTCAACGTGGTGGCGATGGACTATCCGTCCATGAAGTTCAACGCGAAGGCGCCCGAGTCGATCGAGGTGGACTTCGAGCGGAAGATCCAGATCACCAATCCCGAGGCCAAGATCTACGCCCTGGAGGAGGATGTCGCCAAGGTGTCAGGAGAAGCGCACCCGATGCCGCTGACGCTCCGCGTCAATATCGGCGATTGCGTCAAAGTCAATCTGAAAAACAAGATGAAGGCCAGCAAGGCGTCCTTCTCGGCCATCGGATTGGCCTTTGATCCGAAGGATTCGATGGGTGCGAACGTCGGCAACAACCCCGGCGATCAAACGATTGCGTCCGGCGGAGAACGGACCTACACGTACTACGCGGATCCGTTCAACGGCGAGACCACGTCTCTGGTGTGGGATTGGGGCAATGTCATGACCAATCCACGCAACGGATTGTTCGGGGCGGTTGTGGTCGGTCCGAAGGGTTCCAAGTATCGGGATCCGAAGACCGGCGCGGATTTGACGAACAAGAATGCCTGGGCAGCGGACGTGATCATCGATCGTACCGTGCCGGGCAATGAGATGAGAGCCAACTATCGCGACGTGGCGTTGTTCTTCCAAGACGAAGACAACATCATCGGCACGAGCTTCATGCCGTACGTGCAGAATGTCGCGGGCCTGACTGGTATCAACTATCGGTCGGAGCCGTACAAGTATCGTGAAGAACAGGGTTGTTCATTGGGTAAAGTATTCCAGCCCTGTAAGGCGGACAAGCCGGAAGATCCTGCGACTCCCATCATCGAGTCGCACGCGGGCGATCCGGTTCGAATTCACGTCATCGGGGCGAACAATGAACAGAACGGCATGTTCAGCATCGAGAAACATGAATGGCCGATCGAGCCCTTCATGCGGGGTGCCGACCAGATCAGCGTGGTCGAGTTCTCCGGCTCGGAAGTGCTCGATGCGTTCGTGTCGTCAGCCGGTGGACCCTACCGATTGCCGGGCGATTACGTGTACAGCAACCAGCGGTTGCCGTATTCCCAATCCGGTCAGTGGGGCTACCTGCGCGTATTGCCGGCCGGCGACCAGCGGTTGTTGCCGTTGGCCGGTGCCGGTGCCGGGATGAAGAGCGCGTCGCTTGAACAGGCGGCGCATGCGATTCCGGTCGCGGCGAAATAAGAACAAAATCCACGATGGGTCTTGCTTCTTGCAAGACCCATCGATTTTGTTCCCGCTCATTCATTGCTCTGCAAATGTGGATTAGGGGGAGGCCTTGTGGCCTCCCCCTTTTTCTTTGATGAGGGCTTTTGGTACGATGGCAGAATTGTATCTCGTATTCGAAGGACTCATTTTTGTGGAGGGTGAAATGAAACGGGTGGTGATAATAGCTCTCTGGTCATGGTTGGCGGTGGGCGCGTCGCTGGGTTGGGCCTATGAAGAGGCGCAGGTCGTAGATGGAGGTACTGTCACAGGAAAGGTCAAGATGACATCCGGGAAACCCACACCCAAGGGGTTCAACTTGATTACGTTTCCCGATCCCGTCTATTGCGGACGAATTTCAACAGGCACCGGCTGGCGCATTCTGAAGGAATTCGAGGTGGCGGCCGACGGAGGACTCAAGGACGTTGTCGTGTTGCTTTCGGATGTTCCAAAGGGGAAACCGTTCAAATTTGAACCGCAAACGATCGAAGCAAGGGATTGTCGGTTTCTACCATTCGTGACGGTCGTCCAAGATCGAGCGGACGTCGTGATCATGAACATGGACCCGGTCATGCACGACATCCAAGCCTATGAAACGTCCCATTTGGGGCCTCGCGTCCTGTTCAACACCCCCCTTCCCATGAATCCTCATCACAAGCGGAATGTCGGGGCCGACTCTCATGAACATCTCGCTGGCGAGCCGATCAAGGAGACCATTCGCATGACGAAAGGCCGGAAGTTTTTCGTCATGCAATGCGGATTTCACGCCTACATGGAAAGTTGGGGGTTGGCCGTCGAGAATCCTTATTATCACGTGACCGGAAAAGACGGCTCTTTCTCATTGACCGATGTCCCGGCTGGCGAGTACTTGCTGACTGCCTGGCACCCGGGCGTCGGAATTGTCCTGGAGCAGAAAATTACCGTTCCCGCCAAGGAAACGGTGAGGGCGGATTTCCTGTTTGAATCACCCAAAGGACGCCGCAGTGCGCATGAAATCGAAGAGAACCCGCATTTTGGATTGCAGGCTCTGGGGAAGTCCGTCGACATCAGGCCTACGCTTGAACTTCAGATTCCTTGAACGATCCGATATCAGAGGGGGGATCATGACGCCAAAGCGATCCGTACTCGTTGTGTTCGCGTGTATGGGGTTATTCTGGAGTTGGTCCTCTGCCCCTGCTTTTTCCTATAACGTGGTCGACGTGCAGCGCGGAGGGACCATCGAAGGTACGGTGGTCCTTGATGGGCCGGTCCCGGAGCCCAAGGGATTCAATCTCATCACGTTCCCGGACCCGGCCTATTGCGGTCGCATCTCAAACGGGCAGGGGTGGCGGCTGCTTCACGATTTCGTCGTGGGCGAGAACAACGGTCTCAAGGATGCGATCGTCTTGCTGGAGGGCGTCGAAGCGGGCAAGCCGTTCGAGGTGTCCGTTCCCTTGATCGAGGCCCGGGATTGCATGTTCACGCCGTTCGTGACGATCGTGCGCAACGGCCATGCCGTGGAAGTCATCAACATGGATCCCGTCATGCACGACATTCAAGGGTACGAGACTTCCATCGAGGCGGGCGCGCGGGTGTTATTCAACACGCCGTTGGTCATGAACCAGCAGCACAGGCGCGGCGATCTTCACGCCATTCACAATCATGCCCCGGGTAAGTCGCTCGTCGGGCCCGTCTATCTCAACAAGGGGCGCAGGACGTTCTACATGCAGTGCGGATTTCACGCCTACATGGAGAGTTGGGCCATGGCGGTCAACAATCCTTATTACACGCTGACCGACGGAAACGGGAAATTCACCATCGGGGACGTTCCCCCCGGCACCTACCAATTGGTCGTGTGGCATCCCCAGACGGGGCCCGGTTCCGCAAAGATGATAACTGTACAACCGAACGGCACGATCGTTGAACAGTTGTCACTACCGGCGCCCAAAGGGAATCGTACTCCCTACAAAGTCATGCACAATCCCCGTTTTGGCCCCGAATCCCTCGGCTACTCCGTCGAGATTACCCCGCTTGTCGAACACCAACAGTAAGAGGTGCGGATTCGATCGCGGGTCAGCCTGCCATCTCTATTGGCGTGATGCGCACCCTGTCAGCGATCGCGTCATACCTCAAAGTTCTCCCAAGATGATCGGGCAGCATGCTACGGGAATTGCCGTCCGGGCCGCTTGTCATGTGGAGTCCGGGCCTCGACCCTCGCTAGAGCGCCGGTCTGAGCGACGATGGGGCCGACTCGCGCGGGTCATGCGGAGTGCCTGTGCGAAGACATCGAGATATCTCGGTCTTGTGCTTGCGATGACCCTGTGCCTCACAACCTCGGCGGGTTCCGCCCAGCCGGAATCCTCTCCGGTAACCCCCGATTTTTCCGGCAGCCTTGTCAGGCAGGTGAACGGCCAACGACATCAGGCCCAGATTTTTTCAAAAGGGAACCGGCTGCGGTTGGAATACAAATATGCCGTTCGCACCGATCATGGCTATGCCGCAATCGAAATCATCAGGCTCGACTTAGGAGAAGCCTGGTATGTTCTCGCACAGCAAAAAGAGCTCTTGATCATGCCGCTCGATGCCGATGACGTCCTCCCGTTCCAATCCGAACTATCGGGAGAGCGCGAACGCGTGCTGGTGGGTGACGCGACGGCGGCAGGGCGGCCGACGCGTCTGTATGAAGTGCAAACGGAAAAGGACGGACGGGTCGAACGATTCTACGAGTGGGTGGACGTGGAAACCGGTATTGTCTTGAAACTGGTGAGCCGGGACCGTGATTGGACGTTCGAATATCAACGGATCCGGTTCTCGCCGCAGCCTTCCTTCTACTTCGACGAGCCGCCGGGGTATCGGAAGCGCAGCATCGGTACGACCAAGAAGCGACAGGGATAACGGTTTGTGAATTCCGGAGGCATCAGATGACCGACGTGGTGAATCGGATATGGCTGGCGGTCGCACTCACGATCGCGGTGGGGATAGGCCCGGACCGAGCTGTGGCGCTGGCCGCTGTGCCGGGCGAGATTCAGCGATTGTACGACAAGCAGCAATACCAAACCGTATTGGATGAAATTGCCAAGCTGGACGGCGCAGCATCCTCCGCGTCCGACGTTCGCCGGCTCAAGGTTCGATCGCTGCTGAAATTGGGTAATCCCAAGGAGGCCTTGGAGGAATATGACCGGCTTGAGCGAGTCGCCAATCAAGATGAGACGCCGCTGCTTCGGGATGTCGCGTTGGGATTCATTACCGTGATGTTGAAGGATATGCGCGAACAGATGCGAGGGGCGGCGTTTACGGCCTTGAAGGAAGCCGACTCGGAAGAGCTCATCCCCTATTTTGAGGACGGACTCAGCGACGGGTCGGGTCCTGTTCGCATGCTTGCGGTGGAAGGGTTGAGTCGAACCGAAGCCGGACGGAAATCGCCGAAATTGCGGGCAGCCCTTGACGATCAAGCCGGGCTCGTCAAGGCCCGTGTGGTCAAGGCGCTGGGACGCAGCAGCGATCCGTCCGTCGTTCCTCTGCTGGAAAAGGCTTCAAAGGACGAATTGCCGACGGTCAGGATCGCCGCGTTCGGCGCGCTCTTGCGGCACGGACGCGCAGAAGCCTGGGACGCGCT
This sequence comes from Nitrospira japonica, assembly GCF_900169565.1. Taxonomy (NCBI): domain Bacteria; kingdom Pseudomonadati; phylum Nitrospirota; class Nitrospiria; order Nitrospirales; family Nitrospiraceae; genus Nitrospira; species Nitrospira japonica. Next base: position 140,709 of record NZ_LT828648.1, on the reverse strand, counting down.
GCGTCGGGCAGCGGATGCGGTGAATCCGGAGGACCGCGCCGAGGCGATCCGGGTGATGGCGGACGTGAAAGACCGGCGCGCGGTACCGATCATGCTGGAGTCGCTGAGCTACAAGCAGCCCTCGGTCAGAGGGGCCGCGGCCAGGGGGTTGGGACATCTGGGGCGACGGGAGGCACGCGAGGACATTCAACGACTGTTGCGCGATCCCGTGCCGGCCGTCCGCGAAGCCGCGGCCTCGGCTCTGGCCGATCTTGGCGATGACGCCTCGGTCCCGGCTCTCGATCAGGCGCTTCAGGACGGGGTATTTTCCGTGCGGGCCGCTTCGGCCGCCGCATTGCTTCAGCTCGGTCAACCGTTTGAGACTGTGGCGCCGACGATACGGGGGTTGACCCAACAGAGCGATCCGGGGGCAAGGACCTCGGCCGCGCATGCCTTGGGTAAAGCCTCAAAAGGCAACGTGCCCGGCGCCCTGTCGTTCCTTGGGAATCTGTCTACGGATCCGCTCCCGGGGCCGAAGATTGTGGCCGTCAGATCACTGGGAAGAATCGGTGATCCCTCGGTGCTGCTGCTCGTGAAAGAGGCGCTCCATGACCAAAACGAGGCCGTTCGGACAACCGCCGGAGGGGCCATTCTGCGTCTACTGCAAGGCAAACGGTCTTCCAAGAGCGGTTTTCACCCGGTTGTCGGCAATTGACAGCATACGGTAAAATTTTATATACATGTGGGTCCAAGACCAGCCTTGCCCGCATCTCACTATCGAGGTAACCAGAGAGGAATAGTCAGGGCTTTTCTCTCAATAGGCCGGTGGAAGATACAGGGAAACGCGAGCCGGGAAACGGGAATTCTTAATCACAAGGAGGCAGTCCCATGAAGAGTGCGTTATCAGTCGTATTCGGTGTGGCAGCCGTCGCGTTCATTGCGACGCCTGTCATCTCATTTGCCGGTGGAACCATCTCCGGCAAGGTTACCTACGGCGGGAAGTCCGAGCAGAAAGAGTTTCTCTTCTCGAAGTTCCCGAACCCCAAGTTCTGCCCGAAGAACCCCAACAAGTCCTTGATGGACGGCGACAAGCGGTTCTTGAAGACCGTCGAGGTCGGCAAGGACGGGGGCTTGAAGGGTGCGGTCGTGGCTGTTACCGACATTGAAGACAAGGCCTTCGTGGACGGGTATGCAGGAACGGAAGTGACGGCGGCCTTTTGCGAATTTCTGCCTTTCAGCGGTGTGGTGGTGAATACCAGGCCGTTCAAGGTTGAAAATACCGATTCGGATCCTGACGATCCCAAGTCGACCGCGGGCGTATTGCACAATCCGCATAGCTTCACCGTGAAGGGTTCGACCTCGGCGACCGGTTTCAACATCGGTCTTGCCAAGAAGGGCGACAAGTTGGACAAGCCGGTGACCTTCCGCGGAGGCGCGGAGAAGGAAGGCTATTATCGGTTGCAGTGCGACCAGCACGAGTTCATGCAGTCCTTCTTCCTGCCCGTGACGAATCCGCATTTCGTCGTGGTGAAGGAAGACGGATCGTTTGAACTCAAGGATGTGCCGGCCGGCAAGCATAAGGTCGTGGCCTGGCATCCGTTCGCCGCCAAGGGCAAGAAGGTGGAGTTCGAGGTCGAAGTTCCGGAAGGCGGAACGGCGAACCTCAAGGCTGAAATCAAGTAACTCGATTCGGTTCTCGACGACAGCCTCGTCGATGGCGAAGGGCAGCGGAAGTTCCGCTGCCCTTCGTGTTTTTGAGCGTTTTGTGCGACATGTCGCGGTGCCCCCGCCTTGCGTTTGCGTTTTCGATCTAGGTAAGATGCGGTCTTTCAACGGCATTTCCCCCCATAGGATATTGAAATCGGACGGCCTGTCTTTTGAATATCCTGCAAGGGCCAGCTGGGAGGATGGGTGTGTCACGAGAACTCTCGCTCGCGGAAATCTTCCAACTCGGTTACTACTGGGAAACCAAAATTCTGTTGACGGCGGTTCGTCTGGATCTCTTCACCGCGCTCGACGGCAAGAAAAGGACGGCCGGTGAGATCGCCGTTCGCATCGGAGCACACGAACCCACGCTCTCGCTCCTTCTGAACGCCCTAGTTGCCATGAGGCTGTTGACCAAGGACGGCGACCTGTATGGCAATTCTTCCGTCACCGACAAGCATTTGGTACGGCATTCGTCCGACTTCGTCGGACATCTCCTGCTCCTTCACGACGCGGAATGGGAGAATTGGGGAACGCTCGAGCAGACGATCCGCACGGGACAGCGCTCCGTCGACCGCCACGTGTTCGAAACCGACCCCGACCTTGGAGGCAACGTGCTGGCCGTACTCCATCGGATCGGCCGCCAAAGCGGACCGGACTTTGCCAAACGGGTCAATTTGACGGGGACGATTCGTCTGTTGGATTTGGGCGGAGGCGCCGGTACCAATGCGATTGCGTTCTGCCGCGTCTATCCTGACTTGTCCGCCACCGTCTTTGACTTGCCGGCCACGCTGCGTCTCACGGAAAAGACCGTCAAAGAAGCGGGCCTCGAGTCGAGGATTTCGCTCCGAGCAGGCAATTTCAATGCAGACGGACTGGGCGGACCCTATGATGTCGTCCTCATGTCGGATATTCTCCATTATCAATCGTTCGAGACGAATGCGGCGCTGGTTCGCAAGGTCTTTGCGCACTTGGCCGCGGACGGGAGACTCATCATCAAGGACCGTTTCCTCAACGAGACGGGAACGGGACCGGCTTGGACGACCGCCTTCGCGGTGCATATCCTCATCAATACCCAGCAGGGCGGCTGCTACAAAGTTACCGACGCGATTGAATGGATGACCCGCGCCGGGTTTGTTTCCGCGGTGGAACTGGAGCCGACCGCCGTTGTTCTGGGTACGAAAGGTCACGGGTAAGGTCATCATGGATTGGTTGAAGGATCCCGGGTTTCTCGGCACTCACGCGACCATCGGGGCGGACCTGAGTCAGCTCATGGCAACCTTGTTCACCGGGCTGTTTGTGATCGGATGGTTTCAGGCAAAGAAGCGGCAGGCCGACGCGCATCACTGGCTGATGCTGGGCGGCATGATCGCCATGTTGTCCTTCTTCATCGCTTATTACCTTTTTCGACAGCTCGGCGTCCTGGCGGTGGAGGGCAAAGAAGGTTTCGGAGGCTCTCAGGCGTTATACGACAACGTGTTTATTCCAGTTCTTATCCTTCATATCATCTTGGTCATCATCGGCCTGGTCATGGCGATTTACATGATCATTCTTGGTTTTCGTGCCCAGATGTTTATCGGAAATCGTCGGCAACTGAGCGAGACGCCCCTCGTGACCACATGGAAACGGATCGGGATGATCATGGGGGGAACGACGGCCGTAGCGGTACTGGCCTTCGCATTGCGGGGCGCGACCGCCGGATTTTCCATGCGAAAGTTCGAAGTCTACCTGGGCTTCTTGATTCTCGTGGCGTTTGTTCTTGGCATTGAGACGACCATTCAACGAATTTGGCCGAACGGCGCGCGGCGCCATCGGGCGCTCGGGCGATTCACGATGATCATCTACTGCATTTTGTTCGTCACCGGGAGCTTCACCTACACGATGTTGTACATCCTGTATCCGGGCAAAATAGGCTAGACCATGCTGACCTGCGGATGCGGGCGCTGGATGCATAGCGAGGGCATTGAGGAGCGGGTCGACGACGGCGCATCCCCCCAGTGGTTTGTACGCTCGGAATGCCGGGGTTGTGGTTTGAGGGTCGGGGTTGAGGTGCCGGCGGGTGAGCCTGGAGGCCTAATCGACCGCACGATGTGGACGGACGACGCACTGCACCGGTTGGAGCGCATGCCGCCGTACCTGGCGGAGTTGGTCCGGGAGGACGTCGAACAGTGTTTGCGTGCAGGCAACGAACGGGTGGTCACCTACGACAGGCTGCTGGGCCCCTTGACCGGCGAACGGATCGAGTGGGAACCGGAAGCCGAGCGTCGTTTGGATAATGTGCCGTCCGCCGTCCGTGCGATGGCAAAAATCGAATTGGAGCGGACCGCCGTGGAACGGGGGGACACCCGTATCACGGTCGCCCTGATGGAAGAAGTGAAGGCTCGGTACTTCGGAATGGGCGCGGCAAAGGACAGGCGGTAAGGACCATGTTGCATCGGATGGTGTTGCGGGTCTTGCCCAGCCTCAGTCTGGCCGTCACGGAGGACGCAGTCCGCAAGAAAAAGCGGATCGTCATGTTTGCGCCGGGTATGGTGGCCTTCGGATGCTATCGACTGGCCAAGCACGTCCTGCCGTTGTCGGAGCCCTGGGTTCTCCTCGTGACCTGCGGAGCGCTGGGAGTCGTGACCGCCGCGGCTGCCTATCGCGTCGGTCGTGCCTCCGACTGGCGGACCATGGGCGAGCAAGACGGTGCGGGCCTATTGAGTTGGATTGCCGGTTGGATCGGTTTTGCCTATGGGGTGCAGTTGTCTCTTCTCGTTCTTTCGCTGCTCTGGCTCGTTGGCTATGATTATCTCCAACATCCCGATGGTCCGGCGATGATGGCCATGATCATTTCCTGTACGGCCGTGGCCCGTGATGCGTTTGAGATCGGACATGTCAGGAAAATGCAGATCATGGGACGGCCGTTCACCACCTTTCCCAACGGAGCGTCGTTGCGTGAATTGATCGGCTCCCGATCTGCACCATGGCGACCCTGGGTCGCGACGGGTCTGCTCGCCGGAGCTCTCGTGGCCTCTCTGGGGCACGGTGTGCAGACAGGCCAGCTCGCGCTGATCGTGCAAGTGACCGCAGTCACCCTGGTGGGAGGAACCATTGCCTTGGGCGCGTATTTCAGCGGCGTTCGACCGCAAGTACCGTGGACTTCCGGATTGCTCGGCACCAAGCTCAGCGAGTCCCTGAAGTACTGGTGGTGGCCAGGTATGGCGTTTGCCTCGACCTATTACCTGGTTGCGGCGGGTGTTGTCATCTTTGTGGCAAGAGAGCCGGGTGTTCCAACGTGGTGTGCGGCGGCGGCCGGCGGAATAGTCGGGGCGCTGATGGGTTTGTACGGCTATTATCTAGGCCACCGTCGCCATATTGAGGATCAACAAGCACCCGAAGTGAGCACGGCGATGCTCCGCTGTCCGTTTGTCATGGGTATATTGGGAAAGTCCGGCGCGGGTGCCTCTTTGGCCGCGCCATCAACATCAAAGGTCTGACGCGATGGCTGCCTCACAGACGGGATTTGCGCGTGCAGTTGTGCCGGTGTTCTTTGTCGGTCTGCTGATCGTCGCCGGCGGGTGGGCGGGGATCACCCCTTCCGCGACGGCCGATGGCGGCGCCGATATCTATTTCAAGACGGAAGGTACCCCGCAAGGGCCGCCGGCTCCGACGCCTCATGAAACGGTCTATTCGCGAATCGGTTCGATGGACAGCCGATTGCTGGTGTGGTTCGTGACGCAACAACACACCTATTTCGGGGGATTCGTCCTTGCACTGCCCTTGTTTTGCGCCTTGCTGGAATTTATCGGACTCCTCACAAAAAATCCTTCCCTGTCGCTTCGATACGACGGACTGGCGAGGGACTTGGCAAAGGTCGCACTCTTGGCCCTATCGGTCACGGCAGTGGTCGGAAGTTTCATGCTGGGCATGTTCATCTGGTTCTACCCGAGTTTCATGAAGTACATGGGGGGAACGTTCAAAGATTTCATGCCCGCCTACGCCATCGTGTTCGTCGGTGAGTCGCTGTTGTTGATTCTCTACTATTACAGCTGGAATCGCATGGCGGAACCGGGTTTGAAATGGATCCACGCGGCGATCGGCATTTTGACCAATATCTTCGGGACCGCGCTGCTGCTGCTGGCCAATGCGTGGTCCGCGTTCATGATGGCGCCGGCCGGTGTGGATGCGACGGGACGGTTTTTGGGCAATGGTTGGCACCTCCTGCATTCCGCCTTGTGGAATCCGCTGAACGTCCATCGACTCCTCGCGGACATCATGTCCGGAGGCGCCGTCGTGCTCGCCTACGCCTGCTATCGGTTCTTCACCAGCAAGTCGGACGGAGAGCGGGCGTACTTCGACTGGGTCGGCTACATTTTCCTCTTCGTCACGGTGTGCGCCTTGCTGCCCATGCCGATCGCCGGATACTGGCTGATGCGGTCCGTCTATGCCTTCAGCCAAAGCATGGGCGTGACAATGATGGGGGGATTGCTGACGTGGTTGTTCGTCGTGCAGGCGCTTCTGATCGGCGCGCTCTTTCTTGGCGTCAATTACTACATTTGGCAGAGCATGGCCCGGATCAAGGGTGGGGAGAGGTATCAGCCGTATTATCAAATCCTCCTCGGCGCGCTGACACTCGCGCTATTCGTGTGGTTGACGCCCCATACGGTGTTGATGTCGGCCGGTGAGGTCAAAGCGATGGGAGGGGCTCAACATCCCGTCGTGGGAAATTACGGGGTCATGTCGGCCAAGAACGGTGCCATCAACATCCTGATTCTTCTCACCTCGCTCAGTTTCTTATACTACCGACGGGCCAATCGCACGATGACCGTCTCCTGGGTCAAGACGGGAAATCTTGCGATTGGCATGCTGTTCGCGGTGGGATTTCTCAATGTGATCTGGCTGTCGCTGTATGGGTTCTACTTACCGGCCAAGGTACGCGTCGGTTTGTCCGCACCGCAGGCAGTGACGACCTTGACCGTGATTCTTGCGTCCGTGTTGATCAACCGGGCCATGCTCAAACACGCGATCGTCCATGGACCGGTCCAGTGGGGCAAGATCCCCGTCCGCGGCATGGTCGGGCTCTTCGGACTGGCGGCTGCCTTCACATGGGTGATGGGTCTCATGGGCTATATCCGTTCGTCGGGACGCTTGTCGTGGCACGTCACCGACTTGATGGCCGATGTGTCCCCGTGGGCGTTTACACCGGATCTCGAGTTTGCGGCGAAGATGGTCACGCTCAACATGGTGGTCTTTTGGGGGGCGGTGTTTGCGCTGTTCTGGATGTGCCAGCGAGGGCAGCAGGAGGCTTTTGGAGAGGAATTCGAGGGCGAGAAATCGCCGGCGCTGGCGCCCATTCCATCGCAAGAGGTTTGACCGTGATTTACGCATGTCAGGAGGGATTCGTCGCATGAGGGTGCTGCTCGCATTGCTGTTCGGTGGTCTGGTGATCGCGCAGGGCTCTGCCGTCGGGCAGGGGCAGGCATTGGTCTTGGAGGATTTCCAGGCCAAGGATGCTGACGGGTTTCCTTCGAGTTGGGATCATGAAAGCCAGCGCAGCCATTCCAAGGGTCGTGACGCCTACAAGATTCAAACTGAAAATGGATCCAGCTATTTGTCCGCAAAAGATGCGGGGCAGCGCATCAAGAAGAAGAAGATCGATTGGGATCCCAAAGCCTATCCGGTACTGACCTGGCGGTGGCGCTTGAATAAGGCAGTGGCTGGGACGGAGCCGTTAGCGGCCATTTACGCGTCATTGGATACGGACCTCATGTTCATCCCAGTCTTTACGAAGTACGTGTGGAGCGCGACAAAGCCTGAAGGGACGTTGACCGAAGGCGGAATGTTCAGCGGATCGGAAATCGTCGTGCAAAGCGGGACCGGTGAGATCGGACAATGGTTCGAGGAAAAGGTCAACGTGTACGACGACTTCAAGCGGATTCATCAGCATGAACCTGCAGCCAAGGCGTGGGGAATCTCGATCATCGCCGGTCCGGGGGTCGAAATCGATTTCGGACCGATGACGGCCAGCGCAGCGAAATAGGCATTCACAGAGCCGCCTGCGAAGGAAACCGACCCGATGCCGATCCAGAAGCTTGTCGATATCGTATTCGGTATGACGGTCATGGGCACGGTGGGGACCCTGATCGGATTTATCATGGGGGCCAGCCTCATGCCCGTGGCCATCGGGTTGGGACTTCTACTCGGCGGTGTGATCGGGTTTCTCGGCGGTCGAAGATTTCTCGTCAGTATCCTGATTGGAACCGTTCTCGGAGGAGCATTGGTCTGGTTGGTCGCCGGGACCGATCGCATTTGGGTTGGGGCCGGGGCCGGAGCGGCGATGGGAGGATTTCTGGGAGTCCAGATCTCCATGCTCCTCGACATTCGCGCGGCCAGAAAACACGTGCCTGAACCTGCCGATCCGGCCGCATGAACGTAAACATCGAGTGAAGGGAATCGAAATATTATGGAAAACAGAGGCGTCTTGATCGGCTCGATCATCTTCGTGTTTGCCTCTTTTTTTCTGATGATCGGCATGATGCTCTGGGAGTCGAATAAAGCCTACAAGATGAAGGAGATGGCGAAGTCCATTAAGACTGAAAGTCAGCCAACTGCGAGCGCCGGCCCCGCGCAGGACTATTCCATGTATAAGACGAGAATAGGAGACGAAGGGCGAGAGATGGTTCATATTCCCGAAGGCCCTTTTATGATGGGAAGCAAAGACGGAGATCCGGATGAAGCTCCTGAGCATCAGGTTTTTCTTAAAGAGTTTTATCTTGATCGCAATGAAGTGACGCAGGATGAATATGCCCGATTCGCCAAAATGACAAGGCGCGCACTGCCGAGGATCGAAGTGTTCGAAGACGATCAGTCCAAGTTGCTGAAACCCGAGTTTGCCGCGATGAGCGTCTCGTGGGATGACGCCAATGCCTACTGCAAATGGGCCGGGAAGCGGTTGCCGACTGAGGCCGAATGGGAAAAGGCCGGGCGCGGGGAAGGCAAGCGAAAATATCCGTGGGGCGAGGCCTTCGTCACGGGGCGGGCCAATGTGGATGGAAGCGAAGACGGGTACCGCTATTTGGCACCGCCCGGTTCATTTGAGTCAGGCCGAAGTCCGTACGGCCTGCACGATATGACTGGTAACGTGGCGGAATGGGTGGCCGATACCTACGATGAAAATTACTATAAGAAGTCTCCGTATCGGGATCCCAAGGGGCCGGAAAACGGAGATCTGAAGGTTGTTCGTGGGGGATCGTGGAGGGAGACGGAACATAATACAAGATTGTCAAAACGCTTCGCCGCCAAACACTGGCGGACCGACATCACGATTGGTATCCGCTGTGCCAGCGACGCCGACGCTGGAGGAAATTCCTCGGCGTCATAGCCCCGGTTATGCTCGAAACCAAATTCAAGGTCGCTTTCCTGCTCACCGTGATCGCCTTTGCGGCGTTGCCTATTATGGGCATTCTCCGAGGAACATCTCTGACGCCGTTGGAAGATTCCTCCTCTCGCACTGAATCGGTTGCGGAGCCGTTGGAGGCGGATGCTAAGGAAGAGCCTGTCGGCGAAGACATGGTCGCAATTCCTTCCGGTCCGTTCTTGAGGGGTACGACGGATGGAGGATTTGACGAGCAACCTCAGCGTACGATTGCATTGAGTGCGTTCAAGATCGATCGCCATGAGGTCACAAACTATCAGTATCGGCAGTTCGTAACGGCGACCGGTCATCGCAAGGCCGGACCGCCCTCGCGATACGCGAAAAGCGTCGGCAAGATGCGGGGGATCAATCAACCCGTCGTCTACGTGTCCTGGGATGATGCGGTCGAATACTGCCGCTGGAAGGGCAAGCGGTTACCGACCGAAGCGGAGTGGGAGAAGGCCATGCGGGGCGGCGATGGACGACTCTGGCCCTGGGGAAATCTCGAGCAGCCAAATGGGGCCAACTGGGGAAGAGTGAATGACGGCCATGAGGTTTCAGCGCGAGTGGGGTCCTTCCCGGCGGACAAGAGCCCTTACGGGGTCATGGACGGTGCCGGAAACGTGATGGAATGGGTGGATGATTGGTACGCCGAGACGTACTACCGCGATTCCCCTGAACAAGACCCGCCGAGCCCAGAATACGGTACCTATCGGGTCATGCGAGGGGGGGCTTATACGACTACGGGGCACGATGTACGCATTACGAGTCGCAGCAAGATCGTGCCGGACTTTCGCGATGAAACCATTGGATTTCGGTGCGCAATTTCCGACCCGAAAAGCACCGGAAAAAGTGATGGAAGTGGCGGAAAGAATTAAAGGAAGTCGAAGTAGTAGAGGATCAAAAAGACGGCCAAAATTATATTGACAACCATACCAGCCAAAACTATAATGTCGAACACTTTTGAGTTCTTCGTCATGATTTTCCCTATTATTTCGCGCCCAACGACAAAATTTGAATAACACACGCATATGTCCGTGTCAAGAAATGCCTGAATTTATGCGCTCACTTACCATTCCAGTCTAGAGAAGGAGAACCAATGGCCACGGCAACAGCGGATAGCGAACTCAAGGTGAAGATCGGCAAGATGATTTTCTACATCACCTGTGCGATTGGTTTGTGGTTCTTTTACTGGTTCGCCGGCATCCAGTGCCCCTGCTGACGGCAGGGCCATTCGGCGTGAATAATTTCCCGGAATGCGTTTCGAGTTGAGGAGGAGACAATATGGGTCAGGCAATCGTCTACGGTGTGATTTCGTTGATCATCTGTGTTGCCTATTTCACCTTGGTCGATCATTTTTTGATGGACATGCAGGGGTTGGACTACTGGTACCTGTTCCGCAAGTAGGTCTGTGAGTTACGACTCCGCGAAAGTTTGGAATTTTGTCATGAGTCTTTGTCGTATTGCATCAAGGAGGTATCCCATGGGTCTTGCAACCCGAAAGAAAGTGTTTTCAATCATGGCGCTGTGCGCGATGGTTGGCCTCCTCCTGTTTCCCATCGTCATGTCGCTGCCGACGCTGGCATCCGGCGAAGAGGCTCCCGCGGCTGATGGGGCAAAGAAGGAGGGAGACAAGGTCGAGAAGGGGCGCGATGTCTATTACAAGACCGAAGGCATTGTGGCCGGCGCTCCGGCACCCAAGACGACCGACGGCCCGAAGGACTATCCCCGCTACAACTTCGAGAGCCGCGTGTTGCTCTGGTTTGCGAACCAGCAGCATTTGTATTACGGCAGCTTCGTCTTGGCTGTTCCGATCTTCTGCATGGTCATCGAGTTCATGGGCGTGGTGACGAAGGACAAGGCGCTCGCCAAGCGGTACGACCAGCTCGCTTATGACTTCATCAAGATCAGTCTGACGGCCTATTCGTTGACGGCAATTTTAGGCGGCATTTTGATCTTCACGTTCTTGACTCTCTATCCGGCATTTTTCGGATACCTCTCCAGCATCTTCCGTCCCGTCATGCATATCTATGCGTTGATGTTCGTGGCCGAGAGCGGAACGCTCTACATTTACTACTACGGCTGGGACAAGATGAAGGAGGGATTTCTCAAGTGGATCCACTTGAGCATGTCCGTCATCCTGAACATCATCGGCACGCTGCTGATGTTCTTGGCCAATTCCTGGATCGGGTTCATGATGTCCCCGGCCGGAGTCGATGAGCAGGGTCGCTTCCTCGGCAACATCTGGCACGTGATTCATACCGCATTGTGGAATCCTCTCAACGTGCACCGCATTCTCGGCAATATGGCCTTCGGTGGCGGTGTCGTCGCGGCCTATGCGGCCTATAAGTTCCTGGCGGCCAAGACCGAAGAAGACCGTGCCCATTATGATTGGATGGGCTATATCGCGATGGCGCTCGGCGTCGCGTTCCTGATCCCGTTGCCGTTTGCCGGCTACTGGCTCATGCGCGAAGTGTATGCCTACCGTCAGCAAATGGGCATCACGCTCATGGGCGGCCTGCTGGCGTGGTTGTTCATCATTCAGGCGACCATGATCGGCATTCTGTTCCTCAGCACCAACTATTACCTGTGGCAGGCGATGGGTCGGATGCGAGGAGCGGAAAAATATCAGCGCTACATCAAGTATCTCGTGTTCCTGCTCGCGTGCGGATTCTTGGTGTTCATTACGCCGCACACGATGGTCATGACGCCAGCCGAACTGAAGGCGATGGGCGGTCAGCAGCATCCGGTCTTGGGTAACTATGGTGTCATGTCCGCGAAGAACGGCGGCATCAATGTGATCATCACCACGACCGTCTTGAGCTTCGTATGGTACATGCGAGGCAACAAGGTCTCGACGGTGTCTTGGGCCAAGTTCGGCAACATTTTCATGGGCGTATTCTTCGCCTGCGCCTACATCAACATTGTTTGGTTGGCGGTCTATGGATATTACATTCCGGCCAACGTGCGCGTCGGCCTATCGGTGCCTCAGGTGGCCACGACATTGTCATGCTTGTTCTTCATGTTCGCGCTGAACAGCGTGATGATGAAGGGCGCCAAGCAGATGGGGCCGATCGAGTGGGGCAAGATCTCCGCGCGATCCCAGTACGCGTTGATCATGTTGGCAACCGCGTTTACCTGGATGATGGGACTGATGGGCTACATCCGCTCTTCCGTCCGCCTTTTCTGGCACGTCAATGAGATCATGCGCGACAACTCTCCGTGGGCCTATACGCATACGGTGGGATTCGCCGCCAATATGATTTCGTTCAACGTGCTGTTTTTCTGGATCAGTATTCTCTTCGTCTTTTGGCTCGGCAGCTTGGCGGCGAAGAAAGTACCTGTGGAAGCCAAGGCTGGAGTTCCGGGAAGCGCGCCGCAGCCGGCAGGCAGCCATTAACCATCTTACTTATCAGTAGAGGCTCACGGGGAGGGTGCAGCATGCACCGTCCCCGGTGTAGCCGCAGGAGGTTACAACTGTGGGTAATCTGATTAACGAAGCTCTTTCGATGGGGTGGATGATCCTGGCCACCCTCGTCGGGCTGCTCATTTACTTCCAGGTTTCCATCCACGATCCAGCGGCAAAGAAGCGGGCGGTATTCAAGACCTTTATAGGAATCCTCGCAGCATTCCTGATCCTCGTCGCCGTCGCCAATTACAAGAACAACTTCTATGGTGAGAACCGGCTTCTGCCCGTCTCCCTAGTGATGATTACCGCCACGACGTTTGTGATGGCCTTGTATTTCACCAACCTGGCCGCCTTGCTGAAGATTGGCGGATTCATGTTTTTCGTCGCGGCCTTCCTCTCCGGCTATGGAAACTGGTTGCCTCAGGTAGAAGGAGGATTTCCTCCCAAGGAAGAGAAGCTGGACTTCAGTTCCATGACGCCCCAGCAGTTGGCCGATGAAGGTGAAAAGATCATCTTCGGGGGAATTGGGCAGAATAAAGTCCAGGGTGCGATCGGTAAAGGACAATGCCCCCTCTGTCACGCATTCCATGCCGGTATGTTGGGGGAACGTGCGCCTAACCTTCTCGGTCTTCCTGAGCGTGCGGGCAAAGAGCGGCTCGAAGATCCTAAGTATTCCAAGGGCAATCCTGCCAAGCGTGAGTATGCAGATAAGGAGGCTTTTCCTGGATCTGGAACGGCAGACAACGGGCAGGAGTACATTGCCGAATCCCATGCATGTCCCAGCTGCTATGTGGTTGCGGGCTATGGTGTGAAGGGGACTAACGATAAAGAGAGCCCGATGCCCAAGATTCACAAGCCACCAATATCGCTCTCCCTGCCTGAGCTGGCGGCGGTGGATACGTGGTTGTACGTCCGCGAAGGACGCGACGCGCCTTCTTTTGAAGACATCACCAAGTCCTATGAGAAATTCATTCCGGAAGCCGATCGTCCCAAGATGCAAGAGGACGCGCCAAAGGCAGCCAGTGCGTTGATGGCGGACGGTTCCGAACCGGTCGATCAGATTTTTGCCAAGGCGCAATGTGTCGCGTGCCATACAATTCCCGGTATCCCTGGCGCCACGGGCACGATTGGTCCGAAGCTCGAGGAGGGTACCAATGCCCCTCTCCGGATCAAGGACAAGGAGTACAAGGGAATGGCCAAGAGCACTCCCGAGTACATCATGGAATCGATCGTTGAACCCAGCACTTATGTGGTGAAGCCGTTCCCGGACAACACGATGCCCAAGGTCTTCGGGCAAAAACTGAGCGCGGGAGCTTTGAAAAAGATTGTTGACTATTTGTCGCAGGTGAAGGCCGGAGCGCCGCCACCGAAGATTTCCTAATCTGTACAGTCTATCGTTCGAAGACTAGAGGGAGTTAACCCATGAAAGCATTGATGTCCGTCGGTGCGCTGGTTGGAGTCGTTGGACTCCTCCTGCTGGTCGGGATGATCTTCGATATCGTCCCGTCGAACACCGTGCGCTTGGTAGAAGGCTATATGCCCATGCAGATGCTCACGGAGTTGGCGATCTTCGTCGCCGGCTTTACGGGGCTCAGCTACATGCTCAACGCGATGGGCATGGGCATCCCACGGTTCTGGCAGGGAATCACATTCTGGGCGTTCATTTTGCTGTATCTGAAGTTCCGCGTGTATCCGCCCATTCCGTTCAGCGTGCGAGCGATGTACGGGACCGTGTCTCTCGTGGCCGTGTTTATGTGGATGTCGGCAAACGAAGAGGACTGGAGAAAGTTCAAGCAGCCGATCATGAACGTGATGGACGCGCAGACGGGCATGAATAAGATGTTGCGCTATGCCTATCTGATTCTGTTGCCGATTCTGATCGGTGGATTTTCGTACAACGCTATGGTGCCAAAGTCCGAAGAGCCGATCGAGCTTCGGACCGTGCATCCGGCTCCTCCCGCCAGCACCAAGGTGCACGGCAAGACCTACGTACTGCAGACCTCCCAGAATCCTTTCCGGGTCAATCCCGAAGGGAAATATGATCAGGAATATACCAATGCCAACATTGTGGAGCAGGGCATGGGCCGGCTCATGAAGCCGAACGCCAATCCCTGGGATCAGAATGCGGCAGGGTACTTGAAGTACGTGCGTGAGGGCGGCGAAATTTTCTTTCAGAATTGTCACTTCTGTCACGGTGATAATCTGAACGGCCGCGGCCTCCATGCCTTTGCCTTCAATCCTATTCCTGCAAACTTCACCGATCCGGGCACCATCGCGCAGCTCCAGGAGACCTTCATTTTCTGGCGCGTGTCCAAGGGCGGAATTGGATTGCCGAACGAAGGATTCCCCTGGGCGTCCGTCATGCCGCCTTGGGAGCAGCACCTGACCGTCGACGAAATCTGGAAGGTCATTCTCTTCGAATATTGGCATACCGGCTACTACCCGCGTACGTGGGATTAATGCGCCGAAGGCTTTTTCGATAACCTGGACATACGATGAAGAGGATAAACATGAGAAAGAGCGCAAGTCAGAAGGTAGGAGTGGCCGCCGCTGCCGCCTTCGGCATCATCCTGGCCTCCGGACAGATCGGCATACCGGTCGTCGGTGCGGAAGGATTGCCAGAGGGATTCAAAAAAGGCGATCTCGCCGCGGAGCCCTCCGCCGAGATGATCGAGGCGGGGAAGCGGGTCTACTTTACGAAGTGTGTTTGGTGCCACGGCGTCGATGGAGCGGGCGATGGTCCCGGTGCAGACCGCCTGTGGCCTCGTCCTCGGAATTTCAATCAGGGTACTTTCAAGATCCGTCACACGGCGAGCGGCGAGCTTCCCTTGTTCGATGCGAAGAAGCCGGTCGCTGGACAGAACGACCTGTTTGAGACCGTCACGCACGGTTTGCCGGGCTCGGCCATGCCGTCTTGGGAAGGTATTTTGACTGAGGAACAACGGCTTCAGGTATTGTCGTTCGTCACGACTCAATTGGTGAAGGACCGGAAGTTCACCGACAAGCAGTCGGAAACACAGACGGTGCTCCAGCTCGGCGACATCAAGCCGAAAGCCGCAAATGACGAAAGCAAGAAGCGTGGTTCAGAACTCATCGTCGAAAAGAAATGTATTGAGTGTCATGGTACTGAAGGGCGAGGAGATGGAAATGCCTTCAACCTGAAGGATGACTGGGGATTCTCGATTCAGCCGGCCAACTGGCATAAGTGCTGGAATTTCCGTGGAAGCCGCCAGGATCCGTACAATGTGAAGAACATTTTCCGAACCTTCTCCACTGGCGTCAATGGAACGCCGATGCCGTCGTTCGCGGATAACACCTCGGTCGACGAGCGGTGGGATATTGCGAACTTCGTGAATTCGTTGTGCGAGCGGGACCTCGAAGGAAATCCACTTCCCATCGATCCCTTGACCGACAAGCCGAAGATCAATTTCGTGGTGCCGGCGAATCTGGTCGAAGGGGAAATTCCGGCCGATATCGAAAATGAGGCGTGGCAAAAGGCCTCCCGCCGATACGTCGCGATGGGCGGACAGATCACCCACAAGCCGAGAAACTTCGTCAATCGTATCGACGACATCTGGGTTCGGGCTCTGTATAACGAAAAGTCGCTCGTGTATCTATTGGAGTGGGACGACCGGACCAAGAGCGTGGCCGAAGGCAAGCTGCCTTGGGCGCCTACGCAGGTAAATGTTGATGTGAAGGAGCAGGATCCCAAGACCGGTGAGGAAGGGTCCATCGCGGCCCATCAGAACAACTACACCGTGTACAACGACGCGATCGGGATCGAGCATCCGGTCAAGTGGAAGGAGTTGCCGGCTCCGATCAAGCCGCGCTACCTGTTCGGAACCAACGAGCAGTTCCCGGTCGACATCGTGAAGTGGGAAGCGGATGGATCCATCCGAGCCTTCAAGGGAACGGGATGGGACAAGGATTTTGAAGAACGCGACACCTATGAGGAGAACCTCAAAGTCCTCAAGGCCGAGTGGAAAAACGGCCGGTGGTACGTCATGATCCAACGCCCCCTTGGGAACAAGAAGGATCAGGACTACGATGAGGACACGTTCTTTGAGGTCGGCCAGTATGTGCCTACGGTGTTCTTTGCCTGGGACGGACACAACGGCGATGCAGGACGGAAGATGGCCGTGTCGGCTTTCTATTATACGTTCCTGAATCCCCCGATCCCCAGGGAGACCTACATCTATCCGGCAGTCATTGCGTTCGGTATCGTGCTGCTGGAAGGATGGGTCATGACGCGGCGGTCGAATAAGAAGAAGGGCAAGACCATCTAATCGCCGCTGAGAGAGGTCAATGCGTAGAGGGGGTGGGGAAACCCACCCCCTCTTTGTTTTTCCGCCGGACACAGTGAAACGTCTATGATCACAGAGGTCACCGGTATCCTGCTCGCTGGCGGAAAAAGCCGCAGAATGGGTGAGGACAAGCGATTTGTCGAAATCGGAGCGCGCAGCCTTCTGGAGCGAAGCCTCGATATCCTCCGGTGCGTCTTTCAGGACGTCGTCATCGTAATCGCGCAGGACAGTCCCGATCTTTCGTCCACTGTCCCCGTCGTTCGTGATCTCGTAGCGGATTGCGGGAGCCTTGGAGGTTTGTACACGGGATTGAGCGTTGCCAGAACGAACCGGGTCTTTGTCCTGGCCTGTGACATGCCATTCTTGAGTCAAGAGACGGTGCGCTACTTCGTGCATCTCAAGACCGAGGCCGACATCGTGATGGCGCGGTTACACAATGGATGGCACCCCATGCATGCCCTGTACGGCCGGCGATGCCTGCCGGTCATGGAGTCCATGATGGCGGCAAAGGACCTGCGGATCCATCGGGTGACCGAACATCCCGCGTTGAAATTACATACCGTCACCGCGGAAGACTTGAAGACCATCGATCCGGCCGGGCGAGCATTCTTAAACATCAATACGCCGGCGGATCTTGAATTGGCTCGGTCGATCTTCGCGAGCGACCGATCGTAGAATCATCTTCCTCGATTGTGATACGAACCGTCGTCATCATTCATCCCGGCGCATTGGGCGATGTGCTGCTCGCCGTACCGGCGATCGTCAACCTCCGCAGAAAATTTCCCCGCCATGAATTTGTGCTCTGTGCCGACCGTCGGATCGGCGAATTGCTGCGGGATTGCGGCCTCGTCGACGGATGGATGCCGGCACAAGGATTCGGCGTCGGCCAACTATTCGGCGGATACGTCGAAGCGGGAAGCGTGATGTCGAATTGGCTGGCCAGATGCGAACTGGCGGTGGCTTGGGTCAGAGATGAAGGGGAAATTCTTGAAGAGGTGCTCAGGAGATACGTGCAGGGTACAGTCGCCGTTTGCTCGCCATTTTCGCCCCGACTATCTTCCGTCCATCAGAGCGATCGATTTTGGGAGGCACTGGACGAAGTGGCGCGCGACTCTGTGCAGCCTGTGGTGCTGCAGTTGCCCCGGGGACTGCGTGAACTCGGGCGCACACGCCTCCGCGAGGCAAATCTCGATCCTGATCGCAGGATCGTCCTTCTTCA
Source organism: Nitrospira japonica (assembly GCF_900169565.1). NCBI lineage: Bacteria > Pseudomonadati > Nitrospirota > Nitrospiria > Nitrospirales > Nitrospiraceae > Nitrospira > Nitrospira japonica. The sequence goes on along the minus strand of NZ_LT828648.1, from coordinate 122,698 downwards.
CCCTGGTAGCGGAAGCCGATCGAAATGTGCCAAGGCGGAGATATTTGCCGAGGTGATCCACGGCCTCAGGCGGGACGGACTTGGGCTCGCCTTGCTGGAGGGACCGGCCGACCATGCGACGGTCGTGGAAGTGTCCCGCTTGGTGAGGGAAGAACGAATCGGCATTTTGAGGGACCTGAATTTGGGATTGCTGGCCGGTGTGCTGGCATCGGCCGATCTGTTCGTGGGACACGATTCGGGAGCCAGTCACCTGTCCGCGTCGGTTGGCACAGAGACTATCACGCTGTTCGGTCCTACCGTGGCGGAACGATGGGCTCCACGAGGGGGACATGTGACCGTGATGAAGGCGGACGCCTGTCGATGCCCGAACTGGGAGGCCGTCGGTCACTGTGTGGAACGGCCTTGTCTTAACATTCCTCCGCACACGCTATTGGATATGTGTCGGCAGCGGTTGGTTCGTCACAACTCCTCGAAAATCCACACAAAGCGCCTTGTCTCCCATTAGGCCGTGTGATAGAGTGACAGGCTAATTTTCTCTTTCAATGCTAAGGACTTAGGAGTGATTCGGTGTCTCAGGGTGTGGTGCTGCACAAAGTTACCAGCGCATTGCTGGATGCCTTGAACGGGGCGAAAAGAAAAGGGCTGCTGAAAACGGAATCATGGCCGGTTCTAAGCCTGGACGCTCCCAAGCGCCCGGAGTGGGGAGACCTGGCTTCCACCGTAGCTCTGTCGCTGGCTTCCTCCGAGCAAAGAAGTCCGCAAGATATCGCCCGGATCATCGTTGAGGAGTTGGTCCAGGACGATCGGCTGTTCGATCGTGTCCAAATCGCCCAGCCCGGATTTCTCAATCTGACGGTGAAGCCCGCGGTTTGGCAGGAAGTATTGCGGGAAATTGAAGCCCAGGGTGACCGCTATGGCCGCAGTAATTCCGGCAGCGGGCGTCGGGTCCTCGTCGAGTATGTGAGTGCAAATCCAACCGGTCCCTTGCACGTGGGACATGGCCGCGGAGCCGCGGTTGGTCAAGCCGTCGCGAATCTGCTCGATGCCGTCGGGTATGAAATCGTCAGCGAATATTACATCAACGATGCGGGCCGTCAAACCAAGCTCCTGGGCCAATCGGTATGTGCCCGCTATCAAGAATTGGACGGCCGTCACGTCGCGTTTCCGACCGACGGATACCATGGAACCTATATCACCGCCGTGGCGGAGCGGTTACGGGAACAACGGGGATCCGGTAAAAACCCGGATACTGATGACCTGGAAGAGCAGTGCCGACGCTTCGCCCTCGAGGATTTGCTGAACGTGATCCGCCAGGATCTCCACTCGTTCGGGATCGAATTCCAGTCATGGTTCAGCGAGGCGTCTCTTCTGTCCTCCCATGCCGTCGAACGAGTGCTGGATGACCTGAAGTCTCGACAGTTGGTATTCGAGCAGGACGGTGCTTCGTGGTTTCGATCGTCACAGTTCGGCGACGAGAAGGACCGCGTCGTTAAGAAACAGGACGGAGAGTATACCTATCTTGCATCCGACATCGCGTATCATTGGGACAAACTGCGGCGAGGATATGATTTGTTGATCGATGTCTGGGGGGCGGACCACCACGGGTATATCCCTCGCATGCAGGCCGTGATGCAAGCCTACGGGCATCCGAAAGAACGATTGCAAGTCGTTCTCGTACAACTCGTCAAGTTGCTGCGCGGCGGTGAGGAAGTGAAGATGTCCAAGCGCGCCGGGGAATTCGTCACCCTTCGGGACGTGATTGACGAGGTGGGTGCCGACGCCGCGAAATTCTATTTTCTTATGCGGGATTCCAAGACCCATCTCGATTTCGACCTGGAACTGGCCAAACAGCGATCTGCCGAAAACCCCGTGTACTATGTGCAGTATGCCCATGCCAGGATTTCGAGCCTATGGCGGGTCTCCAAGTCGCGCGGAATCGACCGTCCTCGGGCGAGCCGGACGGACTTGAGCATGCTGATGGATCCGGATGAGCTGGCATTGATTCGAAAACTCTCGGCGTTTCCTTCCGTCGTTCACGCCAGCGCGCTATCGTATGAGCCTCATCGGCTCACCTACTATCTGCAACAACTGGCGGCGTTGCTTCACGGGTTCTATAACAAGCACCGTGTTCTGCCTCCGGCGGCCGATAGGGACGGTGGAGAAGGAGAGTTGGGGATCGTGGTGCCGGATGGGGACCGGCAACGGGAGATCGTCGATTCCGACCGGACGGCCGCGCGCTTGGCCCTGATGGCGGGAGTCCAGCAAGTGCTCAGGAACGGCCTGTCGCTGCTTGGCATCTCCGCTCCGGACCACATGTAAGAGAGAACCAGGCAAGCAGCATGGAATTTACCGTCAAGCAAACCGCTGGGGAGAGGCACGCCAGGTTGGGCGTGCTGACGACCGCACATGGTCAAATCGAGACCCCGGCGTTCATGCCGGTCGGCACGTTGGGACCGGTCAAGGGGATCGATCCTGAAGAATTACACCAGTTGGGTTTTCGACTGTTTCTGAACAACGCGTACCATCTCTACCTGCGGCCCGGACATAAGGTCATTTCGGAGCTGGGTGGGCTGCATCGGTTCGCTGGCTGGTCGGGATCCATTCTAACCGACAGCGGCGGATTTCAGATCTTCAGCCTGGCCGGTCTGTGCCGGATCACCGACGAGGGTGTAACCTTTCGCTCGCATCTGGACGGATCGACCCACGTCATCACCCCAGAGTCCGCGATTGGAATTCAAGAAGACCTCGGCGCGGACATCATCATGGCCTTCGATCAATGCGTGGCATTGCCTGCCGACCGGGACAGGGTGGCGGATGCGGTGCGGCGGACGACGCTGTGGGCTGGCCGGTGTCAGGAGAGTCGACGGAGGACGGACCAGGCGCTTTTCGGAATCGTCCAAGGAGGGTTGGATCCCGAGCTTCGACGGAAATCCGCGCGCGACATCGTGGCACTCGGATTCGACGGCTACGCCATCGGGGGTCTGTCGGTCGGCGAGACCAAAGAAGAGATGTATCGAATGTTGGAGATCTGCGCCCCCGAGCTTCCTTCCGTAAAGCCCCGCTACTTGATGGGGGTCGGCATGCCGGAAAATCTCATCGAAGGCGTGGCGCGCGGCGTCGACTTGTTCGATTGCGTCATCCCGTCCCGGCATGGACGGACCGGATGGCTGTTCACCGAGTCGGGGCGAGTCTCGATCAAGCAAGCCAGGTATACACGGGATGAGCGGCCGATCGACCCGAACTGCGCCTGTCCGGTGTGCCGACGATATTCCCGCGCGTACTTGCATCATCTATACAACGTCAAAGAAATGCTGGCATCGCGGCTGAATACCACGCACAACCTTTGGTACTTTTCCGATTTCATGCGTCGGCTTCGCGGGGCGATCGCCGACGGGACGTTCGCGAATTTTCGAGACGCGTTTTACCGGATGCGCGCGGAGGCTCCGTCGGAGTTCGTCGGCACGGCGGAGACCAGCGGTCAGTAGAGGATCGAGGCAAAGTCGACGCAGAGAGGACACGCTCACATATGTGGATGGCATCAGTCGCATGGGCCCAGGGAACTGCCGGAGGGGGGAGTGGTGCAAGCACCATTCTGTCGCTCGTCCCCTTCGTGCTGGTCTTCGTCATCTTTTATTTTCTGCTGGTATTGCCGCAGCAGAGAAAACAGAAGCAGCAACGAGCCATGATGGACGCTCTGAAGAAAGGCGACAAGGTGATCACGTCGTCCGGCGTCTGGGGAGTCGTGGCGAATCTCGGCAAAGACACGGTGACGCTGCAAATCGCCGACAACACCAAGATTAAGATCCAGCGGGAGCACATCGCGCGGCTGCGTGCGGATGACGACGAGAAAGAGTCGTAGACTCCGGGAACAAGGGGACAAGAGGCACGATGAAGAAAGTGAGCGGGCGGTTGACGTTGTTGGCGCTGGTCGTGATCGCTTCGGTGATTGCGTTCGTGCCGTCGGTTCCGGATGTGTATCAGGGCCTACCTGGGTGGTTGAAAACCCTGTTGCCGAACAAGGGCATCACCCTCGGGTTGGATCTCCAGGGCGGCATCCACATGGTGATGGAAGTCGACGAGGACCGGGCGGTCGAAATCGCGGTAGACCGGTCGCTGACGTCGCTGCAGGATCTCCTGGTGGAAAAGAAGATTCCGGCTGAGTCGGTCAAGCGCACGAGTCCGACGGACATCACCGTTCAGTTTCAGAACGCCGACCTGAAGGCCCAGATCCAAAAATTGATCGACGACTTCCCGACCTTTGCGGAGAAGGACTCGGCGGGGTCCGCCAATACGCTGGCATGGGAGCTTCGGGAGTCGGAAATAAAGCGCATCAAGGATTCCGCGGTCAATCAGGCTCTCGAGACCATCCGCAATCGCATCGATCAGTTCGGCGTGGCGGAACCGGTGGTGCAACGGCAAGGCCCAAAGCAGATCGTGGTGCAATTGCCGGGAGTCAAGGAGCCGAAGCGGGCCAAAGATTTGATTAAGGAAACCGCCCTGCTCGAATTCAAGATGCTGGACGAGGACAGCCAAATCAGATTGGACCTTCCTGCCAGGGTGCCGAAAGATAAAGAGGCCGAAGTGCTTTCGCAGTTCGAGGGCAAACTGCCGGAGGGCGATCAGATCCTTTTTGAGCGGGCGATCGACAAAGATACGGGGCGGGAGTATCGCATTCCTTATTTGGTCAAGAAACGCGTCATGCTGACGGGTGACGTGTTGAGCGATGCACGGGTATCGATCGGACAGTTCAATGATCCGTACGTCTCCATCACGTTCGATGCCAAAGGCGGACGTGAGTTCGAGCGTATCACCGGCGAGAACGTCAAAAAACGGATGGCGGTGGTGCTCGACAACACCATTTATTCCGCGCCCGTGATTCAGGAGCGGATTTCCGGCGGGCGTGCGCAAATTACCGGGACGTTTTCGACGCAAGAGGCCAATGATCTTGCCATCGTACTGCGAGCCGGTGCGTTGCCGGCACCGTTGAAGATCGTCCAAGACCTGACGGTCGGTCCGTCGCTCGGCCGGGATTCGATCGAGAAAGGCATCAAGGCGACGTTAGTGGCCGGAGCGATCGTCATGATTTTCATGATCGTCTACTACCGGCTGTCGGGTCTCATCGCCGACGTTGCGCTGATCCTGAACTTGATCTGTTTGATGGGGGCGTTGTCCGCGTTGACGGCGACGTTGACCTTGCCGGGCATTGCCGGCATCGTCCTCACGATCGGCATGGGCGTCGATTCAAACGTGTTGATCTTCGAGCGCATCCGAGAGGAGCTCCGATCGGGGAAAGCGGTCCGGCTTGCCATCGATGGAGGGTATGACAAGGCACTGCTCACCATCATCGATTCCCACGTCACGACTCTGATCACCGGTGTCGCGCTGTTCCTGTTCGGCACCGGTCCGATCAAGGGTTTTGCCGTCACGCTCTGTCTCGGCATCGCGATCAATCTCTTTACGGCCCTAGTCGGGACCAAGGTCATTTTTGACATCATCAATCAACGCCGCAAAGTCGATCAGTTGAGTATCTAGGTCGAAGGAGCCTGCATGCTGGAAATTCTGGGAAAGACGAACTTTGATTTCATGGGCAAGCGGAACATCTCGTTTGCGTTCTCCGGCATCATGGTCGTGCTGGGAATTCTGGCGATCATCCAGATCGGCCGTGGTGCGGCCAACCTGGGTATCGACTTTGCCGGCGGTACGGCCGTGCAGTTGAAATTCAATCAGCCGATCAAGATCGACGAAGCTCGGAAGGCCTTGGAGACAAACGGGTTGGGGGATGCCGAACTTCAGGAATTCGGCCAGGACAACAAGTTGCTGATTCGGGTGAAGGCGTCCACGACGTTGGAACACAAAACGGCGGAACGGGTCGTCGCGATCTTTTCCAAGGAGTTTCCCGGCAACACCTTTATTGTGGACTCCAGCACGGAAATCGGGCCCACCATCGGCAAGAAACTGCAGGAGGATGCGCTGATCGCGGTCCTCGTATCGTTTGTCGGCATCATCCTCTACATTGCCGCCCGCTTTGAACTGCGGTTCGGAGTAGCGGCGGCCCTGGCGACATTCCACGATGTGCTGGCCGTTCTCGGCGCGTTTTACATTCTTGACAAAGAGATCACCCTGCTGGTCGTGACGGCCCTCTTGACCTTGGCGGGCTATTCGCTGACGGACACGGTCGTGGTATTCGACCGTATTCGAGAGAATCTTCGAGTGCGACGGCGGGACAGTGAGGAAATGATGATCAACACCGCCATCAATCAGGTATTGAGCCGCACGATTGTGACCAGTTTGACCGTGGTCCTGGTCCTTATTCCCCTCGCCGTCGGCGGCGGGGAGGTGCTGCACGATTTTTCCCTGGCCCTTCTGTGGGGGGTGGTCTTCGGAACCTATTCGTCGATCTTTGTCGCCAGCCCCCTGTTGCTCCTGTGGCCCGGAACGACCGGACGTTTGCTCAAGCGTGCCTAGGTTTGAGCGATAGTGAACGGGCCGCCCTGCGGGCCTGGTCGGGCGGTCCCTCGCATAGGCGGACACGTTCATGAAATTCTGGAGTCGGTCGTACAGTCTCCAGCACAAGATCATCACGGCGATCGTGATGGTTGGACTTCTCCCCCTCACATTCCTGCTCGCCTTGACCTATCTGGAAGAACGCCGCGCCCTGCGCGAGACCACCGGTACCAGCTTCAAGGAAGTGGCGGTCGAAGCGGCCCGCCGGATCGAAATGCACGTCAGCCGGGGTATGAATGAGGCGCAACAGTTGGCGACCACTCCCTTCCTGCGTACGGCGGTGGTGGAAGCCAATCGGACGTATGAAGGAAAGGATGCGCAGCGCATTCAGGAGGTCATCAAGGATTGGCAGCAGCGGTGGAAGCAACGGGACAAGCGGAGCGAATTTCCGCTGTTCATCAATCGAATCGTGACCAACTATCTGATCCGGTGGCACGACATCCGGAAGGCCGATTATGTGGGCATTCTGGTCACCGACGTGCAAGGGGCGCTGGTCGTGAGCTCCATTCCCCAGGTGGAGTACTTTTACGGCAAGACCGGCTGGTGGCAGGCTGTGGTCAAAGGAGGGACCCGTCAGCCTTATGTCGGTGAGATCGCCTTCGATCCCTCTTTCGGCACCCATGTCGTCGTCGTCTCAGCTCCCATCGTTGACGATCAACAACGGGCGGTCATCGGGGCCATCACGATTCTGATGCGTCGGGATACCCTGTTTCATTCTATCGCCGAGGTTTCCATCGGCATGACCGGCCACGCTATGCTGTTCAGTTCGGATGGAGTTCCGCTGATTTGTCCGATTCTTTCTCCGGAGGAACATACCGTCAAGCCCGAACTCATTCAGACCCTTCAGGCATTGAAGGCCGGATGGGCGGTGGCGTTAGACGATTCCCACGGAAGCCGCGATGCGTTGATCGGATTTGCTCCCGTTCGTTTCAATGATCGGCTCGCGCCCGGCAGCATCGGCGGGAAACAGTGGGTGACCGTCATTCGGCAGGATCCCCGGGAAACCTTTGCCCCGCTGGCTGATCTTGTCGCTAAGGTTTTACTGTACGGATTGATCGTACTGGGGGTGCTGTGGGGCACGGGTTTGCTGGCGGCTCGCCGGATCGTCAGGCCGATCAAGCTTCTGCATGAAGGAGCGAGGGAATTAGGCAGCGGCCGGCTGGAACGAAGGCTGGCGCTGGAGACGGGGGACGAGATCGAAGAGTTGGCCGGCGCGTTCAACGAGATGGCCTCAAATCTTCAGCGGTCATTCGGCCAAATCGAGCAGCGGGTGGTGGAAGTGCGCCGGTTGGAGGAAAAGTATCGCGACCTGATCGAACACTCGCCGGAGATGATCTACCAGTTGGATCGGAACGGACAATTTGTTCACGTCAACAAAACGGGTTTGGACAAACTGGGCTATCAATTGGATGAAATGTTGGCGATGAAGCTCTGGGATCTGGTGCCTCAAGGGCAGGCCACTCGGGTGCTACAATACCTCGAGCGACTGGTATCTCAGGGACAGACGGCGATGGAAACGATCTTGCTGGCCAAGGACGGCCGTCCGATCGATGTCGAGATTCATGCGACGGCTCTGTTCGATCAGGAGCGTGGCGGACTCGTGCATTCACGAGCCTTCGTGCGCGACGTCACGGAACGGCATCGTCTCGAGCAGGAACTCCAGCAATATACGTCGAAGCTCGAACTGGCTGTCACCGAACGTACCAGGCAACTCGTGGCCTCGCAGGCCCGGTACAAGGCTCTCTTCGATCTTGTTGCCGATTCGGTGTTCATGGTGGATCCGAGCGGCACGATCGTGTCCGTCAATAAACGCGAGGAGCAGGCGCTGGGCTATGCGGAGCCGTACATCGTGGGGCGCAGTATTTTCGAGGTCACGCTCGAAGCCTATCGGGGAGCACTGCGACGATGGTTGGGCGATATCAACACGGGTCGGGAAAAGGCCCCCAGCCAAGAAATCACGGTGTATAACGCCGCCGGCGTGGAAACCCCCGTGGAGATGGATCTTATTCAGGTCGGAAGTCCCGATCATTTGTTGGTCATGGTCCAATTGCGGGACATCACCGACAGAAAGAAGCTCGAGCGGCAGCTGCAAACCTACCGGGAGGAACTCGAAACCAAGGTCAAAGAGCGGACAAGGGAAATCGAGCAGACCAAACAGTACTTGGAGAATCTCCTTGAGAATGCCAACGACGTGATCTACACGCTCGATACGGACCAGCGGTTCACCTACGTCAACAACAAGGTCACCGTGTGGGGCTACCGGAAGGACGATCTGTTGGGTCGTCCCTACCTATCGCTTCTCTCCCGGCGGCATCGCGGCCGTCGGCTGAAGAACACACTGGACATCGGCGCAAAGCAGGTCTACGAAGTCGAAGTCGTAACCCGCTCGGGAGAGACCCGCACGGTAACCGTCAGCGTGTCACCGCTCCACGGAGCCGAAGGAGAAATTCTCGGCGTGCTCGGCATCGCGCGCGATATGACGGAAACAAAGCGCCTCGAACAGCAAATCCGCAATTCCGAGAAGCTGGCTTCGGTGGGAAAATTGGCGGCCGGGGTGGCGCATGAAATCAATAATCCGCTCGCCGGGATTCTGAACTGTCTCTACAACCTGCGTAAAGGCGTGTTGTCGCCGGCCCGACAGGAGGAATACTGGACGTCAATGGAAGACGGTGTGCGACGGGTTCAGAAGATCGTCCGTCAGTTGCTCGATTTTTCCCAGCAGCACGATCCGGAGTTCAGCTTGACGGACATCAAGCAGGTGGTCGATCGGGTGCTGGTGCTTACGAATCATCTGTTCGCTTCCAATCGCATTGTCCTGGAAACGGTGCTCGGTTCCGCGCTGCCGAGTCTAATGATCGATCGGCACATGATCGAGCAAGTGCTCATGAACCTGATCCTCAATGCCGTACAGGCGATGAAAGGCGGGGGTGTGTTGAGAATTCGCACCTCCGTTGCGGAAGGGGTCTGTCTGGTGGAGGTGTCCGATACCGGGTCAGGAATCGCTCCGGCCGTGCTCCCCCGCATCTTCGACCCCTTCTTTACGACGAAAGGCGAGGGAGAAGGCACGGGGCTGGGGTTATCCGTCAGTTTGGGCATCATCGAGCGTCACGGCGGAAAAATACTCGTGAACAGTGAAGTGGGCAGAGGCACGACGTTCACCCTGTGCCTCCCCTTGTCGAGGGACCGTTCGCTCGTGGAGAGGACGTCATGAAAGGGCTGACGATTCTGCTGGTGGATGACGAACCGCTTATGCGCCTTTCCATGGTGGACGCCATGGAGGCCGTGGGGTATGAAGTGCGCGCAGCGTCCACCGGGACGGAAGGAATCCAACTCCTCCGCCAGAACCCGTTTGATCTCGTTATTACGGACCTGCGGCTTCCCGGTGCCGACGGCTTGGCGGTCCTCAAGGCGACAAAAGAAGCGGCACCCGAAACCGAAGTGGTCGTGATCACCGCCCACGGATCGATGGAAACCGCCGTGGGCGCCATGAGGCTTGGTGCATTCGACTACATCACCAAACCGTTTCAGATGGATGAACTGCTGCTCATCGTGGAGCGGGTGGGGCGGGTGGTCAGGCTTCGCCGTGAGACGGAGGAATCCAAAGAGATTCACGATGATAACTTCAGGTTCGGAGGAATTCTCGGGGCCAACAGCCGGATGCGGGAGGTGTTGGACAAGGTCAGAACGGCGGCGGGATCCGATGTGCCTGTTCTCATCCTCGGAGAGAGCGGAACCGGAAAGGAACTGGTTGCCAATGCCATTCACCAGAACAGCCCTCGTAATCATCATCCGCTGATCAAAGTGAGTTGCGGCGCCTTGTCGGAAGCCTTGCTCGACGCCGAGCTCTTCGGCCACGAGAAGGGCGCATTCGCTGGAGCCTCACGGCAACGAAGAGGACGCTTCGAATTGGCGCACCGGGGAACGTTGTTTCTTGACGAGATCAGTGAACTTCCGGCCGGTATTCAGGACAAAGTACTTCGCCTGCTGCAGGAACGAAAATTTTGGCGTCTGGGTGGCCGCGAGTCGATCGAGGTGGATGTCCGTCTGGTCGGGGCGACGCGTGTCGATCTGGCTCAGGCAGTTGAGAAAGGGCGCTTCCACGAAGATCTGTACCGGCGGCTCAATACGGTGCAGGTCACGCTCCCTCCGCTGAGACAGCGTACGGATGACATCATGATCATCGCCGATCATCTCCTCCACGACTATTCGAGCCGGATGAACAAGAGATTGAAGGGGTTTTCTCCCTCAGCCCGCGATCTCCTGTCACGGTATTCATTCCCCGGAAACGTACGGGAATTGGAAAAGATCATTGAGCGGGGCGTGACTACCGGACGCGATCATGAGATGGTTCATCCGGCCGATCTTTGTGAGTTTCCCTCTTGCCCGTTCACGGGAGGGGGGCCTCAAGAATCCTGCGGGTTCTGTCACGAAGGACTCGCGGCAGAAAGCAAGTCCAAAGGCGTCTCGCTGACGTCCTTGTCCGCCGCGCGGGAGGAGTTCGAGAAGAGCCATATCCTGTCCGTGCTGGAGCGTGTCGAAGGGAACCGAACTGCCGCGGCGAAGGTGTTGGGTCTGTCCCGTAAGGCGCTGGGGGATAAATGCAAACGCTACGGGATCCCGTCAGTCACGGAGGATGCCGGGGAAGAAGGGGAATAAAACGAAGGGAAACGCCCGTCTCTATTCGGTAGGCTCCGGCCCTCCGCTCCACAGCTTCACGGTTCGATCCCACGACGCGCTGGCGAGCGACAGACCATCCGGAGAGAGTGCGACACAGCGAACGCCGCCGGTGTGCGTCTTGATGGTTCGGAAGCAACGCCCGGTTGCCAGATCCCAGAATCGGATCGTGTTGTCGTCGCTTCCGCTGATGAGTACCTTGCCGTCCGGTGTCACCACCAGCGTTCGTACCCAGCCTGTATGTCCCCGGAGCGTCCGGTGCTCGAGGCCCTGAGGCATTTCGAACATTTTGATCGTCTGGTCTCGGCTGCCGGTGATCAGATGCTTGGCGTCCGGAGTAAACGTCATGGCTCCGATCCAATAGTCCATGGGCTTTTGAAATCCGCCGTCGTCCTCGATGAAATAGCCCCGTGTTTCGGTCGAATCATCGGCATCTTCTTTCCAGTGGCCGTTGTGGAGGACCTTTTCTTCCCCGCTCGGCAAGACCTCCCAAATCTTGACCTTGCCGATGTCCGTTCCGCTGGCCAGATGCATGCCGTCTGGAGAAAATGCCACGCAGACCGACCAGTGGTGATCGTACTGATCTTTTCCCAACAGGGTCATCAATTCGGTCCCGGTCGTGACTTCCCAGATCTTGATGTCTTTGTTGTGACTGCCGCGCGCCAGCATCAGTCCGTCCGGCGAAAGGGAGAGACTGCAGACGTTGTGGTCATAGCGGGTGAAGAGGAGTTTGAGCGGTTCGCCGGTCTTCGGATTCCACAGCCTGATCGTCCGGTCTTCGCTTCCGGTCGCCAGAGTTTGCCCGTCCGGGGTGAACGCCACCGCCCTGATGTCATTGGTATGGCCGCGGAGAGAACGAAGGAGTCGACCGGTTTCGATGTCCCAGATACGGACGAGACGGTCCACGCCGGCGCTGGCCAACGTGAGGGCGTCAGGGGCGAACGCGACGGACCAGATTCCGTGGGAGTGCCCGCGGAAGGTCTTCACCTCTCGTGCCCCCGCGGTCCAATATTCCAGGAAATCGACGTGGGGAGTTTGCGAAGTCGGCGCCGTAACCGTAGAAGCAGGGCTTTGTTCAGTCATGAAAATGTCCGGTGATGAGATGGTTGGTGAACCGGCGGCAGCCGGTTCGATTGCAAATGGTCGTTTTAGGTCAGTATAATTTCTCTCTCAACGGGACGATCGTAAGAGAAGCCCGGTCGTCAAGTCAAGCTGCGGTCATGGCTCATTTCGAGATTGGGGAACGCTATGGAACTTCGCTTTCAGCCCGCCTTGTTGCAGGAAGTTATCGACTCCTTCGTGGAAAAGACGGAACGGGAAGGAGATCCCACCTATTATAAGGAATTTCATGAGTTGGCGGATCCGATCTACGAGAAGTTTACGCTGGACGACCGCGAGAGCGAGTTCAAGAAGCTATATCAGTATTTATTTGGGACATGGGGATTTTCCGACATCATCAGGGACGCGTTCAACGAATATCCGGTTCTCAAGGATCAGGTCGGTATCGTCCTGGTCAAAGGGGTGCTCAAAGAAGACCAGGAAGGCGTCGACATTCTTCGCAAGTGGGGTTCGGTCGAGCACGAATTGGCCAAGCGGTTCGAGGAAAAAGGGTTGAAGGGAGTCGGGATCAAGCTGATTCCCCGCCGGTTCTACGATCCCGCACTCACCCGCTACTGCCGGCATGAGTTGATGCATATCTCCGACATGCTGAGCCCGCAGTTCAGCTATGATCCCGATACAAAGGTCGGTCAAAATCCCGGAGAAGAAACGTTGATCCTCCAGCGGTATCGCGTACTCTGGAGCCTGAGCGTCGACAGTCGGCTGATGGCGACCGGCAAGGAGCCGATGCTCCGGAAAGAGGATCGGTTCAAGGAGTTCCGGTCTTGGTATCGAAAGATTCCCGCGCCTCAATTAAAGTCCGTATTCGAAGGCTTGTGGCAAACGGGATTCTTCACGCATTCCGAATTGATCGAGATGGCAACGGATACCCTGCGCGTGATGGATCGTGCCGTGGACGTCGAGGGCGGGGAGGTACCGGAAACGGAAAACAAGGTCATGTTGATGCCGGGATTCCCGTGCCCCCTGTGTCGGTTTCCCACCTATTCATGGGTGGAGGACCTGGGACATAAGCTCGAAACCTATGTGTTGGACTTTATCCGGGAAAATCATCCCGGATGGGACGTCGAATTCGGCGCCTGCGATCGGTGCGTCGAGGTCTACAAACTCCGCGCGGACGGCGTGATGTAAAGAAAGAAGCACCGCTACCTGCTTTTTCATGGCTATTGATCCCAAATATGGTCGTCGGGATTTTCTCAAGGACTCGGTGCTGTCCGTCGCCAAGGCTGCACGCGAGTATTCCCAGCATGCAGAGGCGCTTCCCGAAAAAGTCGCCCCTGCTCCAAGAACCGATTGGTTGCGCCCGCCGGGAGCGGTCGCCGAACCGTTGTTCCTGGATCGATGTACCCAGTGCAGTGATTGTGCGAAAGCCTGCCCGCACGGCGCCATCGTTTTTCATCAGGGAGACGGGACGCCGATCATCTTTCCCGATCAGGCGCCATGCATGCTCTGCGAAGATCTTCCTTGTGTCGCAGCCTGTGGGACAGAAGCCCTCGTTTCGGTGCCGAGTCGCGACTACGTGCGCATGGGGACAGCGGTCGTCTCCCATCGTCTATGTACGGCGGGGCAAGGTTGTCATGCCTGCGCGTCGAAATGTCCCACCGAGGCGTTATCGATGGATTTTGACGAACAGCGGCTGCTGGTTTCCGGAGAGCGATGCGTCGGGTGCGGCGTGTGCGAGCAGGTCTGTAAGACTGTCAATGACCATATTGCGATCCGCGTGACGCCATACCGGCTGCTGTCCCCGGCCTGCTAAGCATGCCGTAGAAGGATGATTGTGGGATCTCGACTCAAGAAGCCCATGCAAAAATTTCGAAATTTCAGCCGGTTAAGTTTCGTTTCGATAAAGAGGAGAACGTGCTTGACATCACCTGGTCCATTACCTATCATACCCGAGCTTGTGCCAGAGGTTTGACCGCACATGCCGGAAAATCCAGGCCACGGCGCAAGGTCACACCGAGGAGCTGATTCTCATATGACGAGTAAACAGCCGGTACAAAATCCCTCCGCTTCCGGAACGGCCGTCATCTCGACCCCGACGCCGATCAAAGACTCTCCCGCCGTCGAACGTGCCCTCAATCGCAGCAAGATTTACCTTCTCGTATCGTGGAGCTTGTTGTACCCTGAAGACGACGAGTTCCTCGACTACGTGCAATGCGGTGAATTTGTCGAGGATGGTCGCGCAGCGGTCGAAGCCTTGGAGAAGGCGCTTGACGGCATCGACGGGGATCGGGCCAAGCAGAAATTGAACGCATTAAAAAAGCAGTTCGATCAGCTGGAAAAGCTCGTCGCTTCGGAATGCGTCAATTGGCATCTGACCGATCTCCAGTCGGAGCATCGCCGGGTCTTCAGCAACGTGATCACCTTGGATTGCCCGCCCTACGAAACGCTTTTCGGTAACGACCACGTGTTCGCCCAATCCCATGTCATGGGGGACATCGCGGGTTTTTACAAAGCGTTCGGCGTGGAATTGTCGAAGGACATTCACGAGCGGCTCGATCATTTGAGTGTTGAGTTTGAGTTCATGCATTTTCTGGCATACAAGGAATCCTATTCGCGTTGTCACGATGGAACCGACAAGACGCAGATCGTCGTGGAGGCGCAGAAAAAATTCGTCAAGAACCACATCGGTCGGTGGGTTCCGTTGTTCTGCCGTATGCTGGTCAAGAAAGCTGATTCAGGGCTGTTCAAACTGGTAGCTGATCTGACCGCAGATTGGATGGACTTCGAGGCTGCTTTTCTCGGCGTCACTCCTCAGCCGTATTCCGAAACGGATTACCGCCCTGCCACGTTCAATGCTCCGGAAGGGCAGACGTACGAATGCGGTGCGCAGGACCAGGGAAATGAGCTCAGCCTGTTGTTGAATGAGACGGGCGCACAGGATTTTATGGAGCAAGGGGAGAAGAACAAAAACAAGGAGGAGGGGGGACCCGTCGGGACTGCGTAATATTCGCATTCATGTCGGTGTCATTTTTCGTTTCTCGGGAGTCATTTGGGTCACAGTTTTTTAATCACTTAATTGAGAGGAGGGCATAGTCCATGAGAGTAGTGCAGACACACAACAAGTCTGTGGTGTTTGGCATTCTTCTCTCTGCCCTGATCGTGGGCGTGATGCTGACGATTGGGCAGGTACCCTTGGCTGTCAGCCAGCCGGTGACGATTCCGGCCAAGGCGGTGAAGGGCCCCATTCCGATGGATGGTGCGAACCCGCTGTGGGAGAGCGTGCCTGGCGTGATCGTGCCCTTGAGCGGGCAGTTGATCACGACGCCGATGCATCCGAATATTTCCGTCAAGTCGGTGTTCGTAAAGTCCATGACGAACGGCAAGGAGCTCGGGTTGCGGGTGGAGTGGAGCGATCAGACCAAGAACGATACGACGATCGGTCCGCAGGACTTCCGCGATCAGGTGGCGATCATGTTCCCGGTTAATACCTCGGGTGCGCCGCCGTTCCAGTGCATGGGTCAGTCCGGTGGAACCACCAACATCTGGCGGTGGAACGCGGAGTGGCAAAAGGATCTCGGAAAAGACAGCGCCGGTATTTGGGACGTGGACGATCAATATCCCGGCATCTTCTGGGACTACTACTTTGAAGAGCCGGCCGGCGGCGTGACCTATCCGGACCGGATTGGTCGCAGCCTTGGTCCCTTCAATCCCGGTATCTGGTCGGGCAACATCATGTCCGATCCAACGTTGCGTGTGAGTTCGGTGGAAGACCTGAATGCCAACGGATTCAGCACGTTGACGACGCAAGCGCATCAGGATGTCATTGGAAACGGCGTGTGGGAACCGTCTGGATCCGTCAAGGGCGGTGGCTATACCGGTCCGACCTGGCGTGTAGTCGTTAAGCGTACCCTGGAAACAGGTGATGCCAATGACACGCAGTTCAAGGCAGGTATGTCCGTTCCTATCGCATTCGCCGTGTGGGACGGCAACAACATCGAGCGTAACGGCATGAAGGCGCTCTCCACATGGTTCACGCTCAAGCTTCCATAAACAAGTAGAAGAACCGCATCAGCCTTCGGCTGACCTGCGGTGAGAGCACGGAAGGCCCCGGTCCGGATCACTCGGTGATCCGGACCGGGGCCTTCCCTTTTCCACGGTCAACCGAAACACTCTTCGATCGAGAGGTTTTTCGATGTGGTCAGGGTTGCTTTTCGGCTGCGGCGGAGTGTATAAAATACGATCATCTCCGTCTAATTCGTCTTATTTTTCAAATATGTCGGGTAGAGATTTCCTATGAAAGTCTCCTTGCTTTTCCCTCCGACGTGGCATCCGTCCCAACCATATCTGAGCCTCCCGTCACTCACGGGGTTTCTCACTCAAGCTGGTGTTCCGAACGTCTCGCAGCGTGATCTCGGGATCGAGCTGCTCGACGATATCGTGACGCAGGCCTATGGCATCGAACTCTATCAGGGCCTGATCGATAAGAAGAATGCGCTTGAGCGGGAACACCGGGGAGAGACGGGACCAGGCAGCGCGGAACATCTCGCGAGGATCGTGGAATCGCTGGATCGGTTCCCATATCTCGTCGATCGCATCGAGCCGGCGAAAGCGACCTTGCGTGGCGAAGGTTTCTATGACATGGAGGGATACCGAGAAAGCCTGTTTCTGATCGATAAGTGGTTGGAAGTGCTCTCGAGCTTGTATTTCCCGACCAGGCTCACGGTCGTGGACAACCAATTCAGCACCTATTCCATTTATTCCTCAAAAGATTTGATGAAGGTCATCCGTGACGAGCAGCAGAATCCGTACATTGCGCTGTTCCGGGAGCGCTTCATTCCGTCGATTGTGCGGGATCATGCGGAACTCGTCGGGGTATCGATCACGGCCACTTCGCAGATCATTCCCGGGTTGACGCTGTGCCGTTTGATCAAGGAAGCGGCCCCGGATATTCACATCACCATCGGGGGAAGCATTTTCACGCGGCTGGTCGATAATCTGCGCCGGTGTCCCAGCCTGTTCGAAATCACCGACGACATCGTCGTCTTCGAAGGCGAAACCGCCCTGCTGGAATTGGTCAATCAGATGGCCGGGAAAAAGGATTTCAGCAAGGTTCCCAATCTGATTTATCGCCAGAACGACCGGATCATCGTCAATCAGCCGTTTTATTCCGAAAACGTCAATCAGCTTCCGGCCCCCAATTACGACGGATTTCCGCTCGACCGATACTTGTCCCCCGAGCCGGTGTTGCCCGTGCAATTTTCACGGGGCTGCTATTACAAAGATTGCGCGTTTTGTGCGCTCACGCTTGATCACCAGAACTTCCGCCAAAAGGACCCGGGCCGGACGATTGAAGAATTGGAATGGCTCAAGCAGCGATACGGGGTCCGGCGGTTCTTTTTTACCGATGAATGCTTCGCCTTGTCGCCGACCAAGCGATTGTGCCAACAAATGATCGACCGGCGGCTCGATATCAAGTGGACCTGCGAGATGAGATTCGAAAAACATCTCACGAAGGAACTCTTGTCCTCCATGCACGATGCCGGTTGCCTGAAGATCGTGTTCGGGTTGGAATCGTTCAACCAGCGGATCATGGATTTCATGAAGAAGGGCATCCAGCAGGAATGGGTCCGCCGCATCGCGAACGATTGTGTGGATCTCGGCATTGCCGTCCACTGCTACATCATCGTGGGATTCCCAACCGAGAAAGAGGAGGAAGCGCTTGAGACGATGAATTTCATCGTCGATAACAAGAAGCTCCACGATTCGTACGGATTTTCCTGCCAGCCCTGCCTCTTCGACCTCGAAAAGGAAGCTCCTATCATGAGTGATCCAGGCGGATACGGCATTCGACGGATCATGCGGCCGTCGGCGGAAGATCTGAGCCTGGGATTTTTCTATGAGGTGCAGGAAGGCATGACCCCGGATCAAGCGGAGCGGCTGTACCAACATGTGTACGAAAAGGTCAGCGAAGTCGTGTGCGAGTTGCCGTTCAACTACTCGATGGCGGATGGTCTTCTGTATATCGCGCGGGCGAAATCGGAAACCGAACGGGCGGCGGTTGCACGCTCGTAAGAGCGGGCGTCGTTAACCGATTTCTTCCCGAGTCGGATTATGTTCAACGCTGGACGCGGAGTATGATCGTGACAGTGTCGACGAAAACCATGGAGCGCGTGACCGGAAAGCTGACCGATCAACCGCTCCTGTTTCAATATACGATCAAGCTTGTACTCCTGGTGTCCTTCCTGGAATTGATATTGTACCGGCTCGTGTCCCGCCTGGGGATGCACCTCAGCAAGCTGGCGGCCGATCATCAATGGATCATCCCCACGTTCACGGCGCTGACGGAGATCGGGCAATGGCTTCTCAATGCCGTGGCGATTCTCTTGTTCTTGGGGCTCGTTCTTGGACTGACGAATCGGCTTGCCAGTCGCGGCTGGGGCGGCTTGAACATCGTGACGGTTCCTTGTGTGGCGCTGCTGCTGTTGTTGACGGTGGGATTTTTGTTCGTTCCGCCGACCATGATTGGTTCGGCCATCTACAACCTGACCGCCTTGACGGCGATCGTGCTGTTGATGACCGAGTACCTCATGACTCATCACGACTGGTCTCATCGGGTGTTGGGCGTCGTGTATCTGCTCGGAATATCCGGATGGCTCTATTATCAGATGGTGTCCACCTTCTTTAGTTTTCTTGGCACCGTGATCGCTCCTCCCTTCGTCTACGAATTCCACCGCGGGGGAGAAGCGCTGATGGTGCTGGCCAGCATTTTGGTGTACGGAGCCTACGGCCGCGGACTGTCCTTTCGCTCGCGGAACCAGCATCAACGTCGTCGGGCCATCTGGTTTTGGGGAACAGCTGGAACTATCTTCACGGTCCTGCTCTTCTTGGATTATCTCCTGAGTCGGTACGACCCCGTCATGGCCAGCAACATCCGCAAGGGTGCCGACGGCATTGGGTGGATTTTCCAGTTTGGAATGGGATACACCTTTTACCTGCCCTTTGCGCTGTATATGGCCGGGCTTCTTTGCTGGTCCTACACCGTAATCAGGCTGTTGACCATGGGAAGGCTAGCCGGCTATGGTCTGGGACTCATGTTTATCGCGGGATATGCCTTGCTCTATTCGAATCTGACGCTGATGGTCGTGTTGGGCGTCATGTTGTTGACGATGGATCGGTATCGACGGGAACCGTTGGAAGCCCCGTCCGCGGTCGGAGCGCCCATGCTGAGCGGATCTGATCGACTCGCGGGGGATCATGTTTAACGCACTGTTGAGGACAGGTGGGAACTTCCTATGAGCGATGATACGAGTGTGCCGGTAGAGCAGAGCCGCGCGGCGGTCGATCCGAACGATCAGCCGTTGAATCCTGACGAAGAAATTGCCGAAATTGAGAAGCTGTTGGCGGCGGAACCTGACGATTTCCAGGCCCGTTGCCGTCTGGGCGAGTTGTATTTCAGCAAGGGGCGTCTCGACGACGCGCTCGTGGAGGTCAAGAAATCCATCGAAATGGCCGAAGGGCTGCGCGCAGAAATGAATCGGTCGCTGGCCATGTACTACTCGAATCTGGGGACGATCTATGCGACCAAGAACATGTCGGACGAGGCGGAGACGGAATTCAAGCACGCCCTTGACGTGTTCCAATACGACGTGTTGGCGCTCTTCAATCTTGGCCGAGTCTATGCGGACAAGAAGAAGTACATGGAAGCCAAGGGATACTACGAGCGGCTCGTGGAGATCACGCCGGATGACCCCATCGCCTGGTACAATATCGCCGGGGTTTATGTGGATCTCGATAACCCGCAGGTCTCCGACTACAATACAATCGACATGGCCATCCAGTGCTACCTGCGCACGCTTGAACTGGATCCGAAGCACCTTGAAGCCAGTTTCAAGCTGATGGAGCTGGCGTTGAATCACAAGAAGTCCGATCTCGCCATCAAGGTCATGGAAGATGCGGTCGAACAGAATCCCGACGAGCCGTTGGCGTACTACAATCTCATCAGCGTGTATGATAAGTGTAAAATGTTCGAACAGGCTGAACAGGCGCGCCAGCGTTTGAAAGAGCGGTTTGCCAAACGGAGCAAGGAAAGCAGCCCGTCCTGACACACCCATACGGAGGAACATGCCATGTTTGGGAGTCTTGGTTTTACAGAGTTGATCCTCATCCTGTTCATCGTATTGATCATTTTCGGCGCCGGTAAGCTCCCGCAATTGGGAGAAGGAATCGGGAAGGCCATCAAGGGATTCAAGAAGTCCGTCCATGAGGCGGAGGCGATTGAAGCGGAGGCACAGCAGGCGACTCAGCAACAGGCGGCGACCCCGCAGCAGGCCATCCCGTCAGCATCTCCGCAGGCGCCGGTGGCGGATCAACCGGCTCCGCAGCCGGTGTCCCACGCATAGGATACGAGGGGCATCGCGCTAAAAATGGAAACAGAAGTTCAGCTGGCACTGGGCTATATCGAAACGTTTGCCGGGAACGGAAAGGCACGCAGCACCGGAGACGGAAAACGCGCCGTGAAAGCCGGTATTCCTTTACCGCATCACGCCGCCGTGGACCGAGACGAGCGGTGGCTGTATTTTGCCGAGTCCGGGTCCGACCGAGTTCGACGCGTCGATCTCCAGGAAGGCACCCTCCACAACTTCGCCGGAATAGGTGAAACCTGCTATAGCGGTGATGAAGGCCTCTGCGGGGAAGCCGGGTTGTATCTGCCGCTTGACGTCGCATTCGACTCCCGTAATGATCTCTATATCTGTGACTCCGGCAGTAATCGCATCAGAAAAGTCGCCCATGACACGGGAATCATTACCACCGTCGTCGGAACGGGACAGCATGGCTTCAACGGGGACGGCCCGGCGTTGGATGTGAATCTGACCTGGCCCGCCGCGATCGCGTTTGACAAGGACGATGTCCTGTATATCGCGGATACTCAGGCCCACAGGATTCGCCGGTACGACCCCTCCTCCGGCATGGTCACCACGATCGCGGGAACCTGGACGGCCGAGGACGACGCTCGGGAGCAGCCGTTGGTCGCCAGAAACCTCGTCGTGCTGTCGGGAGACGCCATCGGAATCGATTTCAGCGACGATCACGGATGGCTGATGCCCGTGTGCTCCGATGGGTTGGATATGTCCATGTATCTCGACGACGGTCGCCCGGCTTTGGACGCGCGTCTCTATGATGTGGTCGGCATCGGTGTGGACCGTAAGGGACATGTCATCATCGTCGACAAGGGAAGCAATCGTGTGCGAAAGGTCGATCGAGAGACCGGTGTGATTTCGACCGTGGCCGGTGTCTGTCGGTACGGATATGACGGCGATGGAAAGCCGGCCGTCCGTGCGATGCTGCATGCTCCTGAGGCCGTCGTATTGGATGACGAGGACAACCTATACGTTTCCGATACGATGAACCATCGTGTTCGTCGGGTGGATGCGGTCACCGGGATCATCACCACCGTCGCCGGCAACGGCGACAGCGGATATGAAGACAAGAACATGGGCGGCTGCGGTGCTGCGCGATTCGTGGCGAAGGAGGCGGCCGGAGGACTGAAACACGGCGATGGACTCTTGGGCGTGGACGCGGTCGTGAATTCTCCTGTCGGGCTCTCACTGGATTCGCGCGGGCACCTCTACATCTGTGAGCGTGGGGAAAACAAGATTCGTCGCGTGCGACTTCGGTAGGAACACGGCCGCATCCGGATTGGTCTCGCCGGAAAAGTGTGGTATTGTGGCATCGTCGAGTCCGGTTGCGTCGGTCATCCGAGGGCCTTTCATGGGACGTATGACGACGAAGACGGCTTCCCGTTCTCTTCTGGCGCTCTTCTCTTTTATCCTCGTCGTCGCGGGCGTCCTCGGAGGACTGGGGATTCCTTTGGTCAGTTCGGAGGGGATGGTGATCCGGGCGCATTATGCGCAGGGTGATCTCCCGTCGACTCCCGAGGATGCCGCGTGGGCAAAAATTTCACCGATGACGCTGCCGCTCAGCGGCCAGATCATCACCAGGCCGGTTTGGCCCGAGCCGACGGCGCGGGCGTTGACGGTTCGAGCCGTCCATAACGGCACCGACTTGGCCTTCCTCCTTGAGTGGCAGGACAATACCAAGAACGATCGGCTCACCCCCGGTACTTTTCGAGATGGAGTGGCGATCGGCCTTCCATTGGGAGACGCCCCGGCCTTTTTCTGCATGGGGCAACTCGATCACTACATCAACATCTGGCACTGGAAAGCCGATTGGCAGAGCGATATTGATCGTCGTGCGGCCAGGAATACGGATAAGCAGCGGGAAGGAGTCCGGACGTTCGAGGTGATCCCAAGGCGCGTGTCGTCGGTGGAGGATCTCATCGGAGGGGGATTCAGCACGTTGACCACCAAAGAGAAACAAGGGCGCGTGCAGGGCAAGGCCCTGTGGAAAGACGGGGTCTGGCACGTCGTCATGCGAAGGCCGCTGGTAAGCGAAGAGCAGGAGAACGAAGCGAAATTGATTCCTGGGCGAGTGCAGACCGTGTCTTTTGCCGTATGGAACGGTGAGAACAAGGAGCGGAACGGCCAAAAGGCGGTGGCCCCCTGGTTTCAGCTGTCGATCGATCCTGCCAATCTTTAAGTGGACGAACCGGATGGATTCGTCCGTGAACGACTGTTGAGGGGAGAGACCGCAACCATATGAAAGCCCGTACAAAGGCCCTTCATCCCTGGAGGGCCTTTTTTCTGTGTGCCGGTTTATGGGGAGGATTGATGGGATTTCTGGTGGTGTCGCAGGTCGAAGCAGTCGATCAAAGTCCCATGACGGAGGATGAGGCCGCCAAGCTTGGTGAAGAATTCGGCGTCGTCGTCGGTGAAGTCGACGAAGAGATACAGAAGGAGTTGAAGCTCCAGCGGCCCCAAGGCGTCGCGGTCTTTGAAGTCATCGGAAACTCGCGGGCCGACTACGCAGGAATCAAAGTTCGGTCGGTGATCAAGGAGATCGACAAGACCGAGATCAAGAACATGCCGGAATTCGGACGAGCGATCAAGAAGGCCATGAAAGAGTGCAATTTTACGGTCGGGACGTATGAACCGGCTGATCCCGGCGATCCGGTCGGCTGGGGGGTGAATTTCCACTTCGTGGGCTGTAAGAGAGATTAGAAAGGTCGGACCGTGCAAGGCAGACGACGGATCATCACCGCAGCATTCCTATTCCTGGCGATCGGCGTGATCGGTCTCTTTCACGATCGCGCGATCGCCGAAAAGGCTGACGGGCAGGCATCCGGCGATTGGATTTCCGAGATCGAGAAAATCTTCATCCGCTCGGAGGATTGCAAGCAGTGCCACGATCGCCACTATGAAGAGTGGAAGGGCGCGCGGGAACAGACTCCGGATCTGAAGACGTTCGGCCGTGTGGATGCGGCTCTCCTGCACGGGACGTCGCTGGAATCGCCGGTCTTCCGAACCGTGTTGGGTTTGTGGATTCAAACGAATCCGACGGCCGAGGAGCGCACGCGCTGTTTGTCGTGCCATGTGCCGTCAACCACCGTGTTTCCCCAGCATGCGGAAAAAATGGTGACGCAAGTCCTGGCCGGCAAGCCGAAGATCGAGGGGATCGGCTGCGCCTCCTGTCACCTCATCAAGTCCGTCCAGACGACTGCCGCGCCGCCGCCGACGTTCGTGATTGAGCCGGACAAGACCATGTACGGTCCCTATGCGGACCCCGAGGAAAATTTGGTTCATCCGGCCATGCAATCCGATCTGTACCGAGGGGCGAATTTCTGCGCGTCATGTCATTTCGACAAGGTCAAGGACGTGACACAGAAGAACCTTCCCGGAGAGATCCTGCAGGGCACGATTTGCCAGGACTGCCATATGGAGCCTTCGACGGGCAGTTCCACCTCGAAGCGCGGGGCGATGACGCGTTCGATCGGCCGTCACTGGTTCCGCGGGGTCGTCATTCCCGGTACCCTATTGAAGAACCGGAATCTGCAGGCAGAATGGATGCCGCGGATCGATATCGAAACCGCCAAGTCTTCGGCCAATGTGGAAGGAACGGTCTTGGTCAAGGTGGGAAGCCTTCCACACAGTTTTCCGGACGGTGATCCGATCCTCAAGCAGTTCTTTCTCGAAATTACCGTGAAAGACATCCGCGGCGCCGTATTGGCCTCGGAAACGAAGCGGTTCGGATTAGGCTACGACAAAATCCTCCGTGGCCCCATCCCTGATCCGTTCATCAAAGGCGGAAACACCAGAAAAGTGCCGTTTTCGCTTGCAGTGCCCGCGGGAGGAAGCCCCACGCTGATCGAGGCGGTCTTGAGCTACGGATTGATCCCGGACCCCGCTCCCGAATTGAAAAAGCAATACCTGGCCACGCTTCCCGATGACAAGGACCGAGAGGCTGCGATGAAAGTCATCGAAGAATACACGCAGCCACGCATGCTGACCTATCGGGCCAAGAATCTCTAGGATGGCCGGGCAATCGATGCATAGGATCTTTCGCGCCGTAGCGGTGAAGAAGACGACCTTGGCGGTCGTGTTTGTCGCATTGGCCTGGACCTGGCTTGGAACGGTGGAAGACCGTACGCTCGCCCAGGACGCGAAGTCTCAAGCTTCGATCGAGAAAGCATTTCCCAATTCCAATAAATGCAAACGGTGCCACGAACGCGTGTTCGAGGAGTGGGAGACGTCCCCCCTTTCCAGGTCCATCCATTCGCCGGCCTTTCGGGCCACGCTGGACGCGTTTCTCGCTTCGCCGGAGGGAAAAGACAAGGCGCTGTGTTTCCGGTGCCACGCTCCGCACATCCGGGAATTTCAGGATCACACCCAGCTCTTTATCGACCAAGTCAAATCGGGCGATCCGCAACTGGACGGGGTCGCGTGCGCGCAGTGCCACCTGATCAAACAGGTGGATCGTGCCAAGCATCCGCCGGAGCCGAAGTACGAAGCTCCTGGCAGCAAGACTCTCTATGGTCCGTACAAGGACTTTTCGCAGAACTTGGCGCACCAATCGATGGAACTGGGGCTGTTCAAGAAGTCGGACCTTTGCCTGAACTGTCATCAGGCGGTTCCCTCCGCTGCCAACCTCGGGAAAGCGAATGATTTACTTGGAAATTGGGACCAGAGCAAAGCCGTCAAGTCCGGGAAGGAATGCCAGTCCTGTCATATGCCCGAGCAGACGGGCGAATCGGCCAATGGCGAGAAAAAACGGACCGTCGCAAACCATACGTTCCCCGGCCGTATCGGAAAGCTTCGGCAGGAAGCGGCAAAGCTCGACGTAGAGACGAAGATCGAAGGCGACAAGACGACCGTCATTGTGAAGGTTCAGAGCCTGGTGCCTCACAATCTTCCGACCACTCACCCCGCATGGGCGAGCGTTGTGCTGGATCTGGTCATCAAGGGTAAGAACCTCAAGACCGTCTTTTCCGACAAGCGGATTTACGGCCGGGTTTATCACAATGCCAAAGGTGAAAAGACCCAATTTGATTTCGAGGCGGTGAAGGTCGTCGAAGACACGGTGTTAAAGCCGGAAGAATTACGGGTCGAAACCTTCACGTTTCCCACCCCGAAGGAAACCAGGACGTTCGATGTCGAGGCGACGTTGAGTTATGCGCCGATCACCGGACCGGCTCCCTTCCTTCAGCGTATTGAGGCTGAGTCTTCCAAGGGCACTTCGGACCCCGTCTTCCAACCGATCGAGATCGTTACGAGGACCGAAAACGTCCCGATCGCCAGGTAGCGGATCCCTCGTTTAATTCCCCATCAGCCTGTTCGGATCGATTGCCGGCATTCCCGTGCATTGCCGGCCGAGCTTGCTCAAGAGAGGATGAATATTCGTATGGCGCAGGTCGCCATGGTGCAGAGGGCTTTGCCGAAAGGCTGAACGACGGAAAGGTTCGAAGGGTTGAATCTATTCGAAGATGATGCGTGATCCTGGCGACTTCATTTTGAAGATTTGAAGCGAGTGGTAGATGCCTTTGGCGGGATGATTCAGGACCAACCGTGAATTCGTGATGTGGGTATCGATCAGTTCGTACTGCCCCCCGCTGTAGTAGAGGTCGCAATCATCGATCTGGCAGTTCTTATAGACGTGATTGTCCAATGCCAACTTGGCCTTGCTGAATGTCTGACCGTCGACCACGATGTAATTGGGCTCGAATCCCATCGGTTTCCCTCCGCGCGGAACTATAGCAAAGTCCTTTCAGTCCGGCAAACGTCGTTCGGCGCGAGCCATAGCTTTCCTTTCCCCGTGCGCTGGCGTATTCTGCGCGTCCGGTATGAAGCGCTCAATGACCAAGCGGATACTGGCGCTATACGCGTGCGTCGTCCTCGGCCTCGGCGTGGGATGTACGGCGGTCGCGCCAAACGGGCCTGAAGAGTATCCGGCGCAGAAGGCCTTGATCGGCAAGACCAGGCAGGAGTTGCTCGCCTGCGCGGGAAAGCCGGTGAGCGAGCGGGCAGGGGGAGAGCGGCCTGCGGTGATCTACTATCGAGAAGCCTCACAGCTGGAGGAATCATTTCCCGGCTCGAAGAGCAGCTTCGCCAAGGTGCACCATGGATGTCGCGCGACGATCGTTCTCGACCAGGATCGCGTCGCCGACGTGCGCTACGAAAGCGATCCCAGTTCCTATCAGGACGAAGACCATTGCGAGGAAATCTTCGATCGCTGCGTCAACCCGTAGCGGCCGATGCATCTCCCGCCTGCGTGCGTCCGCCGTCCTGCCGCGTAAGAGGACGTTTGGCGCCCATTGGATTCCGGCCGGCCTGTTGACGGGTGTCGTGCTCGTCGCCGGCCTGTGGGACGGCGGTCGCGATGCCCATGCGCTGGAGAAGTACGGAAGACCCCTGCCGGAGTTCGAGAAAAGCGACGGTGACAAGTCCAAGCAAGACTTCGATGAATCTCTCATCGCCGGATATTTCCTCGCGGCGGCGTTTGTCTCGAATCCGACCTTCGCAGCCCGTCCGGACAACACGGGTCTCGTCGGCATGCGCTACATGGCGCATTTGGAGACTGATCTGTACAAAAAATATTTGACGGCCTATACCGACCAGAACTTCTTTTCCGACCGGGAGAAGGGCTGGATCATCTTGACCGAATGGGATCAGACCTATGGCATGACCGGCACGGTCAACCATTGGAGTTGGCGCACGCAGTACGAGCGGGATGCGCCGCTCGACAAGAGCGGGCTCATTCAGGCCTATGCGGACGGACTGGTGAACTATCGGGTCCGCAGCCATGAAGATTGGTCTTGGTGGCAGAAGACTTTTCCGAAAAACACGTTGACCGCCTATGCGGGGATGGGATGGCTCTATTACAACCAAACCTATTTCGCAAGGCCGGACAACACCGGACGGGCACTCTTTCGGTACGTCGGGCACGTCGACCTGGACCTCTACAAACAGAAAGTGGTGTTTTACGGCGATTTCAATATGTTCACGGACCGGACGGCGTCGAACGTCGTCCGGCCTTCAGAGCTGGATTGGATATTGGGAATCGCCGTGCGGTGGCGGGATTATGAAGTGAGTGTCTATCGGGAACAGGACCTTCCGTTGGACCGAGGCGGCCTCATTCAAGAATATTGGGCCGTACAACTGCGCTATGCGTTCGACGTACAGAAACAGGCTCGGTAGATGCTGCGGGAACCCCTGACGCGGCCGGCCGGTTACGGGCGTGCACCGACGTCGCCGAGTGGCGCTATTTGGCGATGGTGATAGGCAAGTCCCGGCGGGGTATTTCAGTCACTGTCATTTGGAAGAGTTGAAACAACAGTTTGAAGGCTTCCCGGTTCCACCTGCCCTGAGGGCCCGTTGCGTTGACGGCGTAGTGCCGCCCGTGTGAATAGACGGTAAGGTCAGCGCCTTGGGGAGACGTTTCCTGGACGAGCAGATCCAAGGTTCGGACTGGATTTTCCGCCACCTCCGAGGTCCGCGGGTCCTTGTCGACAGGGTACTCCAATTCCTCGTCCACGGAGGCTCCCAGAAAATTCAACATGGCGTTGAAGCTCCGCAGGCGGAATTCTCCGTGTAACGGCCACTCGCCGCCGAAGGGTCCCGGTCGAATGTCGAATGACACGTCGTTCGGGAGGTGTTGTTCGGCTGTCTCGTGAAAGGCCGTGCGCTCTTCGTCGGAGAGCGTGTCGGGATCGTAGTTCGTGATCAGGACTCGCCCCGACACCGGCTTGCGGAGCGTATAGGTTTTTTCCGTCGCACTATAAGTGACGAAATAATCCTGCTCCAAGGCCTTGAATCCCTCAGCCGTCACGGACTCTGCCGGGATCGTCCAGACCCGTTCGAACACCAGTGATTCCGCGTAGAGACGGTTGGCATCCTGTATGGACGACAAATGCAGGACGGCCTTTCTGAACATGTCGTATCCGGACCGATCGGTGGGGTTATTGCGGTAGGCGACGTCCTCGCCGCCTTCCTTCACGCGCAGTTCCTTCGCCATCAGTCTGAGGAGCAGGTCGATGTCCACCCCTTGACGAAGGAGGAGCAGAAACTTGGTCTCTTGAAAGGGTGTCAGCAGCCGCTTCGTAAATTCCTCGCCTTCGATCGGGGCGATGCTGATGGTCGGGTTTTCCGCCACCGACCCCCCGAAGACGGGCATGATAGCGCGGCTGGCTTCGCCGGTAAGGGCCGGGGTCGCCCCGGCGCTGAATCGAAAATCAAAGGTGGCGGCGATATTGGAGACACCAGAGAAATGGATGGGTTGGTGATGATGCGCCCTTGCAATATTGATCAGTAATTGCTTGGACACCGTGTCGGTGACCGCCTCGTCATAGGCGACCACGGCCCGATTGAGCGCAATAGGGGATAGGCAACCGGACAGGCCGAGGATCAGGAAGCCGATCGCCGGAAGCACACCGAGTTTGCAAAACCGTATCCTCATCGTCTTTATCCAACGCGGCGGCGCGCGATTTTTGAGCTATCTATCACACTACAGATGCATTGCCTAGCCGTCGAATCCTTCCTTTGCCTCTTGATCCTTCCGCCGCATGTCTATAGAATGAGGCCGCTTTTCAGGCTCGTAGCTTCGCTTAGGACGTACCTGCACCACTCCGCGGTTTCCCCTTCTGATTTCCGTACCTTCGTTGGGTTGAAGCCACGGGTTATCGTGTGACGTGAGCGGCGTTTAACGATCAGGAGGCATCCCGTGAACGATTCAGCAATTGTCACGTTTGCGTTGATTGCGGCGGTGGCCGGCATCGCCTATGGCTTGTACCTTGCCATGTGGGTTTTCAAACTGAATGCCGGCAACGCGAAGATGCAGGAGATTGCCAAAGCCATTCAGGAGGGCGCGAGCGCCTATATGAATCGGCAGTACCGTACGGTAGCCATCGTGGCTGCCGTGCTGTTCGTCGTGCTGGCCGGGGCCGGGGCGGTTTCCGACAAATTCGGTATGTTGACGGCCATGGGGTTTTTGGTCGGGGCTGGCGCCTCTGCGTTGGCCGGCTATGTGGGCATGATCATCGCCGTTCGGGCGAACGTACGTACCGCGCAAGCTGCACATGACGGGATGAACGCGGCTCTGACGGTGGCGTTTCGTGGAGGCGCCGTCACCGGCCTCCTGCTGATCGGATTGGGGCTGCTGGCGATCACGGCTTTCTATACTATCGCTCAATCCATCTCCGGACAGGAAAAGGCGATTCACGCGCTCCTCAGTCTTGGTTTCGGAGGTAGTCTGATCTCGGTGTTTGCCCGGGTGGGCGGAGGTATCTATACCAAGGCGGCGGATGTGGGCGCTGACCTCGTCGGCAAAGTGGAAGCGGGGATTCCGGAGGATGACCCGCGAAATCCCGCGGTCATTGCGGACAACGTAGGCGACAATGTCGGCGATTGCGCGGGAATGGCGGCGGATCTGTTTGAAACGTACGCGGTCACGACGGTGGCTGCAATGGTCCTCGCCTTCACGCTGTTCAAGGGACAGAGCGCTCCGATTCTCTATCCGCTGGCTCTCGGAGGCATCACGATCTTTGCGACGATCATCGGCATTTTCTTCGTGCGAGTGGGGCCGAGCGGAGAGATCATGCCGGCTCTTTACAAAGGCCTTTTCGTGGCGGGCGGCATTGCCGCCGTGGCGTTTTTCCCGATTACCTCGAGCATCATGGATGGAGTCGGAGGGGTCGGCGCCGTCAATTATTACATCGCGGCCCTAATGGGTCTAATTGTGACCCTCGCGCTGGTCTTCATCACCGACTACTACACGTCCAAGAGTTATGCACCGGTCAAGTACATCGCGAAAGCCAGCGAAACGGGACATGCCACCAACATTATCGCCGGGTTGGCCGTCGGAATGCAGTCGACGGCGGCTCCGGTCGTCATGATCGCCGCGGCGATTCTCGCCAGCTATTGGATCTGCGGCGGCGCGGCTTCCGGCGGTCTGTATGGCGTGGCCGTTGCGGCGGTGTCGATGTTGTCGATGGCCGGAATCGTAGTCGCGATCGATGCCTTCGGACCCATTACCGACAATGCAGGCGGTATCGCGGAAATGTCCCATCTTGGGAAAGAAGTTCGGGACATCACGGATCCCCTGGACGCGGTTGGCAACACCACCAAGGCGGTCACGAAGGGATATGCCATCGGGTCGGCGGGTCTCGCAGCCGTGGTGCTTTTTGCGGAATACGCGAGGGAAGTGGCCGCACACAATCCGTCGTTGGCGGCCTTCGATTTGTCGGATCCCAAAGTGCTGGTCGGACTGTTCTTGGGCGGTATGTTGCCGTTTCTGTTCGGGGCATTATGCATGAAGGCGGTCGGAGAGGCCGGCGGGTTGATTGTTGAAGAGGTGCGCAGGCAGTTTCGGACCATCAAAGGGATTATGGAAGGGACGGGTAAGCCTGAGTACGGCACCTGCGTCGACATCGTCACGCAAGCGGCCATCCAGAAAATGATGATCCCCGGATTGATTCCGGTGGTCTCCCCCGTCATCGTCGGTCTCGTGCTCGGTCCTCAGGCACTGGGAGGCATGCTGGTGGGCAGTATCGTGACGGGACTATTCGTTGCGATTTCCATGACCAGCGGCGGAGGGGCTTGGGACAACGCAAAGAAATACATCGAAGAGCAGGGAAAGAAAGGAACCGAAACACACAAGGCCGCGGTAACAGGCGATACAGTTGGAGATCCGTACAAGGACACGGCAGGTCCGGCGGTCAATCCGATGATCAAGGTCATCAACATCGTTGCGTTGCTGATCGTTTCGCTGATCGTCCGGTAACCTCCAAGGGATTCTCGGGAGCCAGACGGACGAATGCCGTGCAGAGGTCTCTTCACGTTCTTGCGCTCTGCTTGACGGGCTCAAATCGCGTGGAGTAAGGTAAATACACGAACCACACACGGATCCACGAGACGGCCCCAGTTGTACGGGAGGTGCTCGCATGGAAAAGCAGGAGCGCAAACAAGAGCAGCGCAAAGACCCGCAGGCGAAGGAAGAGGTCAAGGCCAATCCGAAAGTCGTCGAGGCCGGAAAGAAACTGAAGGAAGATATCGATAAGTTGGTCGACGAGATCGACGATGTCCTTGAGAAGAATGCTGAAGAATTCGTGAAGAACTACGTGCAAAAGGGGGGGGAGTAACGGTCGTTCACCCGACCGGTTTCTCCTCCTCTCGTCTCCACCTCAAGCTTCCCCCTCCGGCTGATATATTCCAGGTTCGAACCCCCGTTCTCCGGTTTGACAAAGCGCGGATGACCTTATACTATCCGCTTAAAATCCGGCCGGTTACGCTTCTTTTGGCTCGGACTCCTACTCGAGGGTGGTATGAAGTCCAAGCTTTGGGTCTTCCGCGACATCGATCCCACGCACCGCGAATTCCTGGTACAGGCCTTGTCGATTTCGGCTGCAACGGCTTCCTTGCTCGTCGCGAGGGGAGTGACGACGCCTGACGAAGCCATATCCTGGATGTCCCATCAGCTTTCTCACGATCCGTATCTCATTCCTGATATGGAGCAGGCGGTCGAACGCCTGCGGCGGGCGGTGATCGACAACGAATCGATCTGTTTTTACGGGGATTACGATGTGGACGGCATGACCGCCACCAGCGTGTATCTTTCGTTCTTCGCCGGACTGGGGGCTCGGGTGCGCGCCTATGTGCCGCATCGCCTGCGCGAGGGATACGGGCTCAATGCGGGCGCGGTACGGCAGTTGCGGGCCGAAGGGACCTCGCTGCTGGTCACGTCCGATTGTGGCACCACCGCTCACCGTGAGTTGGCATTGGCCATGGAACTCGGGTTGGACGTCATCGTGACTGATCATCATCAGACGGACGAGCGGATGCCGCCGGCCGTGGCGGTCATGAATCCCCACCGGACGGACGCCCGGTATCCGTTTCGCGGACTCTGCTCGGCCGCCCTGGCCTATAAAGTGGTCGAAGCCTATCAGTCTCGCTATGGGGACGGCGGGATGCCGCTGGAATCGTTATTGGATTTGGTCGCCCTGGGTACGATTGCGGACGTCGTACCGCTCCAGGACGAAAACAAGGGATTTGTGAGGGCGGGATTGGTCCAGCTCTCGCGCGGCGCTCGCTGCGGTATCCGTGCGCTGAAGCAGGTTGCCGGCGTGACGAAGGAGTGTACCGCGGAAACCGTAGCGTTCAGGTTGGCTCCAAGACTTAATGCAGCCGGCCGATTGGATCATGCATTGCTCGGGGTGCAGCTCTTAACGACCGACTCGCCGTCGGAAGCGAGCCGGCTCGCCGATCGGCTTGAGCAACTCAACCGGGAACGGCAAGCGATTGAGGCCGAGGTACTCTCTGAAGCCATCGCCATGGTCAAACTGTTGGAACCGGAGTTGCCGGGTGCACTGGTGCTCGCCTCACGACGTTGGCATGTGGGGGTGGTGGGCATCGTCGCAGCGAGGTTGGTCGACCGCTACCACCGCCCCGCCGTGGTGATCGCCATCGACGACCATGGAGTGGGGAAGGGATCCGCGCGGACGGTCGGGAATTTCGATCTCTATGAGTCGTTATCCGTATGCCGAGATCTTCTCGACGCATTCGGCGGACATCCCAGCGCGGCAGGCGTCACGGTGCGCGAAACTCAATTAGCCGAATTCGGAGACCGGTTTGCGGCGATTGCAGGGGCATGGACGAACAGCCGTCCCGGCGAGCCAACGCTGCACGTGGACGCGGAATTGCGGCTGACCGACGTCACGACCCGATTGATTCAAGAAATCCATGCGTTCCATCCGTTCGGCGCCGGCAATCCCGAGCCGACCTTCGCGGTGAAGGGGCTCGAGATCATGGAGGCTCGCACCGTGGGAGAACGGCACCTGAAAATGACGGTGCGTCAAGGCCGCTCCCTGCCGTTTGATAGCATCGGGTTCGGGATGCGATCATTGGAAGATCGGGGAATCCCGTCCCGTTCCCCGGTCGACTTGGCCTTTCTGCCTGAAATGAACCGGTGGAACGGCTACGATCGGATCCAGCTCCGAATTCGCGACCTGCGCCCAAGCGTTCGGGAGTAGTGCGATGGTGTATGAAACAGTGACGGATCTAGACCAGCTGCTGGATCGAGTCAAGAGCTACCATGCCGACGCGGACTTGGGAGTCGTTCGCAAGGCCTACGAATTTTCGGCCCGGGCACACCAGGGCCAGCTCCGACGCTCCGGTGAGCCCTATCTTCAGCATCCCATCGCCGTGGCAGGCGTCCTCACGTCGCTGAAGACGGACGTGACGGCCATTGTGGCTGGTCTCCTTCACGATACCCTGGAAGATACGGTCGCGACGCCCGAGGAACTCGAAAAGGAGTTCGGCAAGGACGTCGTGCATCTCGTCGACGGCGTCACCAAGATCGGCAAGATCACGTTCAAGAGCTATGAGGAAAAGCAGGCGGAGAACTTCAGGAAAATGGTGCTCTCGATGGCGGACGACATCCGCGTCGTGCTCATCAAACTCGCCGATCGCCTGCACAACATGCGCACGCTGGAACATCTCAGCCCCGCGAAGCGGCAGGCCATCGCGCAGGAAACCTTGGAGATCTATGCGCCCCTCGCCAATCGCTTGGGAATCGGCTGGATCAAGAACGAACTCGAAGATCTCTGCCTGAAGCATCTGAAGCCGGACGTTTATGAGATGTTGCGGGTGCGCGTCGCCAAGCGGGACGAGGATCGGCAGCAGTACATTCAGGAAGTCATCGAATTGGTCAATCAGGCGATGCAGGAGAACGGGTTGTCGGGTCAGGTATATGGACGCCCCAAGCACCTGTACGGGATTTATCAGAAGATGAACAAGCAGGCCATTTCGTTCGAAGAAGTCTATGATCTGACGGCCTTGCGCATCGTCACCGACTCCAAGATGAGCTGCTATGCCTTGGTGGGCGTCATTCATTCGCTCTGGCGACCCGTTCCGGGGCGGTTCAAGGACTACATCGCCATTCCGAAGTCCAATCTGTACCAGTCGCTGCACACGACCGTGGTCGGCCCGAAGGGCGAACATGTCGAATTTCAAATCAGAACGGAGGACATGCACGGCGTAGCTGAATACGGTATTGCGGCGCATTGGAAATACAAAGAGCAGGGGCGTATCACGGACCGGGACAGCAAAGCGTTCGGCTGGCTGCATCAATTTGTGGAATGGCAGCGTGATCTGACCGACAACCGTCAGTTCATGGATTCCGTCAGGCTCGACCTTTTCCATGACGTCGTCTACGTCTTCACGCCCAAGGGAATCCTAAAGGAATTGCCGAAAGGTTCGACGCCGGTGGACTTTGCCTTTGCAATCCACACGGAAGTCGGCGACCACTGCGTCGGCGCCAAGGTCAATGGAAAGATTGTTCCGTTGAAGCA
Source organism: Nitrospira japonica (assembly GCF_900169565.1). Classification (NCBI taxonomy): domain Bacteria; kingdom Pseudomonadati; phylum Nitrospirota; class Nitrospiria; order Nitrospirales; family Nitrospiraceae; genus Nitrospira; species Nitrospira japonica. Next base: position 87,729 of record NZ_LT828648.1, on the reverse strand, counting down.
TCAGTTGGAGAGCGGAGACACGGTCGAGATTCTGACCTCGCCGACCCAGACTCCGCATAAAGATTGGCTGAAATTCGTCCGTACGTCGCGTGCCAAAACCAAAATCAAACACTGGATCAAGGTCGAGGAGCAGAAGCGCAGCATCGAGATCGGGCGGCGTCTATTGGAATCGGAGTTTCGACGGCACGGGATGGCCCCTGCCCAGATGTTGAAATCAGCCGAGTTGCTGGATGTGGCGCAGCAGGCGGGATTTGATACGACCGATGATTTGGCGGCCGCGGTAGGGTTCGGCCATGTGCCGACGGCGCAGGTGATCGGCAAGCTGACGGCTGCCTCGACGCCGACCGAAGAGCGACCGACCGTACAAAAGGCGGTGTCCGGAAGAAGCGACGACAAGGGGGTCAAAGTCAGGGGGGCTCGGGATCTGTTGATGCAGCTGTCCCGGTGCTGCAATCCGGTGCCAGGCGATCGCATACTCGGATACATCACGCGTGGTCGCGGATTGACCATCCATGCCATCGATTGTCCGAACCTCGAAGCCTTGGACTACGACCGGGAGCGACTGGTCGAAGTGGAATGGGATTCGGCCACGCCCAGCACGCATGCCGTCAAAGTGTCGGTGATGGCGGTGGACAAAACCGGGGTGCTGGCCAACGTTTCGTCGGCCATTGCGGAATGCCGCGCCAATATCAGCCGGGCGGAGATCGCGACGCGCGAGGACCGCAAGGCCCTTCTCGACTTTATCATCGAGGTGTCCGGTACGCAGCACTTGGATCAGGTGTTGAAAGCGATCGAGCGGGTCGACGGAGTGATCACGGCCAGGCGAGTGCGTGCCTGGCAAGAGCGGTCATAACAAGGGAAAAGAGAACGGTATGTGAGCATCCCGGATCGACCGACCGTTCACGGGGTTTGAAACTGGAGTTTGGCTCCCCTCTCGATCTTGAGACGTTCCGCCTCTCCGCTTCCGAGTTCCAAGACATACAGCGCCGGATCATTCGGTTGATATTGGGGACAGCCGTCATCCGTCCTCGTGCAGGTGGGGACGTTGTGCGCGATATGAATGACCTGTTTTTTCTCGTTCATCCAGATGATATCGAGCGGTATCTTGGTATTCTTCATCCAGAAGGTCCAGGCTTGGGCTTGTTCGAACGTGAAAAGCATTCCACGGTCCCGAGGGAGATGTTCGCGGAACATCAGCCCTTCGGCCCGCTTTCGTTGGGTGTCGGCGACTTCCGCATGGATGATCGTGCCGTTTGGGAGGCGGATCTGGACCAAGCGATCATCCGCTTTCGTGACGGCGGGGTGGAGAACGAGCCAACCGAAAAGCGCTACGAGCAGCCAATGCGTCCGCATCGCGGGCATCCTATCGGGCTGACGGAAGGCAGTCAATACACCGAGACAGCCCATGTCGCCGCTTGAATTCAGCTGCGGGCTGTGCCATCCTCGCCGGTAAAGGAGCGACTTACAATGAAAGAAAAGCGCCGCGTCCTGTACAAGAAAGGGGTCTTTGTCTGCCCCAAGTGCCGCCAGTCGTATGTCCAGGAAAAATGGATCGAAGAATGGAGGATCCGCTGTCACAAGTGCGACTATCGCGGGACGCTGACGGAAGTCTCGGTCGAAGAGCACATGGATGAAGAAACCATCCGTCATTGATTGCCTGCTGTCCCGCCAATCCTGAATTCAGAGCGTTCCTCATGAAATTCCTGCCGGTTCTACTCGCCCTCTTCTTTGGTGTGTGTAGTTTCCCGAGCGTAAGCCTCCGAGCAGAAGAGGCATCCACTCCCTCTGTGAAAGTCCTGGTGACGTATCACTCGTTGTCCGGTCACACGGAGCGGATGGCGGAGGCCGTGGCCTCCGGCGCGAAAGAACTTCCCGGGACGCAGGTGCTACTCAAACGCGTAGGGGAGGTGACGGCCGAGGATCTGTTCTCGTCGGATGCCGTTGTCGTCGGATCGCCGGTGTATTGGTCGAACATGTCGGGAGAAGTAAAGTCGTTTTTCGACGACTGGCAGTTCAAGTTTGGCGTCTTTCCGGAGTTCAAGATGAAGAACAAGGTCGGTGCGGCCTTTGCGACCGGCGGACAGGTATCCGGCGGGAAGGAAGTGACCATGCTGACGATTCTTGCCGCGATGTTGGGCAATCAGATGATCGTCGTCAGCGGGGGCGGTGCGTTCGGCGCGTCAGCCACGACGGAAGGGGACAGTCCTGGAATCGATAAAGGGGAGCTTGCAGATGCCCGTCTGCTCGGTATGCGGGTCGCCGAAATCTCAGCGATGCTCAAACACGGACAAGCGAGGTAAGGAAGGTTTCGAAAGTGAGGGTCACGTGCGGACTTCGCTTGGCGAAGGAAGACGGTGTTCGCTGGTGGCGAGTTCGACGAACTCCTGAATATTCTTCGAGCAACGGCCGCAACAGCCGGCTTCTTTCAATCCAAACTTCGACTTGAGTTGGCAGGCCATCACAAGACCGGATCGACCCGCCGATCGTACGTCCGATTCCGTGATTCCTTTGCAGAGACAAATGTACATGAGCGCCTCACAGTCAATTGCCGATTATGAGAAGCATTCTCAGTATGCCACCGCAGGGCCATTCTGTCAAGTCCCATTCGCCGCATGAATTTCGTGAAATTCAGCGTCAAAGCTAGGCGAGGGTGGTCTCCAATTGAATGACCATCTCCTTGATCGTATCGAAGCCTGACTGCCAAAAACTCTGGGCAGTCATATCCACGCCCAGTTTTCTCAACATCTCATCGGGAGATTGAGACCCGCCGGTGCCGAGCAGGTCCAGATACTTCGGGACGAAATCCTGCCCTTGCTCCTGGTACATGCGGTAGAGCGCCAGAACGAGCAGATTGCCGAAGCTGTATGAATAACAATAGAACGGACTGGCGAAAATGTGGGGAATCGTGAGCCACTCCCACCGAAACTCGTCGGGAACGGTGACGGCTTTGCCGAACTGCCGGCGAAGTTCGGCGAGATAGGCCTGCGCGAGTTGATCGGCCGTCGCACCGTCGGCGATCATCCGATGAGCCATTCGCTCGAAGCGGACGAAGTACGCCTGCCGCAAGACCGTTGCGTACATATCGTCCAACTGGCTGAGGAGCAGTCCTTGGCGGACGTCCTTTCTGGCTTCCTGCCGCATGAGTGCGTCGGAAAGAATACGTTCGCCAAAGACCGACGCCGTCTCCGCGAGAGGCAATGTGGCGTGAAATGTAAACACGGAATGGTGCCCGGCCAGCATTCCGTGTGCGGCATGTCCCAGTTCATGGGCCATGGTCGCGATGTCTCGCGCGTCACCGGTGTAGTTCAATAGGACGTACGGGGTTCGTCCCGGTACGACACTGTAACAGTAAGCCCCGCCCATTTTCCCTGGTCTGGTCGCGGCGTCGATATGGCGCTCGCTGAAGACTTGGTCGACCAGGTCTGCCAGGCGGGGTGAAAAGCCCCGATAGGCTTCTCGTACCAGGGAGACTGCATCGCCATACGTGTATTTCTTCGATTCGGTCCGGTGCGGCGCATAGAGATGGTAGCGGCTCATGGGCTTGATCTTGCAGATCTTGGCCTTCAACTTGAAGTAGGTCTGAAAGACGTCCACGTTCTTGGCGCATGTCGAAAGCAGGGCCTCGACCGCTTCGTCCGGCACATCGTTCCCGAGATTCCGCGTTGCAATCGGGGAGGAGAATCCCCGGAGGGAAAGATTCTCGGATTTCCAGTCATTGACCAAAGTCTTGTATATTTCGCCCAGCAAGTCGCGCTGGGCCGAAAACACACGGTAGAATTCGGTATACGCTTCCTGTCGGACTGCGCTTTTCGGGCTTCGCACGTACGACATCAATTCTTCCCGGCTGACAACCTTCTTTCCCCCCCCATCGCGGATGGTGAAGGACAAGCCGTTCGTGACGACTTCATACAGCGTGTTGATCGCACTGCGTCCCGTGACGTTTTTGATGTTGATGACCTTTTCTTCCGGCTCGGAAAGCGTATGGGGTTTGTGCCGGCGAATCGTTTCCAGGTAGTAGCGCAGGTCATGCGAATCGGCCATGAGCCGGTTTGCGGAGGATTCGTCCAAGCTCTGCCACCAGAGTTCGAAGAACAGGAGGCGATTGTTGAGGGCGGCGAGACGTTCCTCGACGCGCGTTTTGAAGGACCGCGCATTCAGGTCCTTCGTGTTTCCCGAGAACCAGAGATAGGCATAGGCGCCGAGGCTCGAGGAACCCCGGGTCACGGCTTCCAGCGTCTTCAGAATCGATTGGAAAGCTTTGTCCGGTATTGCAGCGGACAGAGTCGGCCGCGCCGACTCGATTTGCGTGACGAGCGTATCGAGATCGGCGAGGTGTCGCTCGAATCGTTCCACGGGGTTTTCCAGGAGATCGGTAAGATTCCATCGGTCGGACACCGCGAAGTGTCGTGATCGCCGCCGAGCCGGGACCGTCGTCGCCATGTGTTCACTCCTTGCCGTAAAAGAAAGCCGAATCATATCACTCCCACTCCGCGGGCCGGGATAAAAAACGATGCCGACCGGGATCTGCGTGGATTGACAGTTTTCGGGTCGGATGTGAGAATCTTTCGATTCAGGACCCGACATGACCGATCAAGAACTCAATCGTGCCGTGCAGTATGTCATCGCCAGTACGTCGTACGGCCGTGATACCGTCGAATCCGTCCTCAGGACCGGCTTCAGGGAGTTGACGGAGTTGGCGCTTCAGACGACCCGGCGCTTCGAACGGGACTCGCTGCTGGAATATGTCGCGCAGTGGACCATCAAGCAGACGGGACAGCCTGAGCCGTTGGTCCGAGAGATCCTTGCATGCGCCGGCCGATGGATGGACGAAGCATGCGAAGAAGTCGCCGCACGCAACAACGACGAGAATCGATCGGCCCACGACGAGCACGGGAGAATGAACTGAGTTCTGATTCGGCGTTCCGATGCGGTGATGCCGCTCCATCCTTGCGGCATCGAGGGCTTATACGGTCGATGCGGCCTGTCCGCAAATCCGTCCGGCTGCTCCATGGCGCGCTTTCGTCCCAAACAGACGATCAAACTTGTCAATCAGCTCGTCCGCTTGAACGGCGCAGCGGAGGCCGTCAGCTGGACAGATGAGCCGGTGCTTCCTCGCGAGTTTCGGGAACGATATGCGATGCTGCAGCGACAATGCCGTGATCAATCGAGCCATCTGCGTCTCGGCCGGCTCATTCATCGGCTGATGCAGTATGACTATGGTGTCCGGGAATCGGCTCTTGCGGAGATGGAACTGGCTTCGCAGCTGATTCGTGTCGGTGCCGCCGTGATATTTCTGCCTGAATCCCAAGCCAAGACTGCGGATCTGGAGTGCCGTGTCGGGTCGGATCGATTTTTCGTCGAAGTCACCGCGATGGTGGGATCGCGCACGCCGAGACGGAATCCAATCGCCGGCCTAGCCCATGAGGGAGATAACCTGCCAGATCGGGGTGCGATTTTGATTCATCGCGTGCTTGCACGCGTTCGGCAGAAAGCCAAGCAACTTGCCGATTACGTCGATCCCGTCGTGCTCAGTCTTTCCATCCCTCGGGCGGAATTGCAGGGAGCCGGGTGGATTCGGCGAAGGAATGTCAGCCTCGATCTCAGGGCGATGGCCGGCTCGACGACCATGCTCTTGACCGGGCTCCGGCACCTCAGCGCCGTCTTGATCACGCTTTGGGACGTCGAACCTCTCCCCGTTAGTGCCGCAACCAGGCTGGCCAATGTCGACGTGCACGAGCGGAACGGCCGTCAGGCCGGCCATCCGCGTGTACGCCTGTTGATTCGCAATCCATCCGCCGCCACTCCCTTGACGGAGCGCCAACGGGATTCGTTCGATCGGTTGTTGTGAGACGGTGAGGATCAGGCCGGCAGGGAACTCTTCAGGCTCTCAAGATTCTTCGTCACCATCGCATCGCCGTTCTTGGCGGAGATGTCAATGCCTGTTGCCGCGATCTCCCGGCATTCGGCGTGGCGACCCAGCTTATGCAGCGATTGGGCAAGGGCGTAGTACGCGGCCGAGTACGTCGGCTTGACGGTAATGCACTGACGGAGCGCCGTCACGGCTTCTTCGAAATTGCCGTCGTCCATGTAGGCTTTCCCTAATCCGAACCACGCCACGTCATCGTTGGGATCCATGGCGAGGACTTTCTTGAGTGGTTCGATTCTTGGGTTAGGCATGAGCTGCTCCAACGTCCTGGTCGAACCGTAGCATGGGGCGGCGCAGATTGTCTATGCGCAACGGCGCGTGCTAATCTCAACAGCTGCGCTGTCTCGCACGAAGGCGTGTGAGGCGTGTCTTGCGGAGTTACGCTATGGGCAAGACCGGACTTGTCTATCATACCGCTTATCTCGACCACGACATGGGTGCGGGGCATCCCGAGTCGCCGAATCGGCTCCGTGCGATCATGCAGCAATTGGAGTATGGAGGCACGGCCGCTCGGCTTCTCAAGATCGAGCCGAGGAAAGCGGAGCACGAATGGGTCACGCAGATCCACGGCAGCCGGTACGTGACAGCCTTGGAAGACCGCGCTCCTTCCACCGGACGGGTGTCGCTGGATCCGGACACGTCGATGTCGCCGGGATCGTTGGCAGCCGCCTACCTGGCCGCGGGCGGGGTTTTGGCTGGGGTAGATGCCATCCTGGCCGCTCAGGTCGACCACGTATTTTGCGCCGTGCGGCCTCCCGGCCACCATGCGGAACGTGACCGCGCGATGGGTTTTTGCTTCTTCAATAACGTGGCGATCGCAGCGCGGTATGTTCAAAAGAAACACGGTCTCGCGAAAGTATTGATCGTCGACTGGGACGTGCATCATGGAAATGGAACGCAACATAGTTTCGAGGATGACCCGACCGTATTGTTTTTCAGCACGCACCAGTATCCGCATTATCCGGGGACCGGACGTGCGACCGAGCGGGGACGCGGAGCGGGAGAAGGCTTTACCGTCAACGTTCCTATGGAGCAGGGCGAAGGGGACGAAGCCTATCGCGATGCCTTCCTGAAGTCCCTGGTCCCGGCGGCGGATGCATTCAAGCCGGAGTTCGTGATCATCTCCGCCGGGTTCGATGCGCATCGGGATGATCCCCTGGCCGGCATGGGATTGACCGAAGCCGGCTATGCGGACTTGACGGGCATCGTCGCCGGTATTGCCAGGCGGCATGCCAGGGGGCGCATTCTTTCTTCGCTGGAGGGTGGTTATCATTTGCCGGCATTGGCCAATTCGGTGGAGGCCCACGTTCGGGCGCTCTTGGATGCGTGATGGCGGGACTTGCCGTGCGCCGGCAGGAGCGCACGTGAGCAAAAGGCCTGCTGAATTTCACAGAGGACAGGGAGGGCATTGAGAGGAGTTATGACACATCCGTTACTGATCGACACCGAAACTCTGCAGGGTAAATTGGGCCGGCCAGGGCTCGTCATCATCGATGTCCGCGGGAAAGCGGCGTACGAATTCGGCGGCCACATCCCTGGCGCCGTCAATTCGACCTGGCACGAGTATAGCGATCCGAACGCCGTGGCCAAAGGACTTCTGGATCCGGATCCGTCCCGCATGCAGCAGCGAATCCGTGCTTTGGGTATCAACGACGACAGCGAAGTCGTCATCTATTCGAATCCGTTCGACAACTGGGGAGATGAAGGACGCATGTTCTGGATGCTCGAGTATTTCGGGCACAAGAATCTGCGCATCCTCGACGGAGGGTGGGTCAAATGGATCGATGAACGTCGCCCCTTCGAACATGGCCGGGTCAACGTCAAACCCGGCACCTTCGTCATCCGGATCAATAAGGACGCCGCGATCCTGAAGGACGAGCTTCGAGCAGTGGTGAAGCAGTCCCATCCGCAAGTCGTGATCGTCGATGCGAGGAGTCTCGAGGAGTTTCTGGGGAAGGAAGTCTCCGGTATCCCACGAGCCGGCCATATCCCTTCCGCCATCAACATCGCATGGAACGGATTTCTGAACCAAAATGCCACCGTCAAGGATCTCCAAGCGATCCAATCCGGCCTGGAGGACAAGGGCCTGCATCCGGACCAGGAGATTGTGTGTTACTGCACCGGTGGCGTCCGGTCGGCTTGGTTGTATGTGGTGCTCAAATTGGCGGGCTTTCAAAAGGTGCGCAACTATGCCGGATCCTGGTGGGAATGGAGCCGCGATTTCGCCTGTCCGGTGGAGAAAGATTTTCAAGGCCTGCAAAAAGTCCTGGGGGTCGATGCGCCGGCCCGGCCGTCTTGACAGCTAAAAAACGGCTGTGTAAGGTGAACACATTAGCAGTCCTTATCCATCTCTCTCTCTCATCGAACGGATAACCATAAGAGGAGGTCCCATGAAAGTGACTATCCAACGCGGAGCGCTTCTGCTGGCAGCTGTGGCATTGCTCGGCATGCCGCTGGTTGCTCAGGCGGACAACAAGCATGTGAGCGAAGCCGTGGAACATGCAAAGGAAGCGGTAGAGCACGGTAAGCAGGGTCATGCGGATGCATTGACGAAGCACGCGGAAGGCGCGCTCAAGCATGCCCAGGCAGCGCAAAAGGACACGAAGAATCCGCATCTGGACGAAGGGGTCAAGCATCTTCAGGAAGCGGTGGAACATGGGAAAGCCGGGCATGCCGATGTGGCCACGAAACATGCCGAAGGCGCCGTGACTCACCTGTCCGAGGTGAAGTAAGCCGCGCTGAACATTGTTCCGTACGGTTTGTGGGTTGTAGTCTAGCGGGCAGGGACCAGTGGTCCCTGCCCGTTTCTGTCTCAGGGAATCACCCGCTCTTCCGTGTTCGAGTGAAAAGGGACTTGTCGTGCGCATCGGCTACTACCAAAGCAATCCGGAATTCGGCGAGACCTCGGCGAACCTGGAACGGATCTCGGCCCAGCTCGACGCGATCGAGGCCGATCTGATTGTCTTGCCGGAACTCTGCGTGTCCGGCTATCAGTTCGTTTCGCAGTCGGAAGTGCGAAACCTAGCCGAATCCATTCCGGACGGACCCACCACGGCGCGTCTGATCGAAATCGCGCGCAAGAAGCACATGGTCATCGTTGCGGGCCTTGCGGAACGGGCCGGTTCCCTCCTGTATAACTCCGCCGTGGCGGTCGGTCCCACCGGCTTCATCGGAGCGTACCGGAAGACCCATTTGTTTTCCGAAGAGACGTTGTTCTTCACGCCCGGCGATACGGGCTTCCGCGTGTGGGATATCGGCCCGGCCAGGATCGGGGTGATGATCTGTTTCGATTGGTATTATCCGGAGTCGGCTCGCGCGTTGGCGCTGAGGGGTGCCGATATCATCTGCCATCCGTCGAATCTGGTGTTGCCGAACTGTCCAGACTCCATGCCCGTCCGTTGTCTTGAGAATCGCGTCTTCTCCGTGACGTGCAATCGTACCGGAATGGAATCCCGCGGGGGCAAGGCTCCGCTCGTGTATATCGGCAACAGCGAGATCGTCAATCCGCGAGGGGAAATCCTCTGCCGGTCGCCGCGCGACCGGGAAGATGTCTGTATCATCGAGATAGACCCATCCGAGGCCCGCGATAAGGCGGTGACTCCGTATAATGATCTCCTTCGCGATCGACGGGATTCTCTCTATCAATAGTCGCCTCGCCATAATCGCTCGGAAGAATCCGCGATGATCAATCCGCACGCATCGTGATTGCAGACGACGCGTCGGACAATCGTCTTCGCCGTCGCCGGCGGAGGGACGATCGGCTTGCGTGTGCCGTGATGGCGCGATAGGATAAGCCGTATGCAACTCCCCCTAGGCAAGGGCATCTTCCTCATCGCAGCTCCGACGCTTCGCGACCCGAATTTCCGTCAAACCGTGGTGCTGCTGTGCGAGCACGGTGCGGACGGCGCGTTGGGAGTCGTCGTGAATCGTCCGACCGCCATGTCCGTATCGGAGGCCTTGCCTCACGTTCCGGTTCTGGAGGGACAGCGGCACGTGCTGTTCTCAGGAGGGCCCGTCCAGCCGAATCAGGTCATGCTGTTGTATCGGCTGAACCAGATGCCGGACAATTCACATCATGTGTTTGACGGCGTGTGTCTGGGCGGCGATGTCGAACTGGTCGATCGGATTCTGACCACCAATCAAGGGCGAGAGGCGTTTCGAGCCTATGTCGGATATTCCGGATGGGGACCAGGACAGCTTGAGTCGGAAATGAAAACCGGCTCCTGGATTACCATCCCGGCGGATCCGAACATCGTCTTCGAGAAAGACCCCTTGCGTATTTGGCCTGATATCGTGAGCGCATTGGGCGAAGAGTATCGGCACTATGCCGATATGCCCATCGATCCCTGCCTGAACTAGGAATTCAGCGGTCCGCTATCAGCCCATCCGACGCTCGCGTGAGCGTGTCTCCCGGCGCTGAGTTCCCCGCACCCTTGGATCGCTTCCCATGACGGTCCGGTCCTCACATTGCGGCGAGCCGTACCTCGATGGTACGCTGCCGCCGATGCGACGGTCTGTAGCCGCACAGCGAAGCCGGATTTTTCTCAACATGATACTGGCGGTCGGCATCGGCGCGGGCGCGTCCGGATGCGGCGTGGCTTATACGATCGTCAAATCGGAATCCAAGCTCGATCGCCTTGCGGTTCCCATGACGAAGGCGCAGATTATCGAGGAAATCGGCCGCCCCGACCGGGTTCTGCGTGACGACGGGCGCCTGCTCGTGTGGGAGTATTCGCTGACGGCGCGCAAGCAATGGTTGTACGAACTCGCGCTCTGTCCCATCTCGGTCTGGATCGGCGGTTGTCTCTTCTATCCGTTCACGAATATCGCGGCGGACCAGCAACGGGAATATCCGCATCACGTGGTCATGGTGAACGAGGAATTGTGCGCCTGGGGGCCGCCCGCGGCCATCCTGCAGCGGAGGAAAGCCTGTGTCGCGACCGGGGTGCAGGCTGTTCAGGCGGTCAACGGCCGCTTCGAACCCGTCGTGACCGGCAACGGTCCCATCGATCGTGAGAACATCGATCGCTATCGCACGATGGCGGTCATGTTGTTCGAAGACGCGGCGGGTGCGCGCGGATCGGGCTCTCGTGTGACCGGAATCGTCACGACCTTGATGCTCGACCTGGACATCCACATGGTGGAGCGGGCCAAGCTGGACGAAGTGCTGAAAGAGCAGGTCATTCAGCTCACTCATGCGGACGATGCCAACGTGCTGAAAGTGGGCAGACTGGTCGGCGCACAGGCCATCATCGTCGGCGAGGTGCAGCAGTGGGAACGACGTCCCCAGGACCGCATGCACAGCGTCTCGCTGGCGCTGCGCATGATCGACGTCGAAACCGGCCTGTTGCTGTTCAACGGCGAGGGCCATTTGACGGATCCCACGACCGACGATCCCGAGGGGTCTGCGCGGCTGATCGTCCACCGCATTCTCACACGATTCGGCGCGCAGACGGGACTGCTCGGATCCGGTCGGATCGGCGTGAACTGGGAACTGCTCGAGGAACGAGGGACACGCTTCTATCTGGTACGCGAGCTTCGCACCGGGCTGCCGGGCGAAAAGGCGGGCCTCAAGGTCGGCGACCGGATCGTGGCCTGCAACGGCGCGTCGCTGGCGACGGCGAGGAACGAGCGCGACGCCAAACGCCTTTGCCATGTGGATGCCGGCGAGATTCTGGAGCTGGAGGTGCGCCGCACCGACGAGCCGTTGCACCTGATGGTGACGGCGGACAAGCGGCCGGGATTATAGCCGGTCCGTTTTGCCGGGGCCGGCGTACGGTTGGGACTGTGTCGTGAGGATGATCCAAGGAGCGCTATGACCGAACGAAAGTTTTCGCAGTCCGGAACCGAAGCGTTGCTGAAGAAACTCCATGAACGGCCGCAGACGCCGTTGGCCGAATGGCTCAGAGCTCCCGCGCACGTCCACTACATGGCGTTCAGGATGTCGGATCCTCCGGTGCAACGCAAAGCCAGCCGGGAGGAATTCGAGTCGATCCTGTCCGCGTTCTCCGTGCCGGATGACCACATCTTTCTCCATGAGACGTTCGGCTACGGCGTCAAGGAAACGGCGACCGGCGAGCGATTGATCATCGTCTGGCAGGCCCATACCGAGTATTACAATTATCAGCTCTGGCATTTGCCTCTCCCGACATGGGCCGAGGCGGCATTCGGATCCTTGACCTTTCCCGGCTATCAATTTCCGGTGACCCCGCTCGGCACGGAAGTGTGCCGGCTCGACATCCTGCTCACGTTGGATGCGGTACCTTCTCGCGAGCGCATGAAATCATTACTGCCGGGCCCGGTGGTCTACGGGAGCCGGGTCCTCGACGAGCAGACCACGGTGGTGACGAGTTTTACTCCGGACGAGCAGGGGCGCGAGCGGTATTGGGTCAGCGTGGGACAGCCGCAGGGCGTCGCATCGCGTCTGAAAGACATCGTCGATGCCGTCGTCCGGATTGAAACCTACTACCATCTCTTGCTGATGCAGAAGCCGTTGTTCTCCGCCGCCGTGGATCAGGTGTATAAATTCGAACAGGTCCACCTGAAGCAACGCGAAGTGATCAGTGGCCACATCGGCCATGCGGATTCGCAGACATTGCAGCGCTGGCTGAACAGCCTCACGCAAGATCTTCTCAAGACCAACCGCATCGCCGGCCGGCTCCACTTTGAACTGTCCGCCTCGTTGCCGTACGACAAGATCGTTCACGCGACATTGAACTCCCTGGCCGAGCGTCCGATCGATTCCTATCGGCCCGTGTCCGACTACGTGCTCGGAGGGATCACGGGCGTCGCGGAAGGCTACCAACAGCTGCTCCGGCGCATCGATACCCTGCGGGGCGGGTTTGAAGGCATCATCTCGATCATACGCGCGCGCGTCGATCTGATTCTCGAAGCCCAGAATCTCGCGCTTCTGCAAAGCGTGGACAAGACCACCAAGAGCCAGGTGATCCTCCAGCATACAGTCGAGGGCCTGTCGGTGATCGTCATCGCCTATTACCTGGCGGGATTGGCCGGGTACATTCTCAAGGGACTCTACGAAGCCGGCCTGATCAAGAACGCCAATATCGCCTCAGCGGTATTCGTTCCCATCGCCATTGGACTGGCGTTTGTCATCACGACGGTCAGCAGGACATATCTGCATCGCAAATTGGCCGGTGGGCATGCTCCGCAAGAAGAGCATAAGGATGATCCGCAGGCCGGCTGACGAGAGCGATCGAAATGTGGTGAGCCAGACCCTTCTCAGGTCGCAGCCGTCGCGGCCAGGGACTCCGCCAGAAATCTTCCCGTGTGCGACGCCGCTGTTGTTGCCACCTGTTCAGGCCTTCCTTCCGCCACGATCCGGCCGCCTGCGTCGCCCCCCTCCGGTCCGAGATCCACGATCCAGTCGGCGGACTTGATCACGTCCAAGTTATGCTCGACCACGAGCACCGTATTGCCGGCATCGACGAGTCTGTGGAGCACCGCCAACAGTTTCTTCACGTCGTCGAAGTGGAGTCCGGTCGTCGGCTCGTCCATGATGTACAGCATGCCGGGCGACTGGCTCCGCTCACGGTGATGCCCGTCGTTGCGCGTTCCTCCGGGAAGGGGGGCTGTCCTCCGGTGAGACGATCCGCCGTTCATGGCCAATTCAGCCGCGATCTTGAGCCGTTGGGCCTCGCCTCCGGAGAGCGTCGTAGCGGATTGTCCCAGCCGCAGGTACCCCAGGCCGATGGAAGAGAGGAGATGCAGGCGCTCCTGGAGTTTGGGCACCCCGGCGAAAAAGGACATGGCCTCGTCCGCCGTCATCGCGAGCACCTCGGAGATGTTTTTCCCGCGATGGCGAACGGTCAGGACCTCGGGTTTGAATCGTTTCCCCTCGCACACCTCGCAGGGGACGTACATGTCCTCGAAAAAGTACATCTCCAGCTTTTCCACTCCGCTGCCCTCGCAGCGTTCGCAACGCCCTCCCGCCGCATTGAACGAGAAATGTCCGGGCGTGAAGCTCCGGCGGAGGGCTTCCCGTTCGGAGGCAAACAGCCGCCTGATCTCCTCAAAGGCTTTCAGATAGGTAATGGGATTCGATCTCGGTGTCCGTCCGATCGGCTGCTGGTCGATCATCCGGACGCCGCTCAGATGCTCGATCCCTTTAATGGCGGCGAATCGCCCCATCGACAGCGATTCCACGCGAAACGCACGGGCCAGCGCGCGATAGAGGACGTCTTCGACCAGTGTGCTCTTGCCGGATCCGGATACTCCGGTCACGCAGATCAGCATGTGGAGCGGCAGTCTGACGAGGAGATCTTTTAGGTTGTGCTCGCTCGCGCCGGCAACGACCAGTAGCTTGCCGTTGCCGCGACGGCGCGTCTTCGGCACCGGAATCTGGTCTTCCCCGCGAAGATACCGGGCCGTGATTGCTCTGCGGTCCGTCAGAAAATCCTTTACCGGAGCGGCACAGACGACTTCACCGCCTTTCTCCCCGGACTGTGGCCCCAGTTCCACGACGTAGTCGGCGGACTCGATCATCCGGCGGTCATGTTCGACGACCACAACGGTGTTTCCGGCGGACGCGAGGTCCCTGAGGATCTCCGCGAGCAGGGCAGTGTCCCTCGCATGCAGTCCGATGGTCGGTTCGTCGAGGACGTACAGCGTGCCGACCAACCTGGCGCCAAGCTGATTGGCCAACGAGACTCGTTGCGCCTCGCCGCCCGAGAGGGTTTTGGTCTGCCTGGCCAGGGTCAGGTAGCCGAGACCCACTCGAGTGAGGAATCCCAACTTGGCGCGGAGGTGTCTGAGCAGGTCCGCGGCGATCTCGATCTCGAACGGACTCAGGGCCAGGTCGTTCAGCCAGGCAGTCGCGCGTTCGACGGTCATCTCGGCGATGTCGTGGATGTCCCTGCCGCCTATTTTTACGCAGCGAGCAGCCGGTTTCAGGCGGCTGCCGTGACAGCTCGGGCAGGTGACGGGCGTGCGATAGCGGCTCAGGAGTACGCGCACGTGCAGCTTGTAGCGTTTCCCTTCCAGGTAGGTGAAGAAATCGTTGATACCGTCGAAGGACTTGTCCCCCTTCCAGAGGAGGTCGCGAACCGGTTGAGGCAGGTCCTTGAAGGGAGCCGAGATGGCAATTCCTTGTCGCTTCATGGCCAGCAACATCTGTTTCTGCCACCAGTCTGTGCCGGCCTTGCTCCAGGGCTCGATGGCCCCCTGGGCGAGAGACTTGCCGTGATCGGGAATCACCAGGTCGGGATCGTATCGCAAGACGTTGCCGAAGCCTTTGCATTCGGGGCAGGCGCCGAGCGGGTGGTTGAACGAAAACAAAACGGGCCTCGGGAGCTCGAAGGTCCGTCCACAGCGTTGGCAGAGGAATCCGCTGCTGTAGGTCTGCATGCCGGTCCCGATCACGTCTACGGCGCAATAACCTTCACCTTCTCGAAATGCGGTTTCCACCGCTTCCGCAAGACGGGACCGATTGTCCCGTCCCAAGACCAGACGGTCGAGGACGACGTACAGGCCGTCCTGCGTTTGGGGGAGCAGCCGCGGCGCGTCGTGTAAATCGACGATGTCGTCTCCGGCTTTGAGGCGGGCATAGCCCCTGGTCAGCAGGGACTGCCGGAAGGCCTCCTCCTGTTTGGCGACGGGCGGCTTGATGGGGAAGAGAATCAAAGCTCGCGCGCCGGAAAAACGGCCGAGCAGATCGTCGATGACGCTGTCCGGGTGAAACGCCCGGGCTTCCACTCCGCAATCCGGACAGACCGGCCTGCCGATCTTCGCGAACAGCAGGCGCAGCAGATCGGCGATCTCGGTGGAGGTTCCGACGGTCGAGCGTGCGGTCCGCACCTGATTTTTCTGCTCGATGGCGATGGCCGGACGGACGTTGAGAATGCGGTCGACGTCGGGACGGGAGACTTTTTCGAGAAACATCCTGGCATAAGTCGAAAGGGATTCGACATAGCGCCATTGGCCTTCGGCATACAGCGTATCGAACGCCAACGATGATTTCCCTGATCCGGACAAACCCGTGACGGCGGTGACTTGGTCGTGAGGCAGCGTGAGGGAAATATTTTTGAGATTGTTCTGCCGCGCCCCTTCGACGATCAGGCTGCGAACCGCGGATTGAGGCTCCATAGGCGGGACACGCCCTCCTTCTGTGCAGAAGCGAGACCGGTCATCCTAGCAAGAGCCGGCGGCGTCTTCAACGAAGGGGCGTCGCCATAGGGGGGCGGAAGGAATCCTGCTTTGTCTTGGGGATTCCTCCGCCGAATGAGAATATGAGGCCGGTGCGCGCCACGGATATCTACCACATGACGGGTCGGCCGTCCGGCCCGAGGAGAGGAGTTTCGATTCGTATGGCACAGTCCTCCACGCCGTCTGACTATCTGAGCCTCGGTCGACAGTTGGCAATCCTGCTGGGCAGCAGTCTGGAAGGGCGGTCCGGGGACGCGCTCAAGGAATTGGCAAGGGCTTACGATCCCTCGGCGAACGACGCCCGCGTCAGCGCCGAGGTCTTTCTGTTCCACAAATATCTCGTCGTGCAATCTTGCGTCGGTATGTTTCCCGAGTCCGAGGTCGAACGCGTAATCGGGGGATTGTTCGCCGCCTTGAACGAAAAGGCCACCCGCTTGGAATTTAGTCAGGAGCGGCAGCAGGCCATGGAGCAGATGTGGCAGATGCGGGCCAGGCAATTCGACGCGCCCTTCACGGAGGACCGGGAACATTTCGTTCAACAAGCGCAGGACGGCGTCTATTGGAAGCACTCATTGAGCAGATTCTGTCAGAACGTGCTCGAATTGGAGAATCCTCCGGATATCTGGGCCGGAGGCAAAGGCCCGTCACACAAGGCCAGCGCCGCCGTCACCGAGGCGGTCGAACAGTTGGTGGCGGCGATGAGGGAGATGAGCCGCCTGCACTTCGGCGTGTCGTAACCCGTCCCCATTCGATCCGCCCGGTCGGACCCGCTAGGCCATCGTTTTTCCCGCCGAGCCGCACCTCGAAACTCAGGTCGCTCACGCTGCCCTTCACGCGAAACACTGACCGCCCTCCTGGCGGTTATCGCAGCGTCATCTTCAGGATGGCAATGCACATCATATACAGCGTCAGCGACATGGCCGCGCCGGGCCAGAATCCAAGACGGGGCACCACGACGATCATGCTGATCACATAGACGATCCACGGTGGAACGAACCACAAGAGGTTCTTCGCGTAGCCGACGAGGGAGTCCGTTCCGCCATTCAGATAGATCAGAAGAAACGTGGCGCCGGTGATCGCCGGAAACGTGCTGGCAAAGGCGGCCAGGAAAGATCGCCCTTGCGAGCCCAGGTAGGTCGAGAGGCTGACGATCGTCCCGCCGAGCAGGAAGTAGAGCCCGTATTTGATCAGTTCGTTCACGATGTGCGAGATGATGTCGCCGGCCCGCTGCAGTCTCGTCGATGCCGGTCTGCCGTTCTGATTCGGGTCGGGGAGCCACGTCCGGCTGGACCGGCGCACGTCCGTCTCGACGCCGGGATCGCCGAATACGTCGGTGCCGGTTCACTCCAGCAGCGCCAATCGTATGACACTATACATGACGAGAACCTCCACTGCATGCGCGGTGATGGGGACGTACAGGTTGCGCATGGCGACGTGAAGCGCGCCCCAGATCGCTCCATCCCAGACGGCGATCCAGTGGAGCTCACGAAACGTCTGCGTCATGAACGGATCGAAGGAAAATGCGAGCGCGCTGAGTCCGATGGCGAGATTCGAACGGAGACGGGGACGGCCGGCTCCGAGCGCCGCAGTGCCCAGCGCCTGCAGGCGTCCCAGCAGAAAGCCGCGGAAGTTGAACTCCACGAACAGCGCGATGAGGCAAATGAACCACGGCAGCATGAGGTACACCGGGAGCCGGGCATGCGGCGTGTGCGTGAGAAACGTGAGGTCGTACCCCAACCGTGGAACGCACCAAAGAATCACGAAGGAGTTGAAGAATCCCAGCACGCAACCGACGGGCACTCCGCGCACGAGGCCCGCGCCGATCTTGGCCGGTTCGAGCCCGAAACGGGCGATGAGTCCGGGATTACGGGCTGCCCAGAGCATACACGCCAGGTAGCCCAGCAGCTGGGGGATGAATTGGACCGCCGGCTGATCCTGGAGTCGCGTGGGAAGGCCGTAAAATGCGGCTGTGGCGGCCATGGGAAGCAGCGCAAGGACGGCTCCCCGTTCTGCGCCGCGATCCTGAAGAGACCGGTCAGGCTGCGGAGCCATCGCGGACAGGCGCTACAGTTCGAGATGGTAGCGGTCGAGCGTCGTCGCCTTGTGCCGCGACAGGTTGGACAACGACTTGTTGTAATCCACGGTCGCGCGCAGTTCGTTGCCCTGCGCCGTCGCGAGATCGCGCTGGAAATCGAGTACGAAGCGCGTCGTGCTGAGACCGACTTTGAGACGCTCCTGCTCGGCCTGAAGCTGCTTCTCCGCCATGATGCGGGCGGAGCGGGTGGTTTCGATTCGCTTGAAATCCGTCTGCACCCGGCGCACCGCCTCCCGAACGCCCACGATGATTTGTTGCCGCACGCTGGACAGGGTCGCTTCGGCGTTTTTGGCTTCGAGTTGCCGCTTGTTGTAGGTGCTGATGGCCGAGCGATTCCCGAGCGGATAGCTCAGCACGAGGCCGGCGCCATAGTTGTAAAAATCGCCGTTGAAGTTCCTCTCGCTGGTGCCCTTGTAGTCGCCGCCCAGGCCGAGCAGGCCCATCGTGCCTTGAAACGACAGGGTCGGAAGCAGCTGATTCTTCGCGAACTGTTTATTGAGTTCGCCGGAGTCGAGATTTTTCTTCGCCTGTACGATTTCCGGACGTTGCTCGATCGCAATGTCGATCGCCTCCTGGAGGCTGAGGGGTTCCAGCACCGTGACCGGGGGATCGATCGGGGTGAGGCGCACGTCCAGACGCAGGTCTTCTTCACCGGGATTGAGCAGGCGACGGAGTTGGTCTTCCTGATCGCGAATGGCTTTTTCCGCGACCAGCACCTGTTCCACGCGGGAGGCCACGGCGGCCTCGGCCTGCAGGACGTCCACGATGGACATGACGCCGGCCTTGGACTTGGCCCGGTTGCTGGCCAGCAGTTCCTGTGCGGCCTTGAGGGCTGCTTGCGCCACCTTTAAATTCTCATTTGCGAAGACCAGTTCCCAATAGGTCTGCTCCACCGTGGCGATCACGGTCAACACGCGATCTCGAAAGACGTGCTGCTCCACGTCGGCGTTGTTTTGGGCGACCTTGATGAACGTTTTATTGATGTCGATGCCGGCATTCCGGAGCAACGGCTGCGTCACGGTCAACGCCAGGCTGCTCGTATAGGCCGGGTTGTACAAGAATCCTTGGGCGACTTCGGGGTTCACGTTGGTTCGCGCCGGAGCATAGTTGACGTCGATGTTACCGCCGGTGACGAGGTTCGTCACCGCGTCGACCGTTACCTGACTGGTCCGCTGATCGAAGGTTTGGATATCGGTGAGGTTGCCCTGCGTACCGCCGAACACCGGACGGTTCAGGGGGCTGGCCGACCGGTTGTATTGCCCGTTTACGCTGAGGGTCGGATCGAACTTGGCCTGCTCCACGACGATATCCGCAAGCCGGCTCTCTTTCGTCTGGCGGCTGATGCTGATATCCAGATTGCTCTTCAAGGCGCGAAGCGCCGCGTCGGCCAGCGAAATGGCCTCCCGCCGCTCTTCCGACTGAGCTTTCGGATCGTCCGCGCCCCAGGCGGGTCCGGTCATTCCGGTGAGGCTGATGCTGATACCCAGCAGCACCGGGCATACCCCGGACGGCCTCGATCTTCGTGTCATGGTGCCCCCTTTGAATGATCGACAGGGAATGTGTCCCATACTATAATGGGTTTATGCAAGACTGTCATGAACTTCCTTCGCATCGATCGCTCTGCGCCGCGGCCACGTGCTTCCTGCTGCTGTGCGTGGCCGGAGGGGGACCAGCTTGGGCCCAAACCGTGTCGGGTGTGCGGGGATTCGACGGCGGGGTCGCGCCTCTTTTCAGCCTCGTGGGTCCGGGCAGTCTGTATATCGATAATCAAGGGACGCAAGGGTACATGTACAATCCCGGGAACAATTTCCAATCGTTCAGTTTCCGAAACCCCACCACGGGTCAGGCATGGAGCGGGGCAGTCATGACGTTGGGACCGCAGCTTTCCATCGGTTTGATTCAAGGAGCCAACCAAGTCGGCTCTCCCATCGTGCTTCCCAGTCCCCCTCGAGGAACGGCACCTCTGCCCCCCATCGAATCGACGCTGCTCGACGAAATCCCCTGAGCGAAAATCTACCGGCAATACGTTTCCCCGCGTCTCTAGCGCGAGTCGGCCAATTGCCAGACCAGCGCGAGCACGTAGCGGGCCGCCGATTCCAAGATGCGGGGATTCACCGTGTCCGGTGTATCGGTGGGTTTGTGATAGTGAGCGTGTGAGCCGCCGCTGACGACCGTGATGGTCGGTACTCCGGCCTCTTTGAAGGGCACGTGGTCGCCGCCGGGGAAAAATCCAAACAGATCCAGCTGCTCGGCGAGCCCCGCCGACTGCCCCGCCTCCTGTGCCACCTGCTTGTCGAATCCGGTCACCCCGACCGTCAGCCGTCCGTTGCCAACGCCGGCATGATCCACGTTGATCATGCCGGTGGGTTTCACCGGTCCGGTCACGTGCCTGTCCACGTATGACCGGGAGCCGAGCAGGCCCTGCTCTTCTCCGTCAAAGGATACGAAGGTGATCGTTCGTGCGGGCTGCACGCCGGCTTCCGCGAGGATCCGGGCCACCTCCAGCACGACGGCGGTGCCCGACGCATTGTCGTCCGCTCCGGGAAAGAGCAAACCGGCCTGTCGTCCGAAATGATCGCGATGGGCGCCGAGGATGACGGGTTGTTCTTTGAGATCAGGCTCTCGTCCCGGAATACTGGCGATGACGTTGTAGAGCGGCCCCGACGTACGCAGACTGTCCCAGGCCATGCGGACGACGGAGCCGGCAGGCCGCGAGTGCGGGCGGCGGGATTGATTCACACGTTCCTGCAATGCACGCAAGGGCTGATCTCCTCCCACTGCCGACGAGAGGAGCCGGTCCGCGAATGCCGGACTGATCCAGGCTCCCGGCAGCGGAATACCGCCGCCCTGTCGACCATAAAAGGCGCTGGGGGCGGTCGTCATCCCTCGGCGGGCCTCATACGGATTCAAGATCGGGCCGGTGACCGTCAGAAATCCGACGGCGCCGTTTTCACGGGCGATTCGTTCCTTCTCCGCATGAGAGACGGGCACCGGGTAGTGATCGGGTTTTCCCCGCATGAAGAGGACGATGCGGTTTCGCACGTCGAGGCCGGCATAGTCGTCATAGCCGCGGGCCGTATCGGAAATGCCGTAACCGACGAAGACGACCGGTGCGGTCGTATCAACCGGCGGGGAGTCGAGAATCGGCAGATAGTCGGCCGGTGCGCGGCCGGCCGTCATGCCGCGAGCCGTCGAGGCTTCCAGGTGCGGATCGTCGCCGATGATGGACACCGGCACGGATGGAGCCGGATCGGGCGGCAAGGATGAAGAATCAGCCGCCTCGGAAGAAAATACAGGAACAACGGTGAGGTGCAGAGCCGCGAAACGTGCAGCCACCCATTCTGCGGCCCGTCTATCGCCGACTGAGCCGGTCTGGCGTCCTTGGAACGATTCCCCGCTGAGCGTATGAATGTCGGCCAGCATGCGCGCGCTGGAAACGGACTGCAGCGCCGCAGCACGCGCGCGGCTGTCACCCGATCCACCGGCAGGAGGCGATTCCGCCGAGGCGCCGGTCGAGATCAGCGCGAGGAAAACCGGCAAGAGCCATCCACCGGTTCGGCGTCGTCTTGCCTGGTCAAGAGAAACGGAACGGAAGGAAATTTTCATGCAGGTGTCGCCGAATCTATCTGCTATGTTTGAGGGACTATAGCATAGGGACACGTATCCATCGCAGTCGTCTAAGCCGCAGGCCCATGAAGGAAACATCGGGAGAAGAAGCTCCAGAGGCGCCGCCGTCCGTCGGTCGTCCGCTCAACCGTCTGAACGCCGAGTCCAGTCCCTATCTCAAGCAACATGCCGCCAATCCCGTGGACTGGTTTCCATGGGGAGAAGAGGCGCTCGCGCGGGCCAAAGCCGAAGACAAGCCGATCCTGCTTTCCATCGGATATTCGGCGTGCCATTGGTGTCACGTGATGGCGCATGAGTCGTTCGAACGCGACGACATCGCCGCGCTCATGAACCGGGATTTCATCAACATCAAGGTGGATCGCGAAGAGCGGCCGGACTTGGACGACATCTACCAGAAGTCGGTTCAAGTGTTCACGGGCCGTGGCGGCGGATGGCCGTTGACCATGTTTCTGACGCCGGACCGGGAACCGTTTTACGGGGGCACGTATTTCCCGCCGGGGCCCCGCTACAATCTTCCGGGATTTCCGGACGTGTTGCGGGGCGTCATCGAAGCCTATCGGCATCATCATGGCGAGGTGACCAAAAATGTCGAGCGCGTCAAAGCGGGGTTGCTGCGGGTCGGAACGCCCAAACGTTCCGGCGAGCCATTGGTTGAACAGCTGTTGGAGAACGCAGGCCGGGAATTGGGCGGTCTCTTCGACGACGTTCATGGAGGCTTCGGCGACCGGCCGAAGTTTCCGACGGTCCCACCGTTGAATTTCATGCTGCGGCCGTCCGCCTGTCCGGGGGACGAATCGCTCAGGCGGAAGGTGTTGTTTCAGCTCAGGCGAATGGCGGCCGGCGGCATCTACGACCATCTGGGCGGTGGCTTTCACCGTTACTCGGTGGACGGCCAGTGGATGGTGCCGCATTTTGAAAAGATGCTGTATGACAACGCCCAATTGGTGCGTCTCTATCTGGACGGCTGGCGTCTGACCAAAGAAGATCGGTTCCGGCGCGTGGTCGAGGATACGCTCGAATATGTTCGCCGGGAGTTGACCCATCAGGACGGCGCGTTCTTTGCGGCGCAGGATGCGGACAGTGAAGGTCGCGAAGGCGCCTTCTTCGTGTGGAGCCAGGCCGAACTCACGGCCATTCTCGGGGCCGACCTCGGAGGGGAATTTTGCCGGGCCTACGGGGTGACGGAAGCCGGGAACTTCGACGGGAAGAACGTGCTGCACCGGTTGGGCGGGCTCGAATTTTCGGCCGATGAGTCGGAACAGGCCGATGTGTTCTTAAGGCCGGCGCGGGCCAAGGTCTTGGCGGTTCGAAATCGGCGGTCGCGCCCGGCGCGCGACGAGAACATTCTGACCGGCTGGAACGCCATGATGGTCTGCGCTTTCCTGGACGCCTACCAGGCATTCGGAACGGCGGCCTATCTGACCACCGCCGAGCGGGCGCTGACCTTTCTGCTGGATTATGCCTATGCGGATGGGAGGGTGTATCGGGCGGTCACAGCCGGGCAGGCGCGATTAAACGGCTATCTGGACGATGCGGCCTGGTTGGCGACGGCCCTGCTCGATGCGTTCGAAGCGACCTCACATCGCTGGTATCTGGAGCGGGCGCGCGAAATGGCGGAGGCCGCGTTCAAACATTTCTGGGACGATACGGCAGGAGGATGCTTTTTTACGAGCCACAACCACGAAGCTCTGCTCCAGCGGATGATGTCGGGAACCGACAGCGCGCTTCCTTCAGGCAATGCCGTGTTCGCCTCCTTTCTGCTGAGGCTCTTCTCTTTCACCGGAGAGGAAGGGTATTATGAGCGGGCGCGGCGGATTGTCACGCTGTTCCATCGTACGATGACGCACAACCCCTACGGTGCCTCGGCTATGCTGTGCGCCGCGGACTGGCTCTTGTCCCAGCCCAAGGAAGTCGTGGTCATCGGACCTCGGAGTCATCGGTTGACGGAGGCGCTCTTGACGACGGTGCACCAGCGCTATCTGTCGAATCGGGTGGTATTGGCGGTCGATCCATCGAGACAGGCGAGCGAACCCGAATTGCCGCTGGCTGCGGGAAAGACGGGCCTGCAAGGGAATCCGGCTGCGTACGTCTGTCATGGGCGGACGTGCTCGGCTCCGGTGGCCGAGCCGAAAGAACTGGAACGGTTGTTGTCGTCATAAGGAGTGATTGTCGTGGCGGGCGATGGAGCAAAAGGTATCTACGATCATCTGTACCGGCGATTTTTTGAGCGCCGCAATACCCACCAGGGCTATGATTTTCAGCATGCTCCCGGCGGCAGCGTCCGGCCCCCGGTGGTGACGTTTCGCGACAAGCTGCACTGGTGGACGTGGAACCGCTGGCAGCGGCGAAAAGAGATTCTCCGGGAGCGGGATCAGCGTCAGCGGGACATTGTCGACTTGGGGCAGCCCCGGTCCATCATGACTATGACCAACGAAGGGAACACGTCCGAATCATGAATCTGTCCAAGATATGCGTGGCGATCCTTGTGTCAACCATGGGTCAGGCGGCCGTGCTGTACGCGCCGGCCGACGCGATCCAGATAGAGACTCAATCGGAAAAAGAAGCCAACCTCAAGGGGCAAATCACCGGCGGCCTGTTTAACCGGTGGACGTTCGATCAGCAGCAGCCGTCCGAATCACCGGCGGACTTTTCGCAGCTGACCTTCGGGGGTGAGTCCACGGGAACCTGGACCATCGAAGCGGATCCCGAGTCTCCGTCGCCTCCGAACATGCTCAAAGCGGTGTCTTCCTGCAAACAGGAAACCTGCTATCGGATGCTCGTCGCGAGCAAGCTGCAGTATGAATATCCGGATGTCTCGGTCCGTCTGCGGTTTCCCGCGGAAGGAGGAACGGGCCGGGGAGGGATCATCATCGGACTGAAGGATGCCTCGCAATTCTATGCCGCGATTATCGATCTCTCGGCAAAGCGTTTGGAGGTCGTCCGGATGGTGGATGGAAACGTGACGGTGCTGGGGCAGACCGCCATTGTACCCAAAGCCACCGAGTGGCATTCGCTCAGGATTCAGCGGAACACGATCATCAGCAAAGATTTTCTGGAAACGTTTTTCGACGGAGCCCAGGTTCTGTCCATTCAGGACCATTCGCTCGGGTTTGGCGAAGTAGGATTGGTGGTGCTGGGGGATTCGTCCTTGTATTTCGATAGCTTGCACGCAGTTCCCTTGTTTTCCCAGCGGCCGCTGTCCAATCCAGCGGCATACTGACCGGCCGGACGGGACGGCGAGTCATTCAACTCTTGCAATCGGATACCATTGTGCGGTACAGTCCACAACCGTAGCGCTGCGAAAGGCCTGGTGGCGCCACAGCGGAGAGTGACAAGGCCTGATACCTGATGTTGTTTTGGTTCTGCCCGGGGATCTGATCGGAAGCCAGACCTAAGTCGCCATCGTGTTTGCGTCTTCGGCCCATTCCTTCCTCGCCTCCTCTGCTCAAGTCCAAGACAACACCTATTTCTCAAAGGAGGAACCCAATGGGTTCGAAGATTTATGTTGGGGGTTTGCCGTATTCCACGACCGAGCAGCAACTGAGTGACTTGTTTGCTGCCCATGGGGCGGTGGCGTCAGCCCGAATCATCACGGATAAGTTCACCGGACAATCGCGCGGCTTCGGCTTCGTGGAAATGTCCAATGATTCGGAAGCGCAAACCGCGATCACCGCGTTGAACGGTACCCAACTGGGCGGCCGCACGTTGACAGTCAACGAAGCCCGTCCCCAGGAACCACGCTCTGGTGGCGGCGGAGGCCGCGGCGGGTTCGGTGGCGGCCGGCACTAAGCCCGCGCCACAGTCGGTTCATGTCGGGGCCGTCGCATCGACGGCCCCGTTCTCTTCCTAGAATTGCCCATCCTCACGATGCGTCTCTCGACCGTGTAACCGGTCGACTTGCAGTCCCGGGAAGTTCAATCCAATAAGGAGTGCTATGTCTAAGTTTGTTCAGATGAATCTACCCCCTTTTCTTGCCCAGCGCCTGCAGCAGGCCGGGATTACCGCCCCCACGCCGATTCAGCAGGCCGCGGTGCCTCCCGCCCTCGAGGGACGCGATGTGATGGCTCAGGCCAAGACCGGAAGCGGCAAGACACTGGCCTTCTTGCTGCCCATGATCGAACGGGCTCTTCGGCCCGCCGCAGGACCGGCACAGGGGCGGTGCCCGCAGTATCTGATCCTGGCCCCGACCCGTGAATTGGCGCTGCAGATCGAGATGGAATTGCGCAAGTACGCTCCGCCGTCCGTCACGTCGCTGGCCGTCTACGGCGGGACGCCGATCGAGCGCCATTACCGCGCGCTCAAACGGCCGCCGTTGGTCGTGGTCGGAACCCCCGGCCGCTTGCTGGATCTCGCCGGCTCCGGCCATCTTCACCTGGGTGCGGTCACGTGGCTGGTCATGGACGAAGCCGACCAGATGTTGGATCGCGGTTTTCTGCGGGACATCCAGCGCATTCTCGGCCTGCTGCCGCGTGAAAGACAGACGCTGCTGTTTTCCGCGACGTTTTCCCCCGAGATCCAAGAGCTTGCCAGGAGCATGCAACGCGATCCCGCGCGAATTTCGGTGGATCCCGGCGTCAGCAGTCCCACGACGATCACGCATGCCTATTACGTGGTGCCTGCCGAGCAGTCGCGCACGCAACTCGTGCACACGTTGCTGCAGTCCGTCAAGGCGGGAGAGCGGTCCATGGTCTTTTGCGATCAGAAGTACAAGGTGCGGCGTCTGGCCGCAAAACTGGGCGGCGACCCGGCCTCCGTGGGATCGATCACCGGGAACCACAGCCAGGCGCAACGGGAACGGACGCTGGGTGCGTTTCGCTCCGGCAGGCTCCGATCGTTGGTCGCCACCGACGTGGCGGCACGCGGCTTGGACATTCCCGATGTCGCGCAGGTGATCCATTATGAGCTGCCGAGCAATCCGAATTCGTACGTGCATCGGACGGGCCGGACCGGGCGTGCGGAAAAAGAGGGAGCCACGTACCTGATTCTTTCCGAGTCGGAAGAGCGGGAATATCTGCGAATGGTGCGACAGCTGCGCATTCAAACCAAAAAGTTGCCGCTGCCGACGTTCGTCTCATTGCCTCCCGCCGCCGCGCTTCCGAACGGCGAGCCGCAAGCGCCCCCTCGCCACCGCCGTCGAAACGAACAGTTTCACCGGACGAACGGGAACAGCGACGGACTGCATCGGCGGGCCGCTTCGCCGGTCCGCTCGAGCGGATACGGACGCTGACGGTCCCGTCGCGTCCGGCGGCTAGGGCATCCAGACGACCGCGAGGCGGTGGGTTTCTGAACGAGGCGAGAACGCCGCTGGCGGACGTTTTCAACGTCCTGTTAGAGTAACGGACTGAGAGGTTGCCATGCCGCAGTTCCAACTCGAAGCGTCGTTCAAGCCGTGCGGAGATCAGGGGCAGGCTATCGACAAACTGGCGTCCGGCGTCCTCGCCGGACGCCGGCATCAGGCCCTGCTCGGGGTCACCGGGTCGGGCAAGACCTTCACGATGGCCAACGTGGTCGAGCGGGTTCAGAAGCCCACGCTCGTGCTGGTCCACAACAAGACCCTGGCGGGTCAGCTGTATCAGGAATTCAAGCAGTTCTTCCCGCACAACGCCGTCGAATACTTCATCAGTTATTACGACTACTACCAGCCGGAAGCGTACATTCCGCAGACCGATACGTACATCGCCAAGGATTCCTCGATCAACGACGCCATCGATCAAATGCGGCATGCGGCCACGACGTCGCTGTTGCAACGCAACGACGTGCTGATCGTGTCGTCGGTCTCCTGCATCTACGGACTGGGTTCGCCCGAGGTCTATCACGACATGCTCCTGTACCTCGAAGAAGGAATGGAGATCCGCCGTGAAAAGATCCTCGCGAAGCTCGTGGAGATTCAGTACGCCCGGAACGACGTCGATTTCCACCGTGGAACGTTCCGCGCCCGCGGGGACGTGATCGAGATTTTTCCTGCGTCGCAGGAGGCCCGCTCCGTCCGGGTCGAACTGTTCGGCGACGTCGTGGATGCCCTCCATCAGATCGATCCGCTGACCGGCAAGTCGCTCGGCAAGCTGCCCAAGATCGCCGTCTATCCGAACACCCACTATTTGATCGCACCCGACCGCTATGAGCGGGCGATCACGGGCATCGAAGAAGAACTCGACGAGCGGGTGGCCCTGTTCAAGCGGCAGAACCAGCTGGTCGAAGCGCAGCGCATCGCGCAGCGCACCAAATTCGATCTCGAAATGATTCGCGCGATGGGCTACTGCCACGGGATCGAAAACTACTCCCGCCATCTGAGCGGCCGGGCCGCCGGCGAACCGCCTCCGACGTTGATCGACTATTTTCCGAAGGACTTTCTGCTCATCATCGACGAGTCCCACGCGACGGTGCCTCAGGTCGGCGGGATGTACGAGGGGGACTATTCGCGAAAGCGGACGTTGGTGGACTACGGGTTCCGGCTGCCGTCGGCGGTGGACAACCGGCCGCTGAAGTTTCACGAATTCGAGCAAATCCTCAGTCAGGTGATCTATGTGTCGGCGACGCCCGGACCCTACGAACTCGAACACGTGAAGGGAGATGTCGTCGAACAGATCATCAGGCCCACCGGTCTGCTCGATCCGAACATCGAACTCCATCCGGCCAAGGGGCAGGTGGATCATCTGCTGGAAGAGGTCCGGAAGGAGACGGCCCGGGAGGGGCGCGTTTTGGTCACGACCCTTACGAAGCGCATGGCCGAGGATCTGACCGAGTACTATCACGAATTAGGGGTCAAAGTTCGCTATCTGCATTCGGACATCAAGACCCTCGAACGGGCCGAAATCGTCCGGGATCTCCGCCGCGGGCAGTTCGACGTACTGGTGGGGATCAATCTCCTGCGAGAAGGGCTCGATCTCCCCGAGGTCACTTTGGTGGCCATTCTGGATGCCGACAAGGAAGGGTATCTCCGGTCGTATCGATCCCTCGTGCAGACCGCCGGCCGGGCCGCGAGAAACGTCCACGGGCGGGTGATTTTCTACGGTGATTCAGTCACTGACTCCATGAAGGCCGCGATGGATGAGACCGCGCGCCGGCGTATGATTCAACGCGAATATAACGAACGGCACGGGATCGAGCCGACCTCGATCAGAAAGAGCATCCCGGCGCTCGATTATCCCGGCGTCGAGCCGGATCCGGTGCAACTGGAGCTTGCCGCTGATGCGGAGTCGTCCTACGGCGCGGAGCCGTCGGATTCCGGATTGATTCAACGGTTGGAGCAAGAAATGAAAGAGGCGGCCAAGCTGCTGGAGTTTGAGCGGGCCGCCGTCCTGAGAAATCGAATCCGGGCGCTGAAGCTGAGAGATCTGGAGCTGAAGTCCGGGAGCTAGTGTCCGCTCCAAGACGTTCAACAATCCGTCCGCCCGTTCGCCGTATCGGAGGTCGGGTGAGGCGAGGATGAAATTTAATGAAAGGCCCGTCCCGGCTTCAGACGTTTTTGTAGAGGTACACGCCGAGAAACATGCCCAGGAGACTCAGCAGGCTGATCTTCAAGCTGAAGCCCAGGGTCAGTTTGATCAGGATCAGATCGATCGTCAGGGGCGGGCTGATGCCCGGGGTAAAGTTGGTCGCGAATACGGCTTGAATGGTGCCTTGGGGCGCCATGACGCGGAGAATCTCTCCCAGAATCCCGCCCAGAAGTCCACCGATGAGCAGAAAGATGAGGAGAACCCAGGGAGATTTTCTCACGATCACGACCTCATAACCCGTTGAGGACACTCAGCGATTCATGTTCAGGACCATAGCGAAAGGTCCCGGGCATGTCAACAAAATGCTCGCGTCGATCCCTTGACTTCACCGGCACGGTTCATTAGACTGCCCGGTGCTCTTTTGCTAGATTTTTCGAGGCGATCGGAGATCTGGATACAGCGGCTTCGATTGCCTTTTTCTTTGTGACGATATGCTCGACGCGCTCAGCGAAAAATTCGAAAAAATCCTGAAGAAGCTCCGCGGCTCCGGTGTACTCACCGAGCAGAACATCGCGGAAGCCATGAAGGAAGTCCGCCTGGCCTTGCTCGAGGCGGACGTGAATTTCAAGATCGTCAAAGACTTCGTCGAACGGGTCGGCAAGAAGGCCGTCGGCCAGGAAGTCATGCAGAGCCTGACGCCGGGCCACCAGGTCGTGAAAGTGGTCTGGGACGAACTCCGCGCCATGATGGGCGGGGAGAAGGCCGGGCTTGCACTATCGTCGGCGCCGCCGACCGTCGTCATGATGGTCGGACTCCAAGGCGCCGGCAAGACCACGACCTGCGGCAAGCTGGCCCGGTTCTTCAAACAGCAAGGCCGGCGCGTGCTGCTGGTTGCGGCAGATCCCCGCCGCCCCGCCGCAGGCGATCAATTGGCGTCTTTGGGACGGGATCTTCAGATCGACGTGCACCGGCAGGACCAGGCCGGGGCTTCGCAGACCGACGTCGTGCGCATCTGTCAAGACGGCGTCCGGCGCGGAACGGACCAGGGGTTCGACGTGGTCGTACTGGATACGGGCGGGCGCCTGCATGTCGACGATGAGTTGATGGGCGAACTCGTCGCGGTGAAAGCCGCGGTGAAACCCCACGAAGTGCTGCTGGTCGCCGACGCCATGACCGGACAGGACGCGGTCAACATGGCCACGCAGTTTCACGAGCGCGTCGGGGTGACGGGCATCATCCTCACCAAAGTGGAAGGCGATGCGCGGGGCGGCGCCGTGCTCTCCATCCGTGCGGTGACCGGCCAGCCGATCAAGTTCCTGGGCGTCGGGGAAAAGCTCGATGCGCTGGAACTGTTCCATCCGGACCGCATGGCGTCCCGTATTCTGGGGATGGGCGACGTGCTGTCCCTGATCGAGAAGGCGCAGGAAACGTTCACGCGCGAGCAGGCGGAAGAAGCGCAGAAGCGGCTGACGAGCAATACCTTTACGCTGGAGGATTTCCGCGCCCAGTTGGCACAGGTCAACAAGCTCGGCTCGTTGGATCAGATCCTGGGCATGCTGCCGGGGGGCCAGAAGCTCCGCGGAGCCATGGAGGGGCAGGTGCCGGAACGGGAGATGAAGCGCGTCGTCGCGATCATCGATTCGATGACCCGGCGGGAGCGGCGCGACCATACGCTCATCAACGGCAGCCGCAAGAAGCGGATCGCGCGCGGGAGCGGGACCAACGTGATGGAAGTCAACCGCCTGATCAAGCAGTTTCTCTCGGCGCGCAAGCTCGCCAAGATGCTGACGGGCGCGAGCGGCCGCCGCCAATTGGCGCAGCTGCTGAACTCGAGGTAACGCGCCGCTTCCCGCAGGCGCAGGCGTGTGAACCATCCGGATCGACACTCAACCGGGCTGACGGGTATTCCAGATAGCTCGCTTATTTCAAAGGAGGACTGACAGTGGCCGTTCATTTGCGATTGACGAGAACCGGGCGACATAAACGCCCCCTGTATCGGGTCGTGGCGGCGGATTCACGGAAGCCGCGCGACGGAAGGTTCCTGGAAATTTTGGGGATCTTCGATCCGCTCAAGCCGGCGGGATTGCCGGAACTCAAGCAGGAGCGCGTGCTCAGGTGGCTGCACCAGGGCGCCCAGCCCACGGTGACGGTCAAGACACTGTTGCGCCGGTCCGGGCTGTGGAAGCAGTTCGAAACCGAGAAGACGGCGAAGAAGAAAGAGGCATAATTCCTTGGTCGCCGCGCAGGACGATCGCGTCACGGTCGGCCGAATCGAACGGCCCTTCGGCGTGAAGGGGGAAGTGAAGGTTCGTCCGTTGAGCGATGTGCCCGGCCGGTTCGACCGGTTGAAGTCCGTGAGCGTCGTCGGGGCGGAGGGGCTGGTTCGTAACGAAGAGGTGACGCATGTGCGGCGCGCCGGCGCGTCTTACATCATGCGTTTTGCCGGCATTACCACGCCCGAAGCCGCGGGCCTGCTGCGCGGAACGCTGATTCAGGTCCCGCCGCGCGAGAAGGGGCGGGCGGCCGAACCGGCCGACGTATTTTACGAGTGCGATCTCGTCGGGATGCGCGTCGAAGATGAAGGGGGCCGAGCGTTGGGAACGATCGACGCGTTGTGGGAACTGCCGGGGCAGCATATCATCGTCGTCCGCGATGGAGATCGCGAGCTCCTCATCCCCGCCGTGAAGAATTTCGTGGCATCGGTCGACGTGCTGGGACGGCGCATGATCGTGCGGGCGCTCGAGGAACTGGTCGAGGACCGCGATGCGTTGTAACGTCATCACGCTGTTTCCGGAGATGATCGCCCCCGTCGTCGGCGCGAGCATGTTGAAGCGGGCGCAGGAGAAGGGGCTGTTGACCGTGCAGGTCCACAATCTGCGCGACTTTACGCTCGACAAACACAAGGTCGCGGACGACGTGCCGTACGGCGGCGGGGCCGGCATGGTCATGAAGGCCGAACCGATTTTGCGCGCGGTCGAGGAGATCCGGGCGGGCTATCAGCGGAATGGCGAGTCGATCCGGCTGCTGTTTCCGTCGCCGCAGGGCCGTCCGTTCACGCAGGCCTACGCGAAAAGCCTGGCCGAGGATTCGCGGCCGCTCGTGATGCTCTGCGGCCACTATGAAGGCATCGACGAGCGGGTCAGGGTGTCGCTCGGACCCGAGGAAGTGTCGGTGGGGGATTACGTGCTGACCGGCGGAGAACTGGCGGCGCTGGTGCTGATCGATGCGGCGGCGCGGTTGGTGCCGGGCGTCCTCGGGGATCCCGCCTCGAACGTGGAGGAATCGTTCAGCGAATCGCTGCTCGAGTATCCCCACTACACCAGACCGGTCGAGGTGCGGGGCATGGCCGTTCCGGAGGTGCTCCTGTCCGGTCACCATGAGGTGATTCGGCGCTGGCGGCGCAAGGAGGCGTTGCGCACGACCTACCGGCATCGGCCGGATCTGTTG
This sequence comes from Nitrospira japonica, assembly GCF_900169565.1. Taxonomy (NCBI): domain Bacteria; kingdom Pseudomonadati; phylum Nitrospirota; class Nitrospiria; order Nitrospirales; family Nitrospiraceae; genus Nitrospira; species Nitrospira japonica. The sequence goes on along the minus strand of NZ_LT828648.1, from coordinate 55,037 downwards.
AGGGATCGTGTATTGAATCAGGAAGATCGTCAATTGTTGGATGACATTATCCGAGAAGGCACGCCGGCGATGCCGGTTCGATGCGGGGAGGAGGGGTAAGCCATGAATCAGCTGGAACGAGTACAACGGTCGCTCACGAAGAAATCGATGCCCCATTTTGAGATCGGGGACACGGTGCGTGTGCACGTGAAGGTCATTGAAGGCGAGAAGGAACGCATTCAGGTCTATGAAGGGGCGGTCATCGCCCGTAAGGGGACGCTGAACACGGAAATGTTCACCGTACGCAAGGTTTCCTACGGCGTCGGGGTGGAGCGCATTTTCCCGGTGCACTCGCCGATCGTCACCAAGATCGACGTCATGCGCCAGGGAAAAGTCAGACGGGCCAAGCTCTATTATCTCCGTGGCAAGAAAGGCAAGTTCTCCCGCGTGGAGGATCGCGAATTCGTGGCCGAGAGCAAGGCCCAGGCTCCGGCCGCGCGCGCGGAGGAGCCGGCGGGAGCCAAAGTCGAATCCGCGTCTCCCGCGCACGCCTAGCGATACCGGGTTTTCTCGACCACGTGGACCGGTTGCCGCGACCTCCTTGGTGAAGGCGACTTCGTGGGACCTACCGACGAATTTGAATTGGAGGCCAGGCGATGCGGCTACCGCCGGATCGCCGGCCTCGACGAAGCGGGGCGAGGCCCGCTCGCCGGCCCCGTGGTCGCCGCTGCGGTCATCCTGCCCAGCCGGTGCCGCTTGGCCGGGATCGACGACTCCAAACAGCTCACCGAGCCGGAGCGCAATCACCTCTTCATCCTCATCACGCAACGAGCCGTGGCCATCGGCGTCGGTTCGGCCTCCCATGAAGAGATCGATCGCGTGAATATTCTGGAGGCCACGCGCCTGGCGATGTACCGGGCCGTCGCCGCCCTCTCGCTCGTGCCGGATTGCCTGCTCATCGATGCCGTCAGCTTGCCGAGGGCGAGGCTGCCGGTTCGGTCCATCATCAAGGGCGATGCGCTGTCCGTCTCCATCGCGGCCGCGTCCATCGTCGCCAAAGTGACTCGGGACCGGCTCATGGCCGAGTACCATGCCGTCTATCCGCAGTATAATTTCCTGTCCCACAAGGGCTATGGAACGGAAGAGCACCGGCAGCGCCTGAGCGAGCACGGACCGTCGGAGATTCACCGGCGCACCTTCGCGCCGGTCGCGAACATCCTGGCTCCCCGGCCTGTCCCGCATATTGATATGTCGTTCATGGATATGGATGAGCAGTTCAGTGAGAATCCTTGACCCCAGACGGCTCTTTGGGCAAGAAGGAGAAGCGGCGGCGGAGGACTTTTTGATCCGCAAGGGCTATCGGATCGTCGCGAGAAATCTCCGCTCCTCCCTGGGCGAGTTGGATCTGGTCGCCGAAGATGGACCGACCCTGGTCTTCGTGGAGGTGAAGGCGCGCCGGACCGAGGAATTCGGCGGAGCCGCCTATGCCGTGCACGAACAGAAGCAGCAGAAGCTGATCCGTCTCGCCGCGCAATTTCTCGCACGGCATCATTGGAGCCGCCGGTCCTGCCGGTTTGACGTGGTGCTCGTGCAGCAGCGGGCGGGATCCGGTCCGCCCCGTATCGAACATATCTGCGACGCCTTCGACGTTCCGGGGGACGATCTCCGCTGGTAATCTCCATGATCGAACTGATTCGCGTGTCCAAGCAGTATGACCGGCGTCCGGCCCTGTCGAACGTCACCCTGGAAATCGAGAAAGGCGAATTCGTGCTGCTCATGGGGGCCAGCGGCGCCGGCAAGTCCACGCTGCTCAGGATGCTGATCGGCGCCGAACGGCCGGACGACGGGCAGGTCTTCGTCTACGGCAAGAACGTCACCGCCCTGAAGCAGGGGGACATTCCGTACCTGCGGCGCAAGGTGGGCACCGTGTTCCAGGACTTCCGCCTGCTGGCGAAAAAAACGGTCTTCGACAACGTCGCCCTTCCGTTGCTGGTGCAGGGCATCTCCGCGCAGGACATCCGGCGCAAGGTCACGGAAGCGTTGCGGGCCGTCGGAGTCGAGCACAAACGGGATCAGCTGCCGATGGTCCTGTCCACCGGCGAGCAGCAGCGCGTCTGCATCGCCCGGGCCATCGTCAACGGCCCCGTGGTGCTGTTGGCGGACGAGCCGACGGGCAACCTGGATCCCGGCCTGACGGCCGAGATCATCGAGCTCTTCAAGCTGATCAACGCGCGCGGCACCACCGTGGTGGTCGCGACGCACGATCCTCAGGTCATGACGCAGGTCAACCGGCGGGTGATCACGCTGTCCCACGGGACGCTCACGCCGGAGAAGTGGGTCCCGGCATGAGAACGCTGTACTATCTCCTGCGGGAGGCCTGGGTCAATTTGCGCACCAACCGCACCACGACCATGGTGGCGATCCTGACCACCGCCTTCACCCTGGCTTGTGTCGGCGTGTTCCTTCTCCTCTACGTGAATCTGCGCGCGGCGGCCGGCTGGCTCCAGGACGACATCAAGATCATCGTGTACCTTGATGACCATCTTTCATCGGATGCGCGGGCCGATCTCGAGCAACAGTTGCGCGGCGACCATGCAGTGGCGGCGATCCATTTCGTCTCCAAGGAGCAGGCCCTCGGGGAATTCAAGGATCAGTTCCCGTCGGAATCGCATTTGCTGGAAGGCTTGGGACAGAATCCGCTTCCGGCGTCGTTCGTCGTGACGCTGGGACCGGCTTTCCGGTCCCTTGACGCGGTGAAGCGCTGGTCGGAGCGGGTGCAAGGCATGACCGACGTCGCCAAGGTGGATTACAACCAGGATTGGATCGACGCGCTGGCAATGGTGATCCGATCCATCGAGCTGGTGGCCATCGGCATCGGAGTCATCCTCTCCGCGGCGGCGGTGACGATCATCGCCAATACCATCCGGTTGACCTTGCTGGCGCGGCGCGACGAAATCGCCATTCTTCGATTGATCGGCGCGACCACCGGCTTCATCCGCATTCCCTACCTGCTGGAAGGGGCCGTGCTCGGCGGTCTCGGAAGCGCGATCTCGCTGTTCATGCTCAAGCTCCTGTACGAGTTGTTTCGGCGCGAGATGCGGACGAGCGGGAAGCTCAGCGGGCTGGACAATCTGCTGGCTTTTTTCCCGATGCCGCTCTGCCTGGCGCTGATCGTCGTCGGCATGGCGCTCGGATGCGCCGGAAGCTTCGTCTCGCTTCGACGGTTCGACGAGGCCAAGGCATGAGACACTGGACGGCCGGATTTCTGCTTGCCGCCTGCCTCGTCTCGTCGCTGGGAGCGGCCTCCCAGGTCTCGGCCGACGCAATCAGCGACAAGATCGAGAAAGAGCGCAAGATGCTCGAACGCCTGAAGGATCAAATCGAGGAAAAGCGGAAACAGGCGGACGAGGCGGGCAAGAAGCGCGACTCCCTGCTTCAGGGGCTCCAGACGCTCGACGAGCGGCTCGTGCAGGTGAGACACGCGAACCAGGACGTCAGCCGCAAGATCCGCAAGAAGGATCAGGAAATCGAGACCATCAACCAGCAGATCACCAAGCTGCAGGGAAGCATCCGGCAGAGACGGGACGCCATTCTGGCGCGTCTGCGCGTGCAATATATGGAAGGGCGGTCTGGGTATTGGAAGACCCTGCTGGCGTCCGATTCGTACGGCGACTTCCAGCGCAGGCTTCAGTACCTGTCTGCCGTCTCCGAGCGCGACTACGCCCTGCTCGAGACGTTCAAATCAGACGTCAACGACATGGAGGAGGCCGAGCGGCAGCGGGAATCGGCGCGCGCGGGCATGAGGGTCTACAAGCAGAGTACCGAGAAGCAGCTTCATGAGATGAGCTCGGTCAAAAAAGAGAAGAAGGTCTATCTGACGAAGATTACGCAGGAAAAGGAGTCCTCGGAACGGGCCCTGCAGGAACTGGAAAAATCCGCGGTCAGGATCGACAGCCTGCTGCGTGAATTGGAGCAGCGGCGGCGCGCGGCCTTGGCGAGGCCGCCGGTCGCCGGCACCCAGCACCGGGGCGTGAAAGGGATGCTTCCATGGCCGGTGGACGGCAGCGTCATTTCGTATTTCGGCCGCCAGAAGCACCCCACATTCAATACCTACGTCCAGCGGAAGGGAATCGAGATCCGCGCAAGCGAGGGAAGCCTCATCCATGCCGTCATGCAGGGGACGGTCGTCTATGCGGACTGGTTGAAAGGCTACGGACTCGTTATAATCCTGGATCATGCCAACGGGTTCTTTTCCCTGTACGCGCACGCCTCGAAAATTCTGACCACGGTGGGCGCGCAGGTGACGGCGAACCAGGCCATCGGGGAGACCGGAGATACGGGCATGACGAAGGAAAATACTTTATACTTCGAACTGCGGGAAGGGACCGAAGCGGTCGATCCCATGCAATGGTTGACGAAACGGTAACATGAGTGCGCGCGAGATCCGGACTCGGAACGTCGGCTCTCGGAGGCTGGGACAGAGTCGGAAGGCGGTCTGTCCGGAAGGAAAGGATTGAGGCTTATGGAACGGTATCCACGGCGGCGATTCTGGATGTTGAGTCCGGTGATCGGTCTGGCTCTGGTCTTCGGAGTCGTGATCGGCAAGGGATGGGAGCGCACCGGCCATGCCACCGAGACGTACGAGGAGTTGAAGACCTTCTCCGAGGTCCTGACCCAGGTTCAAAAAAACTACGTCGATGAAACGAAAGTGAAAGATCTCGTTCAGGGCGCGATCCGCGGGATGCTGTCCACGCTCGATCCCCATTCGGCCTACATGACGCCCGAGATGTACAAGGAGATGCAGGTCGAGACGAAAGGCGAGTTCGGGGGCGTCGGCATCCAGATCGGGGTGAAGGAGAATCGGCTGGCGGTCATCGCGCCCATCGAGGGCACCCCGGCGTTCCGCGCCGGCATCAAGGCGGGCGACTACATCACGAAGGTCAACGACGAGACGACCAAGGACCTCACACTGATGGACGCGGTGCAGAAGATGCGCGGTCCCAAGGGCTCCAAGGTGAATCTCACGATTCAACGGGATGGCACGACGGATCCGCTCCAGTTCACGCTCGTGCGCGACACGATCAAAATCGAGAGCGTCAAGTCGAAGGTGATGGACAACATCGGCTACGTACGGCTGACGCAGTTCCAGGAAGCCACGGGCCGGGATCTCAGCCGTGTGCTGAAGCAGTTCAAGGAACAGAAGCTCCAGTCCACCATCCTCGATCTCCGGAACAATCCGGGCGGCCTGCTGACGGCGGCCGTGGAAGTTTCTGAGCAGTTCCTGCCGAACGGCAAACTCGTGGTCTATACGAAGGGCCGCGAGAGCAAGAAGGACGAATGGTTCGCCAAGGGCAGGGATCAGATGGACGATGCGCCGATGATCATTCTGGTCAACGAGGGATCGGCGAGCGCGTCGGAAATTGTGGCCGGAGCGCTGCAAGACTACGGGCGCGCCGTGATCGTCGGCACGACGTCGTTCGGCAAGGGATCGGTGCAGACGATCCTTCCTTTGGGTGACGGATCCGGGTTGCGTCTGACCACCGCCAAGTACTACACGCCGAAAGGCCGATCGATCCAGTCGACCGGCATCACGCCGGACATCGTCGTGAAGCCGCAGTCGCCGGTCACGGTGGCGAAGGCTGACGCCAAACCGGGAGAGAAGGACGCGGACGCCAAGGCCAAACCTGGCGCCGCAGCGGGGAAGGAGCAGCCATCCACCGGCGCAAAGCCCGAAGAGGCTGCGACCAAGAACGGAAGCGCTCCGGCCGCGGCTCCGTCGGCCGATCCGTCGGGCGATCTTGCCATGGATCAGGACGTTCAGCTGCAGAAGGCGGTGGAGATGCTCAAGACCTGGAAGATCTTCAAGGAGCTGCGTCCGTCGTAGGCTGCGTCCGCGAGCGGAGCGAGGCGATCGCGTTCAACAGCGCGTCTTCCGGTCCGGTGAAGCCCGGCACCGTGCGCAGCATGTGGGAGCGGACCAGCCGCTCGAGATCCTCCAGGGTCGTGATGCTGAGGCGCGTGTACAGGTAGGTGACGAGGGAATCCGAGAGTCCGGGCAGAGCCGCCCATTCCTTGACCGGGTCGGGGAGGGGAGTCTTCAGCGATTCGTACGATTTCACGGTTCCCGTACGCAGGAATTCCTCGATCTTTTCCGCCAGCTCCCGTCCGATGCCGTCAATGTCTTCCAGCGCCTGCCGCTGAGCGACCGAGGCCAGGTCTTCTTCCAGGCTGAGGACCGAGTCGGCGGCCCGGCGGTAGGCCCGGACCCGATAGGGGTTGGCCCGCCGGCTTGCCAGAAGCTCGGCCATGGCGCGAAAGGTTGCGGCGATTTTCTGATTATTGATGGGCGTGTGCACGACGGCCCATTGTGCCGTCCTGGAGCGTCCGCTGACAAGGGAGGCGGGAGGCTTTGTTGACAATCGGAATTCCGGTTACCTAGGATAATCCGATGAATCAGTCGATCCACATTCGGGTGAACGGGGAGCCGCGAGGCTTTCAGTCCGGCGGAACCGTCGGCGATCTGCTGCGCGAACTCGCCATTACGACCGAACGGGTGGCCGTGGAACTCAACTTGGAAATCCTGGACCGCGCCGAGTTTGATCGGCGGGGACTTCAGGACGGAGACCGGGTCGAAATCCTGGGGTTCATCGGGGGCGGAACCGGGATTGCCGACGCGGCTTCCCTTATATAATGGAGAAGGGCGGTAGCCATGTATGACGATCGTTTGGTGATTGCCGGCCGCGAGTTCAAGTCGCGGCTGTGGGTTGGAACCGGCAAGTACAAGGACTTCGAGGAAACCAAGAAGGCAATCGAGGTATCCGGAGCCGACGTCGTCACGGTGGCCGTCCGACGGGTCAACATCACGGATCGATCCAAGGAAAACCTGCTCGACTACCTCGATCCGAAGAAGTACATCATCCTTCCGAATACCGCCGGCTGCTACACGGTGGAGGACGCGGTGCGGTATGCCAGACTGGCCCGGGCGGCCGGCGTGTCCGATCTGGTCAAGCTGGAAGTTCTGGGCGACGAGAAGACCCTCTTTCCCGATACCGTGGGCCTTCTCGAGGCCGCGAAGATTCTGGTCAAGGAAGGGTTCATCGTATTGCCCTACACGAACGACGACCCCATCGTCGCCAAGAAGCTGGTCGACATCGGCTGCCCGGCGGTCATGCCGCTCGCCGCGCCGATCGGGTCGGGGCTGGGGATCCGCAACCCTTACAATCTGAAGATCATCATGGAGACGGTCAAGGTGCCGATCGTGGTGGATGCCGGCGTCGGGACCGCGTCCGATGCCGCGCTGGCCATGGAGTACGGCGCCGATGCCGTGTTGATGAATACCGCGATCGCCGGGGCCCAGGATCCGATCGCCATGGCGGAAGCGATGCGGTACGCGGTGCATGCGGGACGGCTCGCCTACAAGGCCGGCCGCATTCCGCGCAAACTGTACGCGACGGCGAGCAGCCCGATCGAGGGGATGCTCTGACCGGCGGGCATCCGGTTCCGGCCGCTGCGCCCATGCCCCGCTTCGACTCCCGTCTTCTTCTCGTCACGGACCGGCAACAGACTGGCGGCCGGCCGCTGCGCTCGGTCGTGGAACAGGCATTGCGCGGCGGCGTCACGGCGGTGCAGGTCCGCGAGCGGGATCTGTCCACCCGGGCGCTGCTGGCCCTTGCGCGGGAACTCCGGGCACTCGCCGATCCGGCGGGATGCCGTCTGCTGATCAACGATCGTGTCGATCTTGCCCTGGCCACGGAACACACCGGCGTCCATTTGCGCAGCGACAGCCTGCCGGTCGCCGTGGCGCGCCGGCTTGTCGGTCCCGATCGCGTGGTGGGCGTCTCCGCTCATTCCGGAGAGGAGGTGCTGCGCGCAGAATCGGAGGGCGCGGACTACGTCGTCTTCGGTCCCATCTATGCAACGCCGTCGAAAGTGTCGTTCGGTCCGCCGTTGGGTCTGCACGAGCTGGAAAAAATCTGCGCGCGGGTGCGCATTCCGGTTCTCGGCATCGGCGGCGTGACGGCGGAACGCGCGCGCGAGGTCCGCGGAGCCGGTGCGTTCGGCGTCGCGGTGATCGCGGCGATTCTGTCGGCGCCCGACGTCGAACGAGCCGCGCGCGAGCTGATCGACGCGGCGTCATCGTGATGACGTCTTCGGCGCAAATGCGCGATCCGTGCGCGCGGGAACCCGCAGTCCTGTTGACCGTGAAAATAGCGGATGATAGAATCCACGCAGACTTGGACTTCAGTGTGGTGCAAACGGATTGACGCTTCCTTGGATGGTCACTGATGAGCGGGAAGAAGGGAAGTCCGAGCCGACTCCGGTCCCTCCGCGATTCCGTCACGCGAATGACGAAACGGTTGTCCGATGGAGAGGCGGATGTAATGCATCGCAATGACGAACATGCCCGTGAAGCCGAGAAGCTTCGAGTCCAGATCCAGTCGATGGAGGAAGAAATCCGCCGGCTGTATCAATCCCGCTACCAGCTCGATCAAGCCACCAAGCAAAACGAAAAACTCGTCCTGACGCTGCAGGAAGCCAAGGCGCAGATCGAAGCCTTGCGCGCCGAAGTCGAAAAGCTGACCGCGCCGCCCTCGACCTACGCGATCTTTTCCAGTCTCAATCAGGACGGCACCGGCAACGTCTACGTGTCGGGCCGCAAGATGAAGGTCAGCCTTCATCCCTCCGTGAGCGGTAAAGGATTGCGCAAGGGACAGGAGCTGATCCTCAACGAAGCGCTCAACGTCATCGAGGCCAAGGGCTTCGACGTGCAGGGCGAGGTCGTGCGGCTCAAGGATTTGCTTGAAGGGAACCGCGCGCTCGTGACGCTGCATTTCGACGAGGAAAAAGTCGCGGAGCTGGGCGACCCGCTGATTCTGGAGCGCCTCAGCGTGGGCGATCATCTGTTGTACGATCCGCGGTCCGGCTGCGTCATCGAGAAGCTGCCGAAATCCGAAGCGGAGGAGCTCGTTCTCGAGGAAGTCCCGGACGTGGACTATGCCCGCATCGGCGGCCTCCAGCGCGAGTTGGAGCAGGTGCGCGACGCCGTCGAGTTGCCGTTCCTGCACCCGGAGCTCTTCGCCGAATTTCATCTCAGCGCGCCCAAGGGCGTGCTCCTATACGGCCCGCCCGGCTGCGGCAAGACGCTGATCGCCAAAGCCGTCGCCAATTCCATCGCCAAAAAACTCGGCCACCTCACCGGCAAGGAAGTCCGGAGCTACTTCCTCCATGTGAAGGGTCCCGAGTTGCTCAACAAGTACGTCGGTGAATCGGAGCGGCAGGTCCGGGAAGTGTTCAAGAAGGCGAAGGAGCGGGCCGCCGACGGCAATCCGGTCATCGTCTTCTTCGACGAGATGGACGCGTTGTTCCGCACGCGCGGGACGGGCATCTCGTCCGACATCGAATCGACGATCGTGCCGCAGTTTCTCTCGGAGATCGACGGCGTCGAAAGCCTACGCAATGTGATCGTGATCGGAGCCAGCAACCGCCAGGACCTCATCGACCCCGCGGTGCTGCGCGCCGGGCGGTTGGACGTGAAGGTCAAGGTCGGCCGGCCGGAGATCGCCGCCGCGAAGGACATCTTCTCCAAGTATCTCGCCACGGACCTGCCGTTCGCGGAAGACGAACTCAAGCGGCACGGCGGAGACGCCAAGGCCCTGGTCGAGCACCTGACCCAGATCACCGTGGACGCGATGTATGCGACCTCGGAGGAGAACAAGTTCATCGAAGTGACCTATGCCAATGGCGAAAAGGAAATTCTCTACTTCAAGGATTTCGCCAGCGGGGCGCTCATCGAGGGCATCGTGTCGCGCGCGAAGAAGTACGCGGTCAAGCGGGCGATCGCCCAGGAAGGGCGTGGGCTCAGATCCGAGGACCTCATCCGGGCCATCAGGGAAGAGTTCAAGGAGCACGAGGATCTGCCCAACACGACCAACCCCGACGACTGGGCCAAGGTGGCCGGGAAGAAAGGCGAGAAGATCGTCCACATCCGGACGATCAGCGGCGCCCCGACCGATTCGCGCCAGATAGAGACGGTCACCACGGGCCACTATCTGTAAAACATGATCCATGGCGGACGCTAACGCTCCTTCGACACCTCGGGTGCTGGGTACGGAGACGGAATTCGGCATCGCATCGCGCGACGCCGCCCTGTCGGATCCCATTACCAACTCCCTCGCCGTCATCGGCCATTATCCCGGTCTCTCGGTACCGCATGCGGTATGGGACTACGAGAACGAAAATCCGCTCCTCGACGCCCGTGGTTTCGAGGTCGACGGCGAGCGGGAGCGGCCCAATCCCGACTACAACCGGCAGCTGAACAAGGTCCTGGCCAACGGCGGGCGTCTTTACGTCGACGGGGCCCATCCCGAATACTCCACGCCGGAATGCACGAACGCCCGCGAGGTCGTGGCCTTCGAACGGGTGGCCGAGCGGATTCTCGCCCAGTGCCTCGACGCCATGACCAAGGCGCGGGGCCGCGAACAGATCGTCCTGTACAAGAACAATTCCGACGGCAAGGGCAACAGCTACGGCTACCACGAGAATTATCTCGTGTCCCGGTCCGTGCCGTTTGAACGGCTCGTCCAGGTCCTGGCGCCGTTCTTCGTGACCCGTCCGATCTTCGCCGGCGCGGGGAAAGTGGGAGCGGAGAATCAGACCAGCCCGGCGGACTACCAGATCTCTCAGCGGGCCGACTTCTTCGAATGCCTGGTCGACTTGAACACGATGGTGAAGCGTCCCATCGTGAACTCCCGCGACGAACCCCATTGCGAATATGCCAAGTATCGCCGGCTTCACGTCATCGTGGGCGATGCCAACATGGCCGAGCTTTCGACCTATCTGAAAGTCGGCACGCTGGCGATCGTGCTCGATTTGGTGGAAGCGGGCGCGGACCTGCCGAAGTTCGAGCTGGAAGACCCGGTCCGGGCCATCAAGCAGGTGTCGCGGGATCTCACGATCAAGGAGCCGCTGCGGCTGGCCGGCGGGCAGGCAACGACGGCCTTGGCGATGCAACGCGGCTATCTCAAGGCGGCGATGGACTTTTATGCCTGCCACGATCTGCCGCAGGTGACGAAGGACGTGCTCGTCCGTTGGGAAGAAGTCCTCGACAAGCTGGAGCGCGATCCGCGTTCGCTGGTCCGCGAGCTGGATTGGGTGGCCAAGCGCCACCTGATGGAATCCTACATGGAGCGCAAGGGCTGCGGGTGGAACGATCCCCGCATCCGTTTGATGGATCTCCAATACCACGACGTCCGCCCCGACAAGGGTCTGTACTACACCCTCGAGCGCAGCCACATGGTCGAGCGCATCGTGCAGGACGTGGAAATCTCGCGGGCGGAGTTCATGCCGCCGTCGGGGACCAGGGCCTTTTTCCGCGGGCGCTGCGTGGGGAAATATGCCAAGTCGATCTACGGCGCGAGCTGGACCTCCGTGCTGTTCGACCTGGGCAACACGACGATCAAGAAAGTGCCGCTGATGGATCCGCTCCGAGGCACCGAGGCGCTCACCGCCGATTTGCTGGAGCAATCCGACAGCGCCGAGGCCTTGTTGGAGAAGTTGAAAGCCTGATGAAACTGCCTTTTCTCCCCAATCACGACGACTCCAGTTTTTTCGATTTCCTCACGGCGCAACACCCCGATCTCACCCCGGGCGTCCGGGCCGCGGCGCTGGCGCCTGCCGGAGCGGATGTTGCCAGGCAGGCCGGGTCCGTGACCGTGCCGCAGGCCACCACCGTGCTGGGCCTCAGGTATCAGGGCGGGGTCGTGATCGCCGGAGACCGTCGCGCGACCGAGGGCTTCCAAATCGCCGAGCGGCGCATCGAGAAGGTCTTCAAGATCGACGACTACTCGGCTATGGCGATCGCAGGTGCCGCGGGGCCCTGCATCGAGATGGCCAAGCTCTTTCAGACCGAGCTGGAACATTACGAAAAGCTGGAAGGCGTGCAGCTGTCCTGCGAAGGCAAGGCCAACAAGCTCGGCCAGATGGTGAAGGCCAACCTGCCCATGGTCTTTCAAGGTTTGGTCGTGATGCCGCTCTACGTCGGCTACGACCTGAAACGCGGGGAGGGCCGGATCTTCAAGTACGACCTGGCGGGCGGGCGATACGAGGAATCGGACTACCACTCCATTGGGTCCGGCGGGAAGGACGCGCGCAACGCCATGCGGGAACATTTCCGCAAGGGGATGTCCGAGCAGGACGCACTCAAGCTCGCGCTCATGGCCCTGTACAATGCCGCCGACGACGACGTCGGCACCGGAGGTCCCGATCTGGTCCGCGGCATCTATCCCACTGCGAAGATCGTGAACGCCACCGGGATTACCGACGTGCCCGAGCAGCAGATCCGCGGCATCTACGACGAGATGATCGCCGCCCGCCGGGCGAAGGAACACTGACCATGGCGATGCCCTATTACGTTTCGCCCGAACAGATGATGCAGGACAAGGCGGAGTATGCCCGCAAGGGCATCGCCCGCGGCCGTTCCATCATCGCGATGGAATACGTGAACGGCATCCTGTTGGCCGCGGACAATCCCAGCGCCTCCCTCCACAAGATTTCCGAGGTCTACGACAACATCGCCTTCGCCGGCGCGGGCAAGTACAGCGAGTTCGAGAACCTCCGCAAGGCCGGCATCCGGCACGCCGATCTCAAGGGATTCATGTACAGCCGTGAAGACGTGACCGCCCGCTCGCTGGCCAACGGCTACTCCCAGAGCCTGGGCACCATCTTCGGCCAGGAGCTCAAGCCGCTCGAAGTCGAGATCCTGGTCGTGCAGGTCGGCAACAACGGGCATGCCAACGAGATGTACCGCATCTCGTTCGACGGCAGCATCATCGACGAGCGTCTCTACGCGGTCATCGGCGGCAAGTCCGAGGCGGTGCAGGCTCTGCTCAAAGACAAGCTGCCCGCGGAGCCGCCGGATCTCAAGGCCGCGCTCTCGCTCTGCGTCTCGTCCCTCGATCCGACCGGAAGCCAGAAGTTGTCCCCGGAGAGCCTGGAGGTCGCGGTGTTGGATCGCACGAGGGACAGCAGAAAATTCCGCCGCTTCACCCCAACCGAAACCAAACAGCTGCTGTCCTGACGGTCGCCTCCCTCGCGTGCGAGTCCGAGCGATCTCCCGGTTCTGTTGAAGATCCCGGATAGGGTGTGTATTCTGTCTGGTTAGGGCGTCGTATCGACCCGCGCCGGCGGCTGACGGGTCAATAGGTACGTACTGGGAGGAACTGAATCCAATGATGTCCCCCGGTCCCATGAAGCAGCGGATCTTCGGCCTGGAGAACGAATATGGGCTCATCTTCTCGCCCAACGGCCGGATCTACCTGCCCATGGAGAAGGTGCTCGGCTATATCTTCGAAGGGCTGATTCCCAACAGTTGGCCCTCCAACGCCTTCCTCGTCAACGGCGCGCGGTTCTATCAGGACACCGGCTGCCACCCGGAATATTCGACCCCGGAATGCGACAACATCCTCGATCTGGTCGTCCACGACAAGGCCGGGGAGCGTCTGCTGGAGGCCTGTCTGCCGGCGGCCGAGGAACGGCTGCGCGAAGAGGGACTCTCGGGCGAGATCTACATCTTCAAGAACAACACCGACTCGCTGGGCAACACCTACGGGTGCCACGAGAATTTCCTCATGCGGCGCGACGTCGACTTCTGGAAGGTCACGGAACAGCTCATTCCCTTTTTCGTGACCAGGCAGATCTACAGCGGCGCCGGCAAGGTGCTGAAGGTGTCCGGCAAGCCGCAGTACTTCATCTCGCAGCGTGCGCAGCATATTCACGAAAAGACCTCCTCCTCGACTACGTCATCGCGGAGCATCATCAACACGCGGGACGAACCCCATGCCGACGCCGAACGGTACCGCCGGCTGCACATCATCGTGGGCGACTCCAACATGTCCGAGTTGGTGACCTACCTCAAGGTCGGCACCGCCACGCTGGTGCTCTCGATGATCGAAGAGGGGTACACGGTGCACGGGATGGAGCTGGAGGATCCGGTGAAGGCCATCCGGGAGATCTCCCGCGATCCCACCGTGAAACGCAAGGTGAAGCTGGATGACGGCCGGCAGTTGACCGCCGTGGAGATCCAGCGCGTCTATCTGGAGCGGGCCCAGGAATATCTGGCTCAGCAGGACCACGATCCGATCCTGGACGACGTCTGGAAACGATGGGCCACGATCCTCGACAAGCTCGAAGAAGACCCGCTGCAGCTCGTGCGCGAGGTCGACTGGGTCACCAAGCGGCATCTCATCCAGTCGTACATCGACAAGAAGGGCTGCGGGTGGGACGATCCGCGCGTCTTCCTGTTGGATCTCCAATTTCACGACGTGAAACGCACCAGGGGGTTGTACTATCTCATGGAATCTCGCGGCCTGGTGGAGCGGGTGGTGGAAGAAGACGCCGTGCAGCGCGCCATGTCCACGCCGCCGCAGACCACCAGGGCCAAAGTGCGTGGCGACTTCATCCGGTTCGCGCGGGCGAAGAACCGCTCGTACACGGTCGATTGGACCTACTTGAAGCTGAACGGTTATTGGGAAGAAACGATCCTGTGCATGGACCCCTTCAGCGCGGTGAACCGCCGCGTGGACGAATTGGTCGCCCAGGTATCGGGACTGCGCTTCTATCGATGATGGAACAGGCTGCCGTACAGACCGAGCGCACTTCGACGAGGACCTTCAGGCGGATGTCGTCCTTCGACCGGACGATCATCACCGGCGTTGTGCTGCTGACGAGCGTCTTTCCCGTTGAATTGTTCTCCACTGCGCCTCCTCCGCCCAGAGGCAGCGACGGCCAATACAGCGGCAAACAGGGGCAAGTCGTGGTGGTCAAGGTGCCACACCAGGAGGAAGTCACCGAGGTCAAGGGGACGATCCTCAACCGCACGGTTCCTTTCTTCCGGGAGTACCGGCGGGGCGAGGTGCCGGGCTACGTCGGCCTCATCGGCATCGACATGCAGGACGAACCGGGCACGCACGAGTTGGCGGTCGTCGTGACCAAAGGAGAAGAGGTCAAGCACCTGAGTTACAACGTGCTGGTCACGAAGGAAAAGTTCAACATCGAGCATCTCACGCTGCCCAAGGACAAGGTCGACCTGGACGACAAGGCGGTCACGCGCTGGAAGGCGGAGCAGGAGCAGGTGAAGCAGGCGCTGGTTGAGAATTCCGCCTCGCGGCTCTGGCGAAGCTCGTTTGTCGAGCCGGTCAGCGGCAAGCGCACCGGCATTTTCGGGAGCGTCCGGGTCATGAACGGCCAGCCGCGCAATCCCCACAATGGAGAAGACATCGGTGCGCCGTTGGGCACGGAAGTCGCCACGACCAACGACGGGGTCGTGCGCCTCACGGTCGATCATTTTTTTTCCGGCAAGGGGATCTTCGTCGATCACGGGTTGGGCTTCTACAGCATGTACTTCCATCTGTCTGAAGTGCTGGTGAAGGAAGGTGATTTGGTCAAAGCCGGCCAGGTCATCGGCAAGGTCGGGGCCACCGGCCGCGCCACCGGTCCGCATCTCCATTGGGGCGTCAAGCTGAACGGCGCCCGCGTGAACCCCTACGCGCTCCTCGATCTGCCGTTCAGCAGCGCCGCCGCGTCCGGTATGCCTCCTGCTTCGGCCTCTTCTGCGGCCTCACCCGTTTCAGCAGGGGCGATCTCAGCCAAGCAATAAAATAGTCGGGTCGCGACACGTGAGGTTGGGATTCGCGGGTCCTGTCGTGTCAACCAGCTTGACGTGCTCACTCCACCCATCCCCCAGTGGGTCCCTTCCGTTCCGCGCGATCAAGCCGGTCGCCACGCCACCCGCTCATGGTCACGTGTCGCTATCTTTAGGGGGGAGTAGAAGCGGACAGGGTGCCCGAGCTTCGGCACATGTCGCAGCATCCGCTTCTCAGTCCTCCTTAGGGAGGTGTAAGGGGATCAAGCCGGTCACCATGCCACCCGCTCCTGGTCACGTGTCGCTATCTTTAGGGGGGGAGTAGAAGCGAGCAGGGTGCCCGAGCTTCGGCACATGTCGCAACGCCCGCCTCTCAGTCCTCCCTAGAGAAGTGAGAGTGGGTCCCTTCCGTTGCGCGCGATCAAGCCGGCCACCACGCCACCCGCTGCTGGTTCCCAGGAAATCCGAAGCTCCAAATCACAAATCCGAAACCAGGGATGGAAAGGGCAGTAGTGGGTCATCCAGAAACGCTGAAGTTTGTCATTCCCGCGACAGCGGGAAGGTGGAGTCACATTTGAAGTGCAACAGATCACGAGTAGACACCTCTGCGGGCGTCTCATAGTCTAGACACTTGCGCGGGGTGTGATTGTAGGCCCGCACCAGCGCCAGCAAGCGGCGGGTGGAGAGCGTGGCCAAGTCCGTTTTCCGCGGGAGGGCGCGTCGCATCCGGCCGATCCCGTTTTCGATGCCTCCTTTCTGCCACGGCGCATGCGGGTCACAGAAAAACGTCTGCATGCCGAGCGGGTGCAGCTGATAGTGATACGCGAATTCGGTGCCATTATCAAAGGTGATCGTGCGGCGCAAGGCCGGCGGCAGTGTCTGAAACAGGGCGGTGAGGCGGCGTGCGACGGGCGAGGCCGCCTTGCTCGGTTGTCGGCTCGCCACCAACACGCGCGAGCGACGTTCATGCGTCACCAGGACCGCTTGGCCATATTTCGCAAACAGCATCAGATCGGCCTCCCAATGGCCGGGTTCCTGCCGCTGCTGGACCGCCGCCGGTCGCTCGCCAATCGCCACGCGGCGGCGGATGTGGTCCACGGCACTGCCGCCTTTGCGCCCCCGCCACCCACGCTTGCTTTTACCTCGCGGCAAATAGTGCCGCCAGCGATAGTCTTTCGTCCGGCGGATCTGGCTGGCGATGAACCGGTAGATCGACTCGTAGCTGATGCGCAGCACCCCGCCATCGCGCTTGAGCCGTCCGGCGACTTGAGCGGGCGACCAGCCCCATCCTAACCAGCGCAGGACGTGGACCTGCAGCGCCGGATGACGGAGCAGACGACTCCCGCGCCACCGGCGGCTGCGGGTCTGCTGCTGGGCGTAGGCGGGCGCATAGCCGACCTGCTGGCCGCGATTGCGCCTCAGCTCCCGCAGAATGGTCGATGGCGCGCGATCCAGAGCTGCTGCGATTTGGCGGATTGTTTGCCCGGCGTCGCGAGCCCGGGCAATCGTACACCGGTCTTCCAAGGAGAGCTGTGCATAGTGTCGTCCCATTGCAACACCTTATCCAACAGGTGTTGCACTTCGTTTGTGAATTTAGGGAAACCAGGCGAGAGCTTCATCCCAAATCACAGTTCCGAATTCATATGTTGGAAATCCCAACTGCCAAAGCTCACCGGATTGGGTGAGGAGCATTCAGGGAGGCTGCTGGCCGCTGCCGTGTTCCTCACCGGTTGCCGCCTGAAATACGTACTGAAGCTCGCCCTGTAAACCCAGCCGATCTACCCAATCCCATAGGTAAGCCAGGTCGAGTTGGAGACGCGGGTTCTTGACGATGGCAAGGACGTCGTCAAAATCCGTTGGCCGGCTGGCTTTCAATTTGAGGAGGATCAAATCCTCAGGAGAAACCACGGTGAGTGAAAGACCCTGGAGCAAGACTCTCTGGGCGCGTGCCAGGGTCTCGTGTTCATGCCGGTCTGCTGCATAAATGATGTCGAGAGGATAGTCCGGACAGCTCGGTGCGGCAAAGCGAGTGACCCGCGCTTTGGCCATCGGATTGGCGTCTAGCCATCGCTGATTCACCCTGATATCAGACAATGAAAGCTGTGTGATGAGTCGTGTCCGAGATTCGTCGTCGACTAGGACCAAGAGATCAAGATCGTTGGTCGCTCGAGGCCGTCCCCAAGCTCCGAGCGCGGCTCCGCCGATCAGACAATGGGGAATGGAAGCCTTAGATAAGATGGTCTGGGCGTTGGCTAAGAATGAGAGGAGGTCGGAAGGAAGAGACCAGTTGGGTTTGAGGGATGGCTCATCTGTATCCACGCTGCCACCAAGAAATGGGCTTGGTTACGGTTGCTCGGCCTCCGCTCCCGACGACTCAGAAAAGAGCGCAGCGGCAAAGGCTTTGGATAAGGCCATATGCGCATCCGACAGGCGGCAGCACTCCAAGATGCCTTCTTCCGGCGTCGAGGGATAGTCATCCGGACTGATCTGCGCCGCAGTCACGTGGAGTTTGCGCAACCAGATGGGGGGATTGGCAGGGTCGAAGGCCATGCGGGGATTGTACAGTACCGGAAAGGAAAGACAAAGCCGCTTCGAGGGGACTGGCTTCGGCCTGGCCGGTGCCTAGCTGGTTCCCAGGGAAATCCGAAGCTCCAAATTACAAATCCGAAACCAAGGACGGAAAGGGCAGTGGTCAGTTTGCCATCCGACGCACTGCAGTGTGTCATTCCCGCTTTCGCGAGAATGACATACCCAACTCTTCGCTGATCCATCTCAGGATCTCAGCACCGACTGTTACTGCAATCACCGGATGGGCCAGGACAGAAGAGCGCCCTCGGCGTTGAAGGCATGCATCACCGCTGCGTTTCTTGCCGTAGCGTAATCTCGCGACCCGCTCTGGCGGGTAGCACAGATGTCCGACGTTCCGTTCGACCAACGGTCTGGACGGAACTAGTTTCTGGGCTAAGTGAGATTGGGCGTCACGGCAAGCCAGCAAGCGCTGGCGAATGCCCGAAACGGCGAGGGCGCCATTCCTCCAACGGTGAACAGTGGGGACTGAGCGCCCCATCTCTCAATTCTTCATCAGCTTCCTACATTCTCCCAGGATATAGACCGGTCGGGTGTGCTTGTCCTTCTTGTCCGGGACGTGCCCGATGGCGGCGCCGGTCATGACCATGCTGGGCGGACATTGCCAATGGATGACGCCGATCGATCCGCCGAGTCCGAAGGCATTCGGCACTTTGTCGCTGAAGTTGAAGTCCTCCAGCCGGCGGCCTTTCTCTCCGGCCTCGTGAAGGGCCTCGGGGCTCGCATGCTCGATGGCGAACTGCAGCAGATTCTCACGGAGTTGCAGCTGGTTGTATATTTCGAGAATCCCGAACGAGAGATGATTGTCCGGCACGGTGGTGGTATAGGGCTTCCCTTCCTTCTCGAAATCAAACAGGAAGGCCGTCTTTTCAAGCTGACCGCCGACGGTGCCGTCCGGCCGAAGCTCTCCGCAGGAAAAGCGGAACGATTGCCACGTGCGGTTGTTCACTTCCTTGAGGAAGAATTCCTGCAGGACGCCGTTTTCGAACAGGTCGAGGCAGGAGATGAACTTGCTTTCGACCACCTTTTCCTTTTTGTCGTCCAGATCGTTGCAGGCGACCCAGTGTGATCCGATGAACTTCACTTTCAGTTTGTGCGGCACGCACCCCGCCACCACGAAGGTGCGGCCTTCGTTGGAGGTGTACTGCTTGTCCTTAGTATCGAGCGGCGTCTTGTCGACAAAAAATCCCGGTGATTGATTAATCGTCGCGGTGACGTCCGATCCTGCTTTGGCCCAAAACCCGTTCGATAGGACGATGCCGCTCGTGTGGTCGTAGTTCTTGGACTCACCGGGCTGGATACTGTGCTTGAGCACCATATCGGCTTGGGCTTGAACGTGAATCGGTGCCGAAAGCGCGGCGAACGCGAGCCAGGCGGTGATGAGCACTGAGGCGGTTGGTGCGTGCATGGTTCGTCTCCCATCCATTCCAAGGCCGGTGATCACGGCTGAGCGGCGGCGTCCGGCAGGGCGTTGACGCGTTCCACCTCCGTAAGCTTCCGCTGCAGCACCTCGATGGCTTTATGCTGTTCGATCACATAGAGAGTCAGCTCTTCGACCTTCTGCAGCAGCTTCGCCTGCATGTGGCCGAGATTGATGCCGTCTTGTTCGACTTCGGCTGAACTGGGGATGGCTGGTAAGTGACGATGCGTATGAATGAACCGTTCGACCTCCGGCAAAGGTTTCAGGGCGTAGTCGGTATTGAAGACATAGTCCGACCAGTCCTTGATCAGCTTGATTCTGACCTCTTCCGCCAGGATCTTGCCGCCGACGATCAGCGTATAGTCGCCCGGAAGGCGCTCGTTGATGGTCGACACGCCGATAGCGGCCTTGCGGTGCACCGCAAAATCCATATCGGCAGGCAGAATGTCGATCTTGCCCCTCGCGGCGCCCGCGTAGGCATGTCGCGTGTCGACTTCGAAGCGAACGCCGGTTGCTCCTTTGTACAGGTTATTCGCGCTGAACAAACGGTCGTTGCGATCATCCGACGCGCCCAGCGGCCTGGTCACTTCCAACAGGGCCTTTGGACCTTCTGCCTGGATCTGCTCTCCGACCGTGACATGGCCGGATCTCGAAAGAGTCCCCGTGAGATTGTCCGGGCCGTCCCATTGTTCGGCCTGGCCGATGGCCGTCACGGCCACGCACGAGACTGCCGCGAGGAAGAGAAACGGGATTCGCTTGGCGATGAACATGTGTCCTCCATCAGATCGTTGTACGCCAGTATGAAAAGGAATGCCCCAGAATACGTGGCTCGCGAGGAGGGGGCAAGCCCGCATGCATCGAAATCATCCGTCACCTATTAGACATTCAGTCTGAACGGGCTTACCATGTACGGAGAACATCCTAGAGCCCTCTCGATCGTCTCTTTGCCATCGGAAGATCCCGTTATGCACGCTTTTCTTGTCTTCGTCTTGGCTGCCCTCCTCTGTGTCGCCTCTCCGCTTTCTGCCCAGACCCCTTGTGCGAGTTGCCTCAATACGGTCGAGGAGGGGCTGCGGGCTTGTCTCGGCAATGCCTTCAGTTCGGAGGATCGGGTCGCGTGTGAAGACAAGCGGCAGGCGCAGATGCAGGCCTGCGTGGCCGGGGAGTGCAAGGTCGAGCGTGACGAACAGGCGGTGCGCGAGCGTCGCAGCGAACCGCAGGTGCCGAAACGATCCGGCCTGACTCCGTACACTCCGACCAGTATCGAATGGCTAGCGCTCACGGCGAATGCGCAGCTGCAGGAACAGGCGAGTGCCGATCGGCCTTATTCCCTTCATGTCGTCGAGGCGGATCCGGAAACGCTGGCGATTGTCGTGCGGCATCAGCCAGGCGCAAGCAGGGAACAGATGGCTCGCAGTATCGCAACGGCGCGGCAAGTCATCATGAGCACCGCGAAGCGCCATGGATGGGATGCCTGGGTCAAGATTCAGGAGCGGGTCGAGCCGGTTCCAGCCAAGCCGTGAGAGCGAGCGGAAACATGCCAAAGGGCCATAGGAGCAAGGAGGGAAAACAGAGGAAGATGTGCAAGGTGTTTTCTCCACTGAAGTGCGCTATCATGCACTCACTCGAGGTGAGCTATGGATGAGCAACTTTTGCTTAAGCGGATTACAGTCAACCCGGAAATATTCCGTGGTAAGCCGATTGTGAGAGGTCGCCGGCTTGCTGTTGAGCATGTTCTCGGCATGCTCGCTGCAGGTGACACATTCGATACGATTCTGCTTGGATATCCGTGGCTGGAACGTGAGGATATTCAAGCTTGTCTTGCATATGCTCACCGGCTTGTCGGCCATGAGCGGATTGAGCCGCTGCCCCTCGAACCCGCCTCGTGAAACTCCTCCTCGATACCTGTATATCAGGTACCGCTGTGGCCCCGTTGAAAGCCGCAGGGCATGATGTTGTCTGGATAGGAGACTTGTCTGCTGATCCAGGTGACGAGGAGATCCTGGCACTGGCCTATCGGGAAAGTCGCATTCTCATCACTCTCGACAAGGATTTCGGCGAGTTGGCTGTAGTACGCGACCAGGCGCATGCCGGAATAATTCGTCTGGTAGTTGTCTCTTCCTCTCAGCAAGCGACTCTGTGCGAAATCGTTCTGAAACGATACGGCACTGAACTTGAGTCTGGTGCAATCGTGACGGTCGAGCCAGGACGCATTCGCGTGCGTCCTAGGCTTCCACGTACAGGGAAGCCCTGACTCCTTTCGTTGGCTTGGATATGTCCGTGGTAGACCTGTCTCACCCGAACAAGGGATGACGCGTTTAGGGCGTCAAAGGGGCGGGCGTTGCCGGTGAAGCGGATGGAGACGGACTGTTGGCTCCGGATGTTTTCTGGGCGCAGGACTCGACGATGGGCCATACGCGGCGGGTGAGGGAATGGCCGTCCGACGCGCCTTCGCGGAGCTCGACGAGCGAGCCATTGTCAAAGGCGACGAGGAACAGGTCGAAGGCAATCAGCGGTTCCTTGGCGACGCCGTCGGCATGGCGGGTCGCGGTGATGTAGTATTCTTTTTGGTCGGGGCTCGCCACCTGATTGATCTGATAGGGTGACAAGACCCGCTCGACGTTCTGCTGCACGCAGGCGGCCAAGGTTGCCGGCGGCGCCGGAAATGTTCCCGACTGCGTCGGCGTGGTCTTGCGGATGTCGGCCAGGCTGGCCGCGCATCCGCACAGGAGGACCGCGAGACTCCCAATGAGCATTCTCCGCATGGCCGCACTATGGCAGAATCCAACCGTTCAAGACAACCGGCGAGCGGGAAAAATTCAACAGCGAAGTGGCTGACGTGAGTGACTCAATTGAAAATGTCGCGGAACTGGAAGCGTGTATCGGCAAGGTTCCCGGACCGATCGATCTGAAAGTCATCGATCATCTCGATGACGGAGCGAGACGATGGATCGCGGCGTCGCCGCTGCTGTTTGCTGCGTTCGGCGACGGCCGCAACGTCGGCATGACGCTCGGCGGGGGCGAACAGGGATTTGTACAGGTCCTAGACGCTTCCCGACTGAGACTGCCGGCGGCGGCGCTGGACGAGCTGCAGCTTGCCCGCGAAGGGTTGGGATTCGGCGCGCTGTTCCTGACCCCCAGCATCGGCGAGACGTTACGCGTCGGCGGGCGTGTCGCTGCCGTCAAGGGCGGAGAGGTCGAGATCCACGTGGACGAATGTTACGTCCATTGCGCCAAGGCGCTGATCCGCTCGAAATTTTGGGAAGCACCAGCGCACCATCAGATGCCGGACGACGCGCCGGACTTTGTGGCTGCAAGCCGCTTCATGGCGCTTGCAACCGTCGATGCGAAAGGCCATGCGGATGTGAGTCCCAAGGGCGATCCGCAAGACATGCTGATCCGTCTGCGACAGGGCTGTGCCTGGATCGCCGACCGACCGGGGAACCGCCGCGCGGACAGCTTTCGAAACATGTTGACGCAGCCGCATGTCGCGGCGGCCCTGCTCATCCCAGGTTGTACGAAGGTCGCCCTGCTGTCCGGCAGGGCGCGGATCACGACCGATGCCGCAGTGCGGACCGATTTGTCCGTGGCGGGCAAGATGCCGATCCTCCTGACTTGCATCGAGCAGCCTGCATTGAGCATTCGCGAGAGCGCGGCGTTGACTCGGGCCGGACTCTGGCCGGCGAAGCCGCGTGCGGAAGGCATCGATTCGGCCGCAATGTTCGTGGCGCATATCAAGCACAGCAAGGCGCGCGGACTTCAGGCCAAGCTGGCGCGCGCGGCCGTGTCGGTCCCCGGCATCATGGAAAAAGGCTTGCAGCGCGACTATCGAAAGAATTTGTACTGAATCGCCGGGGCAGGTCTCGCCCAGAGACAGGTAAGTTGGCGTGCTTATTTCCCGCCCAGTCCTCCCAGCAAGGGCATCAGGGCACTCTCCCCTGGGCCTTTGCCGTTCTGCATGTCCGATTGAATCTCTTCCAGCAGCTGGTTGGCTTCAGATCCAAGGCCGCGGATCGTCTGCTCCAATCGTCCCGACATGAGTTCCTGCTGAAGCTGTGCATCGGTCAGCTTGCCTGCCTTGATGTTCTGGTCGAGCAACTGGGCCAAGCGTTCCAGTTTCATATAGAGATCCGGAGGGAGCGCATTCAGGATCCCGGCGGCGTTGGCCGGCGGGTGGCTGCCGGACGTTTGTGCCGACGCCGGTGCGGCGGCGAGCAGCAGACTGACCGTAAGGACTATCGAGATCGCCCAGTGTGACATGGCCTTCTCCTTCCGTTTCATCCAGCCAGTATCGCAAGAGTCCGTGGTTCGAGACAGAGAAATGCAGATTGTGTGTCTGGACCATGTCGGAAGGACCGGGAACTGCCAAAACGGACCATCTCGTCGAGGCCTTCGACCCGGAAGTCAAGAACTCCTTGGGTTTCTAAAGGAGAGTGGTATGCTGGATTCGTTTACCTCTCCTTCTTCAGCCGTTGTGCATTGTCTTCGAGGAGCCTGGTGGGAGACGGATACGTCAGTCTCGAAATCACCATGTACGTCCTGGCAATCGTCGCGTTGCTGGGATTATGGCTGTTCCACCAGGCGCAAGTCAGAGCCGGGCGCATCCTCGCCGTCGATCTGTTCGATCGATCCCTCGTCCGCATGTACGTGTATGCCGCGCCGCAGGGAACCACGCTGTGCACGATTTGCGGACAGGCGCAAGGCCGGGTCTTTCTCTCCACGAAGGTGGACAAGAAGGGCTTCTCTCCGACCGACGGACCCTGCGAGGCGCAGGGGCATTGCCAGGGCTATTTGATCGGCTTGTACGGAGGATGGGCCGAAGCGCGGGATGTCGTGGCGCGGTTGCAGCGGTCCTCCAAGAAGACCGTCGTCCGACTGTCGTCCGACGAGTTGCGCTCGTTGGTCACGGGAGAATGGGGAAAAAGCGTCAGCGCCAATACGGATCGCCTCAACGTGCACATGCTCGAAGGATTGTGTCTCGAGGCAGCCGATGCCGACCGGGCGGCCGCAGGCTATCGGCACGTGATCGAGCGCGCCTCAGACTCCCGGCATCTTGGGTTCGTCGTACCGGCGTATCTCCGTCTCATCGACCTGCTGGCTCGAACCGGCTGCGAAGAAGAAGCGTCGAAAGCGATCGAGCAGTTCGAACGCCGGTTTCCCGCCCACCTGAGCGGCTCCCACGCTCCAAACGCCGATCAGCGAAAGATCCTGGAAGAGGAAAAGTCGCTGCTCTGGACTCGCCGCTCCCTGAAAGTCTCCGCGTAGTAGGCTGCTGAAGAAGACCGCCGTTCACCCGGAGCACACTGGTAGGCCTGGATGCCCGCGTTCGCGAGCATGACAGAAGAGAAAACGGACCCACTACAAGGGACTGTCCCGAAGACCCTCCAAGGCATGTAGTCTCAGATGCCACCAGAATGCTGCGCAGGCTGTTCAACAGCCTGCTAGTAGTTCGATTCGAGGCTAGAGGGGGTCTTATTCAGTACCGTGGCGGCGGCGCGCGAGAGGGCTGCGTCGTGTTCGTGGTCGTGTGAATAGATGCGGAACTGGACCAGGCGGGTCGGCAGCAAATCCAGGAATTCTTCCAGCGGCTCCACCGAGACCTGCTTCGTGCCTGGGTCGTAGACGTAAAGGGGGTTGCCGCGCCGGTCCTTGGGATCGGGACGAGGATCCAGCGGGGCCATGTCGACGCGGAACTCGATTTTCTGAAGCGGCGCCGGCAGTTCTTTTCTGATCTGCCTGGCGAAGTGTTCGTCGCTGGGGAAGTCCATGCCCCGCTCCTGCCCCTTTTCCTTCAACACGGTGCTGTAGGCCATTTTCCACTTCACGTTCCGGTCGAGGATCCTGGCCCATTCCTCGCCGAGGCGCCGTTCTTCGCTCTGCCGGGATTTCCGCCAGCTCCGCGCCTGCTCGAGCAGCGACCAGTCGGTCAGCGTGAGGTAGTCGTCCATCTTCTTCCGCGGGTCGTGCGGGAAAATGAGCTTCATCGTGTCGCCGAAGATGTCCCGCAGGTGGATGTCGATCGCTCTGGTCGTCCGGTGGAAGTACACGTTGGAGTAGAGATACATCCGCGTGTTCAAGAACATCTGGAGCGCCGGCAAGCCCGTCTTGTGGATCGTGAAACCCTTGTCGGTGAGGATCGTATAGTGGATCAGCCTCGTCAGATCGACCGGTCCCACCGCCACGCCGCACATGTAGGAGTCCCGGAGGACGTAGTCCAGATTGTCCGCCGTGTAGCTGCCGCCGATCACCGGCTGCAGGACGTTGAGCCAGCGCGGCAGGCGGGAGTTGTCCTTGCCTTTTTCCTTGAGGATTACGTGCGCGATCTGATCGGGGTCCAATTCTTCGCCCTTCTCAAACGAGCCGGAGGGACTACGGCGGATTTTCCGGATGATCGGCCCGAGATGGTCCCGGATGATGATCTGGCCGAGCCGTTCGTGGCTCGCGTTGAAGGAGTGGAGAAAATTGTCGTCGAAGAAATGACAGAAAGGCCCGTGTCCGATGTCGTGCGCGAGCGCGGTCACGCGGAGGAACGACTCGACGTAGTGCTCCGACGGCGCGTCGGGCGCAACTTTCTTTAAGAAGGGATAGAGGTGCCTCGCGAACTTCCCGGCCACGTGCATGGTGCCCAGCGAGTGGACGAAACGAGTGTGCTCCGCAGAGGGGTACACCCAGCGGGCGCTCTGCAATTGATAGATGTAGCGGAGCCGCTGCACCCAGGGCGAGTCGATCAAGTCCTTCTCGGTGCCCTCGTGCTGGTCCGATTGCGCGTAGGGAACGGTGAAGGAGACGTACTTGTGAATGGGATCGGCGATCAGCGCCGAGCCGTCGTAGGGGGCGTTGGATTGACGCGGAGAATCCGGCGGCGTCATAGGACGCCTTCATCTTAGCCCAGCGGATCGCGGGGCGGCAATGGCTCGGGGTGGGACGTTCCGAGCGGCGATTGAGCGGCGGCCTGCTGGATGGACCGGTGTTCCGTTGGATGGCTCGACCGGCGGTACTTGCTGATCAAACGATAGGCCATCGGATAGGCCAGCAGCGCGCCGGCCAGACTGAGGATGGTTCCTCCCAGCAGGAAGGGGATGGCATAGGGCAATACTTGCTGGTACACCGCCATGAAACTCAAATCGTGCCAATCGAAGGTGGGTACCTCGGTGCGGCCCAGGATCAACGCGCCGGTCCAATAGGTGGCGCCGAGGACCGGGACGATCGTCCAGGGGTTGTTGACCAGCGCGCCGGCCATCAACGCGACGAAATTCAGCCCGAAGGCCCAGGTGCAGAAGACGACCAGCGCCATGTGCAGGCCGTAGAGCGGGCAGAACGCAATGGCGACCCCGATAGCGAAGGCCATGGCGGTGCGCTCGGGCGATTCCTGCAGGTGAAGGAGCTGGCGCATGAGCGAGCGGAACCGTGGCATGATGCTCAGGATTCTCCGCGCGGAGATTGAAAATGCCGGTAGCTCGTGACGGGAAGCGGTTTCAGTCCGTCAGCCCACCGAGCCTGAATGCCGAATCGCGCCGGCTTGATCGTTCCGATCTTCGTCAGCCGGAATCCCTTTCGCCGGGCCGCCCGTTCGAGTTTCCCGCACAACCGAATCGGCGTCGTGAACAGCAGCTCATAGTCTTCGCCCCCGGTGGCCGCCATCGTGGCGGGATCCGACCCGGTGGATTTCGCATAGGCCAGACCGGCCTGCGACAGGGGAAGCGAGGCCCGGTCGATTTCTGCGCCGACCTTGCTCTCTTCACAGAGATGCCGGATGTCCCCGGATAGACCGTCCGACAGGTCGATGGCGGCGGTTGCGAGCCGTTCCCGAACCAGCCAACGGCCGACGGTCACGCGGGCGTCCGGTCGCAGATGGCGCTTGAGCAGAAACTGCCGCTGACGCGTCGAGAGGATCGCGGTTCGCGATCGTCGACCGGGGCGCTCGTTCGCCAGTGCCAGGCCCGCCAGCGAATCTCCGAGCGTGCCCGTGACATAGATCGCGTCCCCCACCTTCGCGCCGCTGCGGAGCAGCGCCCGCCCCCGTTCCACCGTTCCCACCGCCGTCACGCCGACGAACCAGCCGCCGGCGGACGCGGACGTGTCTCCTCCGATCACCAGGACGCGGTGCGGCCGGCAGGCCGCCATGATGCCTCGGTACAGCTCGCCCACGTGGCGGGCCGTCGCGCCGTTCGGAAGGGCCAGGGCGATCAGCAGATATTTGGGGTCGCCGCCCATCGCCGCGATGTCGCTCAAGTTCGCCGCGGCGCTGCGGAAGCCGATGTCGGAAAGATCGGCCGTTCGCCGATCGAAGTGGATCCGTTCGGCAAGCAGGTCTGTCGTCAACAGCAGGTCGAGGCCGGGAGGACCGGCCGTGACGGCTGTGTCGTCGCCGATGCCACGCTTCAACGAGGCATCACGGCCGGCGCAGAGCCGGCGCAACGAGCGGATCAGGTCGAATTCGCGGAGCGGAACGCGCGCCTTGTGCAAGGCCGGCGGCGTCATCGCTATCGCTGAAGATGTCGTGATCCGGCTGAGAGGCTGGAGTGGACGCCGACCGACCGGCCGGGCCGTTTGTGGGCGATCGCGCGGACCTGTGGCCTGCGCGGCTGCTCACGAGGCGATTGAGGCTTTTTCGACGTGCGCGCGGCCTTCACCGGCTTGCGCAGCGCGACTCTCATGACCTCGTCCATCGTGTCGGCGAAGACGAGTTGAATGCCCTTCAAAATGTGCTTGGGAATTTCGTCCAGGTCCTTCCGGTTCCGTTTCGGCAGGATCACCGTCATGAGCTTGGCCCGCTTGGCCGCGAGAATCTTTTCCTTGAGTCCGCCGATCGGGAGCACGCGCCCGCGCAGCGTGATCTCGCCGGTCATGGCCAGGTCGCGCCGGGCCGGAATCTGCGCCATGGCGGACGCGATGGCGGTGGCCATCGTGATGCCGGCGGACGGTCCGTCTTTCGGGATGGCGCCGGCCGGTACATGGATGTGGAGGTCCTGCTTGCTGAACATGTCGGGATTGATGCCGAGGTTCTTCTCGCGCGAACGGACGTAGCTCAGTGCCGCCTGGGCGGATTCCTTCATCACGTCTCCCAGGTGTCCGGTCAGGGTCAGGGCGCCCTTGCCCTTCATGACGGTGGCTTCGATGTACAGCACGTCGCCGCCTGATTCCGTCCAAGCCAGGCCGGTGGCCACGCCGATTTCATCCTTTTCCAATTCGGCTTCCGGCACGAATTTCGGCACGCCCAGATATTTGTGCAGGTTGCCGGGATTGATGGGAAAGCCAAGTCCTTTGCCTTCGGCGACCTTCTTGGCCACCTTGCGCATCACATTGGCGATCTCGCGCTCGAGGTTCCGGACGCCGGCTTCCCTCGTGTAATGCATGATGACCTGCCGGATGGCCGGCTCAGAGATCTTGATGTGCTTCTCGGTGATTCCATGCTCACTGAGCTGGCGCGGGATGAGATATTTCTGCGCGATGCCCAGCTTCTCTTCCTCGGTGTACCCGGGAATTTCGATGACCTCCATGCGGTCCCGCAGAGCCGGCAGGATCGGATCGATCAGGTTGGCGGTCGTGATGAACATCACTTCCGTCAGGTCGAAGGGGACGCCCAGGTAATGATCCGTGAAAGAGCTGTTTTGCTCTGGGTCCAGCACTTCGAGCAGGGCGGCCGACGGATCTCCACGGAAGTCCATGCCGACCTTGTCGATCTCGTCGAGCATGAAGACGGGATTACTCGTGCCGGCCTGTTTCATCCCTTGGATCATGCGGCCCGGCAGCGCACCGACATAGGTGCGGCGATGGCCCCGGATTTCCGCCTCGTCCCGCACTCCGCCCAGGCTGATCCGGACGAACTCGCGTCCCAGCGCCCTGGCGATGGACTTGCCGAGCGAGGTTTTGCCCACGCCGGGGGGGCCGACGAAGCAGAGGATCGGGCCCTTCATCTTTTCTTTGAGCTTCCGGACGGCCAGATACTCGAGGATCCGCTCTTTGACCTTTTCCAGATCGTAGTGGTCATCGTTCAAGACCTTGGCCGCGGCTTTCAGATCGAGATTGTCTTTTGATTTTTTCGACCAGGGCAGCTCCACCATCCATTCCAGGTAGGTGCGGACGGTCGCGGACTCCGCGGTGTCGGGGTGCATCTTCTCCAGCCGCTTGAGCTGCTTCTCGGCCTCTTTGAGGACCTTTTCGGGCATCTTGGCTTCTTTGACGCGCTTGCGGAACTCGGCGATCTCCTCCGTCCGCTCGTCCAACTCGCCCAGTTCCTTCTGGATCGCCTTGAGCTGCTCCCGCAGGAAATATTCGCGCTGCGTCTTGTCCATCTCGCCCTTGGCCTGGGCCTGGATCTTCTGCTGCATGGACAGCACGTCGATTTCCTTTGAGAGGATCTCGCTCACGTTGCGCAACCGTTTCACCGGATCGGTGATCTCGAGCACGGCCTGCGTCACTTCCACCTTGAGGCCGAGGTTCGAGGCGACCATGTCGGCGAGCCGGGCCGGGTCCTCCAGGTTTTCGATGACGACCATCACGTCGGGGATCAGCACCTTGCCCAGGCTGACGATCCGTTCGATCTGCTCCTTGACCGTGCGCATGACCGCCTCGGTCTCCAGCGTCGAACCGGTGACCTTCGCTTCGGTCAGCTTTTCGATCCGGACGGAATAATAGGGCTCGGTCTGGATGTAGTTGGAAATCTTGGCTTTGGAGATGCCTTGGACCAGGATCTTGATCCGTTCGTCCGGCAGCTTGAGCATCCGCATGATGATGCCGACCGTGCCGATCGCATGGATGTCGTCCGGCGTGGGGTTCTCCACGTCGAGCGCCTTCTGGGTCGCGAGGAAGATCATCCGGTTTCCGGCCAGGGCGGCTTCGATCGCTTTGATCGACATGTCCCGACCCACGAAGAGCGGAAGAACCATATAGGGGAAGACGACGATGTCGCGCACGGGAAGCAACGGCAGCTGATCGGGAATCTCGACGTTCTGCGGCGGCGTCAGGTCCTGCTCGATTGAATCGCTCATGGATGTGTCTCTATGGTCCTGTGCGGTCTGGGCTAATGGTAGCTCGGGTCTGGTGGAGCAATCGGCGGCGCGGTCAGGCCTTGTGGGCGCGGGATCGGCGCTGTCCCTTCTGGGGCGTCATCCGCGCGTGAAGGTAGTCGGTGAATTCCGAGCCAAGCGCGGGGTTCTTCAACGCGAACTCCACCGTCGCGATGAGGAAGCCCAGCTTGTCGCCGGCGTCGTACCGTTGCCCCTGGATTTCCAAGGCGTACATCGGCGCGGCGCGCGCCAGCTCCTTCAAGGCGTCCGTGAGCTGGATCTCGCCGTTCTTGCCGGGTCTGGTCTTTCGCAGGATCGGAAACACTTCCGGGGGCAGGACGTAGCGGCCGATGACCGCGAGGTTCGACGGCGCGTCCGAGGGGGACGGCTTCTCGACCACGTCGAGCACCCGATGCAGGCCGGTCGCGAGCTTGCCGGGAGAGACGATGCCGTAACGGTTCACTTCCTGGTGCGGGACTTCCTGGACGCCGAGTACCGCGCCGTTTCGACGCTTGTAGGTATGGATGAGCTGGGCCAGTCCCGGCACCTGCGCGTCGATGATCTCGTCGCCGAGGATGACGGCGAACGGTTCGTCGCCGATCAGCCGCTGGGCGCAGAGCACCGCGTGCCCCAGGCCGAGCGCTTCGGGTTGCCGGACGTAGCAGAAATTGGCCAGATTTGAGATGTGCCGCATCTGGCTGAGCAGCTGGGCCTTGCCGTTGCCCTTGAGATTTTCCTCGAGCTCGACGGAGCGGTCGAAATGGTCCTCGATCGCGCGCTTGCCCCGGCCGGTGACGACGATGATGTCCTCGATGCCCGAGGCGACGGCCTCTTCCACCGCATATTGGATCAGCGGCTTGTCGACCAGCGGCAACATTTCCTTGGGCGAGGCCTTGGTGGCGGGGAGGAACCTGGTGCCCATTCCGGCGGCGGGAATGATGGCCTTGCGGACGTTCGAGCGCGACATGCGTTGATAGTATGTGATGGGGTAGGTGAAGTCAAGAAATGCGTGACCGGCGCGGACGGAGCGCCGAGACGACCCGACCGCCCAAAACCGCTTTACATTGAAATACTTGCTTCCTATAATCCAACAGTTTTGCGCGGAACGTTCGTGAGGGTGCGTCTGCGTCGAGTGCATCGGTTTCTCACGTCAATTACCTTCATGGCCGCCGTCAGCAATGGTTCCGGACCCACGTTGCCTGCGACGGAAGCCCCGACACAGGGTGTCGTTTCACGTTCGAGCCGGGTGGAGTGTGCGCTTCTCGCGTCGACCGTTTATGCATGGAGCACCACATCAGTGAGGGAGGGGCTCGCAGCCGATTCATTCTGGCTCCTGGTCGTGCTGGTCACTCTGGTGTGCGGCATCGCGCTGGCGGTCGAAGCTCTGGCCCAGTCGGGCGGGACCAAGGTGTCGTCGATCGACATCCGCGGAAACAAGAAGATCGAACTGCAGGCCATCGCCGGGCGGCTCACCCTGAAGGTCGGCGATCCCTACACCCCCGAGAACGTCCGCGGCCAGATCAAGATCCTTTACGACACCGGCTACTTCGAGGACGTGCAGGTCGAGACGGAATCCATGCCGGACGGAACCGGCCTGACGTTCCTGGTGCGTGAGAAGCCCTTCATCACGGAAATCGTCTTCGACGGCAACGACGAGCTGAGCGACGACAAGCTGAAGGAAAAAATCACCATCAAGAACCAGGCGTTTCTCGACCAGCAACAGGCCAAGGAAAGCGCCGAGAAGATCCGACTGGCCTACCAGGAGGACGGATACTTCGATTGCCAGGTCATTCCCGTCGTGCAGACCCTCGACGAGGACCGCAAGCGGCTCACCTTCTTCGTCAAGGAAGGCGAGAAGGCCAAAGTAAAGACGGTGAACTTCGAAGGCCTTCGCGCGGCGACCAAGGACGACATGTTCAAAGTGATGGCGACCCGGGAATGGGTGCCATGGTACGGCCTGGTCACCCAGCTCAAGTTGCCGTCGTTTCTGTCCGACGCCGGCGTGCTGAAGCGCGAGGAAATGAACAACGACGTCGAGCGCATCAAGGAAATCCTGCTCAACCGCGGCTTTCTCAACGCCCAGGTCGGCCTGCCGGCAGTCGATCTGAGCGAGGACAAGAAATGGTTCACGGTGACCTATCCCATCATCGAAGGGGAACCGTTCACGGTGGCTGAGGTCGGCTTTCGCGGCAACACGGTATTCGAGGAACCGGAGCTGCGCGAGAAGCTGAAGATCAAGGAAGGGGAAATTTTCCAGCGCCAGAAGATCCGCGACGAGATCACCCGGCTGACCGACCTGTACGGCAGCAAGGGCTACGCCTTCGCCGACGTCGTGCCCAACGTCACGCCCAACCCGGAAGAGCGGACCGCCGTCATCACGCTGAACATCAGGGAAGGCGAGATGATGCGGATCCGGCAGATCAACGTGAACGGCAACGAGAAGACCAAGGACAACGTCATCCGGCGCGAGTTGCGCGTGGACGAACAGGACGTCATCGACACGCCGTCCCTGAAACGCAGCTTCCAGCGGCTGAACAACCTGAATTTCTTCGAGACCGTGGAAATCCTCCCGCAGCAGGTGGACGCGGACAAGGTGGACCTCAACGTGCGGGTCAAGGAGAAGGCGACCGGACAGTTCAGCATCGGCGGCGGTTTCAGCACCTTGGACCGCCTCGTGGCCATCGCCGACATCACGGAGGGCAACCTGGGCGGCAACGGCTGGATGGGCCGGATCCGCGGCCAGCTCGGCCAGCAGCGCACCCTCGGCCTGATCACCTTCCGCAATCCGTACCTGAACGATTCGCTCACGTCCATGCAGATCGACATCTTCCGGAGTATGACGAACTACGTTACCTACTTCGAACGAAAGGCCGGTGCCAGCCTTACGTTCGGCCGCTGGCTCTCGGAGTACGTCACCGGAAGCTTCAGCCTCGTGGCGGAGCAGCTCAACTTCAGCGATCCGATCGCCGGCGCCCCGGAACTGGTCCTGCAGCAGTTGGGAACCCAGACGACGACGGGTTTCCGCACCTCGCTCGCGCGGGATACCCGGGACTACTTCATGGATCCGCGGACCGGATGGCGTTCGAGCATCGGCTTCGATTTGGGCACGCCCTATCTGGGCGGCACCAACAATTTCGTCAAGTACTATCTGGATGTGATTAAATATACGCCGTTGCCCATGGACACGCGATTCTCCATCCACGTGCGGTACGGCGCCGCCGAAGGTCTGCATGGCAAGCCGATCCCGTTGACGGAACGGTTCTTCGTCGGAGGCATCAACACGATGCGCGGCTTCGTATTCGGCCGGGCGGGACCCGTCACCGAGAGCGGATCGCTGTTGGGCGCCGCCCGGGAGCTCATTTTCAACAACGATTTCATTTTCACGATCTCGTCGGAGGCCAAGTTGAACGGCGTGATCTTCTTCGACTACGGGAAAGGTTTCGACGACGGCGAAAAGGTGTCGTTCGATCTGCGGCCCGCCGCGGGCCTCGAAGGGCGGTGGATCTCGCCGTTCGGTCCGCTGCGCGCGGCCTACGGTATCAATCTCGACCCCAGACCGGGCGAGCGAAAAGGCGTATTTGAGTTCACCATCGGCTCATTGTTCTAGTCCGGAAGGAACACGATCTATGTCTTGGAACCCTCCTCACACGAATGGGCTGTGGCACGCGGCCGTACTCGGGCTGATGCTCTGCATCGGCATAAGCGCCGGCTGCGCCAGCACGAAGATCGAAGGGCGAATCGGCCTGGTCGATCCGACCCGACTGCTCAACGATTCCAATGCCGGGAAGAAAGCCAAAGACACGCTGACGACCTTTTCCAAGAGCCGGCAGGCCCTGATCGAGATGGACGAGAAAGAACTCCGGCGGATGGAAGAGGATTTCGTCAAGCAGGCGAGCGTGCTGAGTCCGGCCGCCAAGGGTGAGCGGGAACAGGTGTTCCGGCGGCGTATGGCGGAGTATCAGCAAAAGGCCGGCGAGCTGAACCGGGAAGTGCAGGAAAAACAGAAGGACGTACTCGACGGATTCCGGGACAAGGTGGAGATCGTGGTCGGCAAGGTGGCGAAGCGGCACGGCCTGCAGGTTGTGATCGACAAGGGCAAGGGCGGGCCGGCGATCTACGGAGAACCCGAGCTGGACATCACCAACGAAGTGATCGAGGAATTCAACCGCGAATACCCGTGAGCGGCGTGACGAACATGAAGCGGGTGCGCAAGAGGAGGAGTATTGCATGAACACCGGATTGGGAAAATTATTGACCGTGGTGGTAGCGGCCGTGGCCTGCGCTGGGCCGGTTTGGGCGGCCGAGTCGCTGCGGGTGGCCGTGATGGACCAGCAGAACGTCATCGAACGATCGAAAGCGGGCACCCGCGCGCTGGAGGAGTTGAAGGCCTACTCCGCGACCCGGCAGAAGATCATCAATTCCGACGATCAGGAGTTGAAGGAGATGGAGCAGTCGCTGCAGGATCCCAACCTGAGCGAGCAGGTCAAGCAGGAAAGGCAGGGGCAATTCCAGGCGAAGATCGAGGCCTATCAGCGGCGATTGGCCGACTTCAACCGGGAGATCCAGCAAAAGCAGCGGGAGACGGTCGCCGAGTATTCCAAAAAAGTCGAGGATGCGGCCCGCGTCGTGGCGCAGAGGGAAGGGTACGTCGCGATCCTCGACAAGGGCAACGAGGCGGCGGTCCGGATCGTCATCTACAATCAGCCGGCGCTGGATTTGACCGAGCAGGTGGTGAAGGAATTCGACAAGCAGAACAAGTAGCGATGACGCGACCCGTGTCACAGGCGAGACCCGCCGTCTTTTCCGTCGAAGGAGGATGGGGGAGCGAGGTCGGACAAACGAGGAGGTCCCGACGATGTCCGTGATGGAACAGGCCGACATTCAGGCGCTCTTGCCGCACCGGTATCCGTTTCTCCTGGTCGACCGCGTGCTGGAGTTGGACCCGGACCGGCGGATCGTGGGAATCAAGAACGTCACGATCAACGAACCGTTTTTTCAGGGGCACTTTCCCGGCCGGCCGGTGATGCCCGGGGTGCTGATCCTGGAAGCGATGGCCCAGGTCGGCGGGCTGCTGGCCTTCAAGTCGATGGGGCAGAGCAAGCGGCCGGTGGTGTATCTCACCGGGGTGGACGGAGCGAAGTTCCGCAAGCCCGTCGTGCCGGGCGACCGGCTGCGGTTCGAGATCGACGTGGTGAAGAAACGGGCGCCGTTCTGGAAAATGCAGGGAAAGGCGTTCGTGGAGACGGAGCTCGTGTGTGAAGCGGAGGTGACCGCCATGGTGACCGAGGAGCAGGCGCCGACGTGAATCGTTCCACGTGCGTCAGGAAGCCGGGACTCAGCCCGTGCGTGATCAGGAATGTACGAGTAACGATCAACGTTGACTGGAGGTAGCGCGTGCAGATTCATCCACAAGCCATCGTGCATCCCAAGGCAAAACTGGCCGACGACGTGGCCGTCGGTCCCTTTTGTGTCGTCGGCGAGCATGTGACCATCGGGAAGGGCACGAAGCTCTTTTCCCACGTCAGCGTCGAAGGATGGACGCAGATCGGCGAGCGGTGCGAACTGCATCCTTTCGTCTCGATCGGAGGGCCGCCGCAGCACCTGCAGTACAAGGGGGAGCCGACCCGGGTCGTGATCGGGGACGATAACATTCTCCGGGAATACGTCACCGTCAACCGGGCGACGATGCAGGGCGGCGGTGAGACGACCATCGGGTCCAAGAATTTTCTCATGGCCTATGTGCACGTCGCGCACGATTGCCATTTGGGCAGCCATCTCATTCTGGCCAACGCGGCGAGTTTGGCCGGCCACATCACCATCGGCGACCACGCGATCATCGGGGGCCTCAGCGGGATTCATCAATTCGTGCGCATCGGGGCCTATTCGATGGTCGGCGGCTGCTGCGCCCTGGGGCAGGACCTGCCGCCCTTCATGCGGGCCGCGGGCGGATACCGCGCGCGGATGTACGGCCTCAATTCGGTCGGCCTCCGCCGGCACGGCTTCTCGGGCGAGCGCATTGCCGTGCTCAAGCGGGCCTACGACTTGTTGTTCCGGTCCGGTCACCGCACCGCCGAAGCGGCGAAGCTGGCGAGAACGGAGTTTGCCGATCAGCCCGACGTCATGGCCGTGGTCACGTTCCTGGAAGGCAGCAAGCGGGGCATCTGCCGATCGGTGATCCACGAGCAGGAGTCGGAGGACATGTGACCAAGACTCCGGAACTCCACAATGGCGAGCGGCTCGGTCTCATTGCCGGCAACGGCCGGTTTCCGATCATCTTTGCGGACAATGCCAGAAAGCTCGGGTATCAGATTTCCGCGGTCGCGCACGAAGGCGAAACGGATCCCGCGCTGGCCGACCACGTGGACCGGATCCACTGGATCAAGATCGGACAGCTCAACAAGCTGATCAAAGCGTTTCAAGGCGACCAGGTGCGGCAGGCGGTCATGCTGGGGGGCATCAAGAAAACCCATGTCTTCACGACCGTGCGGCCCGATTTTCGCGCGTTGGCCCTCGCCGCCAGACTCGCGCTGTGGAAGGACGACGACATCCTGCGCGAAATCGCCAAGGAATTGGAACAGGAAGGAATCACCATCTGCGAATCGACGTTCGGTCTGGACGGCATCCTCGCCGAAGCGGGTACCCTGACCAAGCGGAAACCGGACTCGAAACAGTGGGAGGACATCCGTTACGGATGGGACGTGGCCCAGCAGATCGGTCTGCTGGATATCGGTCAATGCGTGGTGATCAAGGACCGGGTGGTCGTGGCAGTCGAGGCGGTCGAGGGGACCGACGAGGCGATCAAACGCGGCGGACAATTGGCGAAAGAAGGGGCCGTCGTCGTGAAGCGGTGCAAGCCGCAGCAGGATTTGCGGTTCGATCTGCCTGCCGTCGGTCCGCGGACGATCGAGGTGATGGCGTCGGTCAAGGCGTCGGTGCTGGCGGTGGAAGCCGGCCGGACCATCCTCCTGGATCGCGAGGAGATGTTGCAGCAAGCGCAAAAGTCCCGCATCGCCGTCGTCGGATTATCGACCGCGGGATCGAACGGAGGCGGACAAGCGACATGATCCCCTTGCGGGCCGGTGTGATCGGCGTAGGTCATTTGGGGCAGCACCACGCGCGTCTCTATGCGGCGATTCCAGGTTCACAACTGGCCGGCATCACGGATCTCTCGCCGGACCGGGCGAAGGTCATCGCGGACAAACTGGGCACGAAAGTCTTTTCCGATCTCGGCGAGCTGCTCCCGCACGTCGACGTCGTGAGCGTGGCCGTACCGACCTCGGCGCATCATGCCGTGGCGAAGGCCTGTCTGTCGGCCGGCAAGCACGTGCTGGTGGAAAAGCCGATTGCCGTGACGTCGGCGGAGGCCCGTGAACTGGTCCAGCTCGCCAAGCAGCGGGGTCTCTGTCTGCAAGTGGGGCACAGCGAGCGATTCAATCCCGTCATGCAGGTGATGCGGCCGCACATCGGCCGGCCCGCGTTCATCGAATGTCACCGGCTCAGCAGCTTCAGCGAGCGGGGCACCGACGTGGACGTCGTGCTCGATCTGATGATCCATGACCTGGATATGGTCCTTTCGTTCGATCCCGGTCCGGTGGAAGAAGTGCGGGCGGCCGGCGTGCCGGTGCTGTCCTCCACCGTGGACATCGCCAACGCCAGGATCCAGTTCAAGGGCGGCTGCGTCGCCAACCTCACCGTCAGCCGGGTCTCGACGAACAAGATGCGGCGGTTCCGGGTCTTTCAGCGGGACAGTTACGTGTCGATCGATTTTCAGACGCGCCAGGGCATGGTCTGTCGCCGGGAACAGCAGGAAGCTCCCAGACCCTCCATCGTCGTCCAGCAGCTGCAGGGAGGGGACGAGGAGCCGTTGAAGCTGCAGCTGACGTCCTTTCTCGAATCCGCGAGGACCGGCG
The DNA here is from genome assembly GCF_900169565.1 of Nitrospira japonica. Lineage (NCBI taxonomy): Bacteria > Pseudomonadati > Nitrospirota > Nitrospiria > Nitrospirales > Nitrospiraceae > Nitrospira > Nitrospira japonica. The sequence goes on along the minus strand of NZ_LT828648.1, from coordinate 16,496 downwards.
CGCGCCCTGTGGTCTCCGGTGAAGACGGCGCGCTCGCGTTGGAGTTGGCGCATCAGGTCCTGAAAGCGATCGAATCCTTCACGCAACGCCATGAGGAGCCGGGTGCGACAAGCTAGGGCGGTCGTAGGATATGGGACCGCCCATCGAGCCGGCCTGTCAGGCCGGCCGCTCCGTTCCCGATGGTGGTAGGCGCATGCCCCGTATTCTGATCGTAACCGGTGAAGCCTCCGGGGATCTGCACGGAGCCAATCTGGCGAGAGAAATCCTTTCCCTGGATCCCTCGGCCCAGCTGGTCGGCATCGGCGGTAACGGCATGAAGGCCGCGGGAGTCGCCCTGATTCCGGGAGTGCCGCAGCTGGACCTGGTGGGTCTGATCGGCCTCTCGGCAGTGCGGGCCCTTGTCCAGCGGATCCGCGCGATCAGACGCGTGTTACGCTCCGAACCCTGGGATCTGGTCGTGTTGATCGACAATCCCGCCTTGAACCTTCATTTCGCGCGGGTGGCCAGGGCCGCCAAGCAGAAGGTGCTCTATTATATTGCCCCTCAGATCTGGGCCTGGCGGCCGCGCCGGATCAAATGGATTCAGCGGCGCGTCAATCATGTCGTGGTGATCCTGCCGTTCGAGCAGGAGATCTACCGCCGTGCCGGCGTCCCCTGCACCTACGTGGGGCATCCGCTGCTGGATGCGGTGGCGCCCCGTTACGACCGACCGGCGTTGCGCCGCCGGTTCGGCCTCGACCCGGAGGCGCCGGTGGTGGGGCTCCTGCCGGGCAGCCGGGTCGCCGAAGTCGAACTGCTCATGCCGGTGCTCTTGAAGGCGGCCGCCGATTTTCTCGCCCGCTATCCGAAGACTCAGTTCATTCTGGCGCAGGCGCCGTCGATCAAAGATGCGCTGATCCGGGAACAGCTGCACGGCAGTCCTGTCCCGGTGGTGCTCGTGCGGGACCAGGCCAGCGAAGTGATGGCCGCTTCGGATATATTATGGATCGCCTCCGGCACCGCGACTCTGCAGGCGGCCGTGGTTGGCACGCCGATGGTACTGTTGTACAAGACCACGCTGCCCACGTATGTGGTGGCGCGCTGCCTGATCAAGGTCAAGTGGATCGGGCTGGTCAATCTCATTGCCGGCAGTTCGGTAGTCCCGGAACTCATTCAGGGCGACGCGACGGCCGAACGGTTGATCGCGCAAACGGAACGGCTGCTGAACGACCGGCGGGCGTATGACGATATGAAAGACAATCTGCAGCAGGTGCGGCTCACGTTGGGAGAACCGGGCGCGTCCAGACGGGCCGCCCAGGTGGTATTGGACGAATGTCGGGTCTAGACCGGTTCATGCGATTGGTCCGGTATCTCAAGCCGTACCGGCTGCGGCTGGTCGCGGCGTTCGTCTGTTCCGCCCTCGTGGCGGTGTTTTCCGGCGCCTACGCCTGGCTGGTGAAACCGGTGCTGGACGAGATCTTCATCAACAAGAACGAGGGGCTTCTGCTCGCGTTGCCGCTCGCGCTCTTCATCGTGTCGGTCCTCAAGAGCGCGTTCAACTACGGCCAGAACTACCTCATGAACTATGTCGGCAACCAGGTCATCACCGACATCCGCCAGGAACTCTTCGGGAAGATGATCCGCCTGCCGGTCGGCTATCACGATGCGAATACGTCCGGTCGGCTCGTCTCGCGCGTCGTCAACGACGTCACGCTCATGGCCAACGCGGTGGCCGGTGTTCTAAAGGATATCTTCCAGCAGGGGCTCACCTTCCTCGCCATGCTCGGCGTGATCTTCTATCAGAATTGGCAGCTTGCGGGGCTGTCGATCGTCGTCATTCCGCTCGCCGTCGTGACCACGGTGCGCATGGGCAAGCGGTTGCGCGCGCTCGCGGCCAGCGGGCAAGAGCGGATGGGCGACATGGCCTCCACGCTGCAGGAGACGCTGGCCGGCATCCGCATGGTGAAGGCCTACGGTCGTGAAGAGGCGGAGGCGCAACGGTTCAAGGACAGCAACCGGGCGTTCCTGAACACGACGATGAAGGCCATCCAGGTGTCGTCGCTCGGCTCGTCGCACATGGAAGTGATCGGCGTGGTCGGCGTCGCGGCCATCGTCTGGTATGGCGGCTATCTCGTCATCAACGGCGCCATGACGCCCGGGTCGTTCTTTTCCTTTCTGACGGCGATGTTCATGGCCTACACGCCGATCCGGAGGTTGTCCGGGTCCAACAATACGATTCAGCAGGCGCTGGCGGCGGCCGAGCGGGTCTTCGGCGTCATCGATCTCAAAACCGAACAGGAAATCGAGCGCGGGAGTCTCGTGCTGCCGCCGATCGGCCAGTCGGTCGCGTATCAGGACGTGACGTTCCATTACGAGAGCCAGAGCGTGCCGGCTCTCAACGGCATCGACCTGACCATCCGCGCCGGTGAGATGGTCGCCATCGTCGGCAGCAGCGGGAGCGGCAAGACCACGCTCGTGAATCTGCTGCCCCGCTTCTATGAACCCACGGCCGGCCACATCCTCATCGACGGCATCGACATCCAGTCCTACACGCTGGCGTCGCTTCGCGCGCAGATCGGCATCGTGTCGCAGGACGTCGTCCTGTTCGACGATTCCGTCCGCGCCAACATCGCGTTCGGCCGGCGGGACGCCACCGACGAGCAGATCGAGCAGGCGGCCAGGCAGGCCTACGCCCACGATTTCATCGAGCGGCTGCCGCAGAGTTATCGCACGGTGGTCGGAGAGAAAGGCGTCAAGCTCTCGGGCGGCGAGCGGCAGCGGCTGGCCATCGCCCGCGCGATTCTCAGAGATCCTCCCTTGTTGATTCTGGACGAGGCGACGTCCGCCCTCGACACGGAATCGGAGCGCGTCGTCCAACTCGCCCTCACGAACCTCATGCAAAACCGCACGACCGTCGTGATCGCGCACCGGCTGTCCACTATCCAGCGCGCGGACCGTATCGTCGTGCTCAGCCGGGGCAGGATCGTCGAGGTCGGCACCCATGAAGAACTGCTGCGCCACGGAGGCCACTATCAACGGCTGCACGCGATGCAGTTCCAGGACGTGTCCCAATGAGCGGCACCGCGGGTAAACGACTCGAGCGCTGGGTGAAACTGTCGGTGCTGCCGCCGGTCGGCGCTTGGATCATCCGTTGTCTCGGCCGGTCCATGCGCATCGAGAGCAAAGGGCATGAAGTTGCCGACGATCTGTACCGGGAAGGCAAGCGCGCCATCTTCGTGTTCTGGCATGCGCGCCAGCTGTTGATGCCGTTCGCCTACCGCGGCGAGCGGGCCTACGTGCTCATCAGCCAGCATCAGGACGGGGAGATCATCGCGCGCATCGTCGAGCGCTTCGGTTTTCTTGCCGTGAGGGGCTCGAGCACCAGGGGCGGCGTGGAAGCGCTGCGCGAGTTGATCCGTCTGGGCCATTCCGGGCTCGATCTGGTCGTGACGCCGGACGGGCCGAAAGGCCCGGCGCGGGTGGCGAAGATCGGCGTGATCCAGTTGGCCAGGGCGACGGGGCTGCCGATCGTGCCGATTGCGGCGGCCTGCTCAAAAAAAAACTCTTCGCGAGCTGGGATCGGTTCATGGTGCCATGGCCCGGCTCGCGCGGGTTGTTTCTTTGGGGCAGCCCGCTCATCGTTCCGCGTACGGCCGGCCCCGAAGAGCTTGAAGCGAAGCGGGTGGAGCTGGAAGACGCGCTGAACCGGCTCACCGCCGAAGCGGACGATATAATGACGCCGCGGCCACACGGATCGTGAGCGGGACCGTGAGCGCGCCGATTGGGGCTCAGCCTGATCGGAGACCTGTCCAGACTGCCATGTGGTACTTCCTCTATAATGCCGTGCTCCTGCTCGCGACGCCCGTCATCCTCTGCCTGTTGCTGGCCAAGAAACGTTGCCGCCGCGGGCTGCCTCAGCGTTTCGGATTCGCTCGACCGCCGATCCGTCCCGACGAACGGCCGCTCGTCTGGATCCATGCGGTTTCACTCGGCGAAGTCGTCGCGGTGACGCCGCTCGTGAAGGAACTGCACCGCCGGCATCCCGACTACCGCTTTGCCGTTTCGACCGTCACCGAGACCGGCCGGGAGGCGGTGGAACAGCGGCTGCGCGGAGTGGCCGAGCACTGTTATGCGCCGCTCGATTTTCCGTGGGTGGTCTCGTGCATGATCCGGCACTTGCGTCCGGTGCTGTATCTGTTCGTGGAAACGGAACTCTGGCCCAATCTGTTGCGCAGCCTGCACCGGTCCGGTATTCCCACGGTGCTGGTCAACGGGCGGCTCTCGAGCCGGTCCTTCGCCCGCCAGCAGTGGGAGCCGGTGCGCTCGTTCTACCGCTCGATGCTCGAAACACTGAGCCTCTGCCTGATGCAGTCGGACCGGGATGCGGAACGCATCATCGCGCTCGGAGCGGATGCCAAAGTGGTGAAGCGCACCGGAAACATCAAGTTCGACCAGCCCGCTCCCGAGTCGGTGGACAGCCGGTCGGTCCGCTCGAGCCTGGGATTGCGGGACGGTGAGCAGTTGATCGTCGCCGGGAGCACGCATCCGGGTGAGGAGGAAGCGCTCGTGGACGCCTACCGGTCCCTCGCTGAGCACCATCCCTCGCTGCTGTTGCTTCTGGCCCCCAGACATATCGAACGGGCCGAACAGGTGGAGGCGATGGTGCGCGCGCGAGGAGTGTCGGTGCGGCGGCGGACCGCCATGAAGGCGGACCGGAACGAGACCTGGTCGGGGCCGCGCGTCATCCTGCTGGACTCCCGGGGTGAATTGGCGACGCTGTATCGGGAAGCCGTGGTCGCATTCGTCGGCGGCACGCTCGTGCCGGTGGGAGGCCACAACTTGCTCGAACCGGCTTTGTGGGGCAAGCCGGTGCTCTTCGGTCCCTATACGGACCATTGTGCAGAAATCGCCGGGTTTTTGTTGCAGGCGGGCGGAGGCGTTCGCGTGACCGGCGAAGAGCTGGCCAAAAGGATCGGGGAACTTCTCGATCGGCCGGACGAAGGAGCGCGCATCGGGGTCGCCGCCCGCTCCGTCGTCGAACAGAATCGGGGCGCGCTGAAGGCCACGGTCGATGCGGTGGACGACGTGCTGCGCGCCGCGGTCGGGACTCGCAGGCCGGCGCCGGCTCCCGATTCGCTTCCGCTGATGGCCGGACGATAACCGGATTGTGTTCACGCCAGGGTCACAGGTGCGGTGGTGGCTGCTCTGGGCCGGTTGGCTCTACGGCCTGGCCGGCCGGATTCGCGCGACGTCATACCGGCGCGGGTGGCTGGCGAGACGGAAATTGCCCGTGCCGGTGGTGAGCGTCGGCAACCTGACGGTCGGCGGTACAGGCAAGACGCCATTCGTCATCCGTTTGGCCGAAGGACTGTCGAGAGAAGGTAAACGGGTCGCGATCTTGAGCCGTGGGTACCGGCGGGGCGGAGCGGCTCCGCGGCTGATCGTCTCGAACGGCGCGAAGGTGTTGGGGACTCCGGACGAGGCGGGGGACGAACCGTATTTGATGGCACGGCGTTGTCCCACCGCGGTCGTGGCGGTCGGCGCCGACCGCTATGCGCTCGGCCGGTGGGTCCTGGACCAATTTCCCGTCGATTACGTCCTGCTCGACGACGGATTTCAGCATCTTGCCGTCCAGCGCGACGTGGATCTGCTGCTCGTCGATGCGACGGACTTCGAGGGCCTGCGCGCGGTGTTTCCGGCCGGCCGGCTCCGCGAGCCGATCGGTGCGGCGGCCCGCGCGTCCATGATCGTCGTGACGAAGGCCGACCGTCCGGAGCAGGCGGCGGCGATTGCGGATCTGCTCCAGCCGATCATCCCCGGCGTCCCCATCGCGCAGGCGGTCTTTCGCCCGGAGACGCTGGTGTCCGTCGCGGACGGGTCGCCGCAGCCGCTCGACTGGTGCCGTGGTAAGACGGCCGTATTGTGCAGCGGAATCGCGGATCCCGCTGCGTTTCGTGCCCTGGCGATCCGGCTGGGAATGACGCCGGTCGAACACATGATCTATCGCGATCACCATCGGTATACGCGCGAGGACGTGACAGACGTGCGTGCAAAAGCCGCAGCGGCGAAGACGGACCTGATTCTGACGACCGAGAAAGACGCGGGCAAGCTCGCCCCGCTGCTTGCTCCTTCCGACGGCGGGTGGTGGGCCGTCCGTCTCGGGACGGACATCGTCGCGGGTGAGCGGGAACTTCGGGAATTGATCGCGAAGGCGTCGGCAGGGGGAACGGGGACGGCCTATGCCTGACGGGACACCGAAAAAGGTACTGGTTCGGGGGCCCAACTGGCTGGGCGACGCCGTCATGTGCGAGCCGGCCCTGCAGGGCTTGAAGCGCGTGTGGCCGGGGTCGCAACTGTTTCTGCTGGTCAAGCCCGCGGTCGCGCAGCTCTTCCAGGCGCATCCCGTCGTCGATCGTCTCGTCGTCTACGAGGACCGGGGCCGGCACGCGGGATTGACGGGCAAGTGGGCGCTGGCCGGCGACCTGCGGCGGGAGCGGTTCGACGTGGCGGTCCTCTTCCAGAATGCGTTCGAAGCGGCGTTCATCGCCTTCCTTGCCGGCATTCCCAGGCGGTACGGCTACGCGACAGACGGCCGCAGTATGCTGCTCACCGAGCCGGTCGCGCCTCCCGATCCCGGAACGTTGGTCCATCAAGTCCATTATTATTGGAATCTATTGAAGCCCCTTGGCCTGTCCGGTGAGCCGTCTAATCCAGGGCTGCGAGTCACGCCGGAGGAAGAGCAGTCGATGGCCGCGCGGCTGATGCAAGCTGGAATCGGTGCGCAGGATCCGGTCATCGGAGTGAATCCCGGCTCCACGTACGGGGGCGCCAAGCGGTGGCTGCCCGATCGGTTCACGCAGGTGGCGGAGCGTCTTTCCCGTAAAATGGAGGAGTCCCACGGCAAGCCCGCAGCCGTGCTGATTCTCGGGGCGAAGGGCGAGGAGGCGGTCGGGCGAAGCATTGCCGCCGGCTTGACCGGCCGGTCGATGATTCTCTCCGGGGCCACGACGATCCGGGAACTGATGGCCGCGGTCAAGCGTTGCGCGGTGCTGGTCACCAATGATACGGGGCCGATGCACATCGGTTCGGCCTTCGGCGTGCCGATCGTCGCCGTCTTCGGTCCGACCGATTGGCGGACGACGTCGCCATACGGCGCCGAGCATGCCTTGATACGGCACCCGGTCGAATGCGCGCCGTGCCTGCTGCGCGAATGTCCCATCGATCACCGCTGCATGACCGGCGTGTCGGTCGATCAGGTCTACGATGCGGCGGCCAAGTTGATCCGCAGGCCCGCCGCGGCGCCCGCGATGGCGGAGGTTCCGCAGCCGGTTCGGGTTGCGGCGGAGTCGTCCGGCCCGCGCCCGCTCCTCGACGGGGTGACGGTCTTTCTCGATCGGGACGGCACGCTGAACGAGGATACGGGCTATCTGAGATCCGCCGCGGAATTGAAACTCCTGCCCGGTGTGACGACGGGCCTCTCCCGGCTCAAGGCGGCGGGCGCGCGCCTGGTGGTCGTGACCAATCAATCCGGTGTGGGCCGAGGGTTCTTCACGCTCAAGGATCTGGAGGGCGTGCATGCGCGGCTGCAAGGGTTGCTGGAAGCGGACGACGCGGCGCTGGACGCGATCTATTTCTGCCCGCATCACCCGGACGATGGTTGCCGCTGCCGTAAACCTGCGCGTGGGATGGTCGATCGGGCCGTGGCCGAGCTGCAGCTCGATTTGCGCCGGTGCTACCTCGTCGGCGATCACGCGCGAGACATTCAATTGGCGCACGTCATCGGCGCCAAGTCCGTGCTCCTGGTGCCGGGAGCAGTCGATGAAGCGATCAAGGCGCAACTCAAGACCGAACAGGCGATGCCGGATCTTATCGCACGGACGATGATCGAAGCGGCCGAATGGATTCTCAAGGACGCGGAACTGCGCGCCGATACCATGACACAGGCAGGCGACCGGTCGGCCGGATGACGAGCGAATCGGATAATCAGGCGTCTACAACGGACCTATGAAGGCGTATCAGCACATCCTATTCATCAAGCCCAGCTCCCTCGGCGACATCGTGCACGCGATGCCTGCGCTTGCGGCAGTGCGGCGTGCCCATCCGGGGGCCACGGTCGGGTGGCTGGTCAAGCGACAGTGGGCGGGATTGGTCGAGCGGATCGACGGGGTCGATCATCTGTGGGAAGTGGAACCGGGGGTGAAGGGCTGGTTGTCGCTCGTACCGGCTCTGCGCGCCGACCGGTTCGATCTTGCCATCGATTTGCAGGGCCTGTTCCGCAGCGCGGCGATGGCGAGGTTGAGCGGCGTTCCCGAACGGATCGGATTCGCCAACGCGCGCGAGGGCAGCCCCTGGTTTTACACCAGGCACGTGCCGGTGCCGCATCCCAACATGCACGCGGTGGACCGGTATCTTCTGGTGGCCAAGGCCCTGGGAGCGGACGAGCATCCGGCCGAATTCAAGTTCCGCATTCCTCACCGGGATCACGAGACGGTGGATCGGGCCCTCAAGCAGGCGGGCTGGACGGCCGGGGAACGGTTTGTCGCGGTCAACGTGTCCGCGCGTTGGCCCACGAAGCGGTGGCCGGTCGCCTCGTTCGCCGCGCTCTCCGATTTGATCGTGCAGCGTGGGATCGGCTCCGTTCTGTTCATCGGCGGGCCGAACGAGCGCGCGGAAGTCGCGCAGGTCAAGGCGTTGATGAAGGCCCGGTCGCTGGATCTCTGCGGCGCGCTCCCCGTAGGACTTTTGCCGGCCCTGCTCGGGCGCGCCGACCTGTTGGTCACGAATGATTCCGGGCCGATGCATGTCGCGGCCGCCGTCGGCACGCCGGTGGCCGCCATGTTCGGCCCGACCAGCCCGTTGTGCACCGGGCCCTACGGAGCCGGCCACGGCGTGCTCATGCATCCGGTCCCTTGCAGCCCCTGCTTCAGCAGGACCTGCTCGAATTCGAAACATCTCGCCTGCCTGACCGACATAACGGTTGACCGGGCCTTCTCGGTTGTGGCAAGTCTGCCTCGACGCTCGGCGCAATCCTAGCCCACATTATTCATGAACGCTTCTGCTGCAATCACGGATTCACCGCTCCGACAAGCTGGCATGCGGGCTTCCTGGCATGCCGGCGGGCGGGCTCGCCCCTCGCTCGGTCAACGTCCTGTTCAAGGACGCCTCCCTCTCTCGCGGCTCCACGCGCCCGTCTCGCTCGGCGACTTCGTGATTTCGCGACGAACCGTCATGAATAATGTGGGCTCGTGAACCTCTTCATCTCAGAATCCAGCACGGCGGTCGGCGGACAGGAACTGGCCGTGCTCCTGCACGCGGAAGGACTGGTGAAGCGGGGCCACCGGCTGCGCTTGATTCTGGAGCCGGGCAGCCCCATCGCCGCCATGGCGCAAGAGAAAGGGCTGCCGGTCACGCTCCTCTCCATGCGCCGAAACCGGTATCCCCAGGCGATCGTCGCACTGCGGGGGCTCATGTATCGGGAGCGTCCCGCCATCCTTCAGGTCAATAGTTCCCGGGACAGCTGGATCGGCTGCATCGCGGTCCGTCTGGTGAAGCCAAGGCCGAAAATCATCAGAATCCGCCACATCTCGACGCCGTTGAACCGGAACATGACCACGCAGTTGCTGTATCGCCGCCTGCTCGACATGGTGGTGGTCACCGGCGGGGAACGGACCAGGCGCGATCTGATCGAACGCGACGGCCTCGAGCCGGGACGCGTCGCCGCCTTTCCGATCGGACTCGACGTCGCGCACTTTCGGCCCGGGCCGCCCGCGCGCGACCTCCGGCGCGAATTGGGGCTTCCGGCGACACATCTGCTGGTCGGCATCATTTCCTATTTGCGCACGTACAAAGGCCACGAATACTTCATCGAAGCCGCCGGGCGGATCGCGGCGCAGCGAGACGACGTCACCTTCGTGATCGTAGGCGAAGGACCGGAAGAGCAGTCGATCCGCCGCCGCATCGAGCAGTCGGGCGCGGCTTGGCGAATCAGACTATTGGGATTTCGCGACGATCTGCTGGACGTGTTCCGGTCGCTGGACGTGTTCGCGATTCCCTCCGTCGAAGGCGACACGATCCCGCAGGTCTTGATGCAGGCTCTGGCGCTCGGCATCCCGGTCGTCTCCACGACGATCGGGTCCATCCCCGACGTCGTCATCGACGGCCAAACCGGCTATGTCGTGCCTCCGCGAGATGGTCTGGCGTTGGCGGACCGGATCGCGCATCTCCTGGGCGATGCCGGACTGCGCTCCCGTTTGGGCGCGAATGGCCGGGCGTTGGTAGAGGGATCCTACTCCATCGACAAGATGTTGGACCGGATGGAAGCGGTCTATCAAAGTTTGGCGCAAAGTTTGACGCGGAGTCCGGCGGGCGGTTCGACGTCCGGACGGGGCGGCTGAGATGGCCGGCTATTCCGTCTATGTCATCGCCTACAACGATGAGCCCAACATGCGGGCCTGCCTGGAATCGGTCGCGTGGGCGGATGAACTGATCGTCGTCGATTCCCACAGCACCGACCGTACGGCCGCCATCGCGCGGGAATTCACCGACAAGGTCTACCAGGTCGAGTTCAACGGGTTCGGCCGGCTGCGCAACCAGGCCGTCGCCCACTGCTCGCACGAGTGGGTATTCAGCCTGGACAGCGATGAACGGATGACGCCGGAATTGCGCGAGGAAATCCAACGCCTGCTCGACCAGAGACCGGAGGCGGACGCCTACTTCGTGCCGCGGAAAAACTATTTCCTCGGCCGCTGGATCGAACATTGCGGCTGGTATCCCGATTACCGCCAGCCGCAACTCTTCCGCAAGAATCGGTTCCGTTACCGGGAGGAACTGGTCCACGAAAGCTTCGAGTGCGACGGACCGGTCGCGCATCTCACGCAGCCGGCCCTCCAATATCCCTTCCGGGATCTCGACCATTACATCCAGAAGCAGAATCGCTATTCCACATTGATGGCCGAGCGGATGGTCGAACAGGGACGACGCTTCTCCATCCTGCAGCTCTTCACCCATCCGTTCGGAGCCTTCGCCAAGATGTACGTGCAGCGGCGCGGCTTTCTCGACGGCATGCCGGGGTTGATTCTTTCCGGGCTCTATGCCTATTACACCGTCATGAAATACGCGAAGTTCTGGGAGCTGACGGACGGTCCTACTTCGACGCGGAGTTCCGCGCCGCGCGCCGCATCATCGGGGAATCGGCCGGGAGACGCGGCATGAAGGTCAGCGGATTCACGTTCTGCCGGAACGCGGTGAAGTACGACTATCCGGTGGTGGAGTCCATCCGTTCCGTGCTCCCGATCTGCGACGAGTTCGTCGTCAACGTCGGGCGCTGCGACGACGGCACGCTCGAATTGATCCGCTCCATCGGCGATCCCAAAATCAAGATCGTCGAGTCGGTGTGGGACGAGATGCTGCGCAAGGACGGACTGATTTATTCGCAGCAGACCAACATCGCGCTCGCCCGCTGCAAGGGTGATTGGGCGCTCTACATGCAAGCCGACGAAGTCATGCACGAGGATGACTTGGGCGCTCTACAAGATTCCATGCGCCGCGAATTGGGCAATACCGCGGTGAAGGGACTGTTATTCCGCTATCTGCATTTCGTGGCGGACTACTGGTCCACGAATCCCTGGTTCTATCACAAGGCGGTGCGGGTCATTCGCAACAACGGCGAGGTCGAGTCCTGCGGCGACGCGGTGGGATTTCATTTCAAACCGACCCAGCAATACTTGCAGAGCGGCCCGAAGGAATGGCTCGCCTGGTCCGGCGCCCGCATCTTTCACTATGGGTGGGTCAAGGACCCGAAGGTCATGCTGGCGAAGGTCAAGGAACAGATCAGCCGCCATCACGGAGATACCCCGCCGGCGGACCAGGCCGGTCTCTACCGTCAAGAGGCTTTCCAATTCGACGATTACGCGGTGCTCAAGGAATTCTCGGGCCGGCATCCGGCCGTCATGCAGGAGAGGATTCGCGGCGCTGCCCGCTGGGCCGAACGCCGGAGCCGGTGGCTCAACCCGCGGTTCTATCGCGAGGTATTGAAGCGGGGCTTCCGAGGATAGCACCAAAGGAGATCACTGCCCCCTATGCTGAGCATCATCGTCGCCGTCCACAACCAGCTGGGCCATAACCAACTTTTTCTGGAAGGTATAAAGGCCTACACGACCGGCTCCTATGAAGTGATCGTCATCGACAACCATTCGTCGGACGGCTCCGCCGATTTTTTCGAGGCGGAAGGATGCCGCGTGATCCGCAACGACCGGAACCTCTGCTATCCGGAGTCCATGAACCTGGGCTCGCGCGCCGCTCGCGGCGACATGCTGTGCCACATCAACAACGATCTGTACGTCGCGCCAGGCTGGAACGGCCGGCTGACCAAAGCCATGGATCGGCTCGAGCTCGACGTGGCCTCGCCGCTCGGCTTGGAAATGATGCCGACGCCGGCCTTGACCGATTGGATGCAGGGGCGCTGGGCCGCCATCGGCCAGGGCCGCCTCTCCAGCGGGAAGCCGGCGGACCGGCTGCGCACGATGGTGCGGGTCATGTATGGAGATTGGGAAGGCTATTGCGAGGAAGTGCATCGAGCCTTCTCCGACACGGTCTTCGAGGGCATCGTCGGATCCTGCGTCATGATCCGGCGGTCGGCCTACGAGAAGATCGGCGGTCTCGACGAGCGCGTGCAGGCGGCTGATTGGGATCTCTACTACACGCTGCGCAAGCGGGAGCTCACCACCGGAGACCTGCGCCGCTGCATGGTGCTCGGCGCCACGTTCGTGCATCACTTCATCCGCGCCACGGTCAAAAGCAAGAGGGAGCCCTTCGCCTGTACGCACGAACGATGGTCGATCGATCAGAAATGGGATCGGCGCGAGCAGGCCGACCTCTGGTGTAAGCCGGAGGATTTCGCCCGTTCAGGCCTGGGCGAATCCGTGGGCCGGCGGCTCGGCAAACCGCTTAAGAAACTCGCACTGGAACTCGATCGGCTGAGCGCGTGGCGGCGGCTCTGGGTTCCTCCGCAGCGGGTGGTCGAGCAGTATCGCCGGCAGTTCGCCGCGCTGGGATCGCCGGCCGCGTCGCGCCTGCCGTGATGCGCGAGAGGAGCAGCCCGTGCCGGCCGTCACTGCGCTGATCATCACCAAGAACGAGGAAATCAACATCGCCGACTGCCTCGCGTCCGTCCGCTGGACCGAGGAGCGCCTGGTCATCGATGCGGAGAGCAAGGATCGGACGGCCGAATTGGCGCGCGCCGCCGGCGCCGACGTGGTGGTCCGGCCCTGGCCCGGCTTCGGGCCTCAGAAGAACTTCGGTATGGAGCGGGCGGCGTCCGACTGGATCCTCATCGTTGATGCGGACGAACGGGTGCCGGGTCCGCTCGCGGAGGAGATCCGCTCCCTTCTGAGCCGGTGGACGGAGGGCGATCCGGTCGCCTATGAGATCCCCCGGATGAATTTCTACTACGGCGCCTGGATCCGCCATGCCGGCCTGTATCCCGACTATCAGATCCGCCTGGTCCGCAAGGGAACGGCGGCCTACAACGACGTGCCGGTGCATGAAAATCTCATCGTGCGCGGAACAATCGGAAAACTGGTGCAGCCCTTCGAGCACCAGACCGAACGCCGCATCGACGACCACTTCAGAAAGTTCGGCCTCTATACGACGCTGGCCGCGCGCGAAAAAGGCAGGACGGTCTCCACCGTGCGCCGCCGCGATCTCCTGGCGCGCCCGCTGGTCGTCTTCCTCAAGACCTATCTGCTCAAGCGGGGCTATCGGGACGGGGTCCGCGGGTTGATCGTGTGCCTCTTCGCCAGCATGTACACCTTCGTCAAGTATGCGAAGCTGTGGGATGCGACGAGAACGCCGGCGGCTTCTCGGGGTCCCGCCTAGTGGCTCAGCGAATTCTCTACATCCACGGCGTCGGCGCCGTCGGCGGCGCGGAGCATGACTTGCTGGCGGTTCTGGCGCGGCTCGACCGTGCGGCCTGGGAGCCTCACGTCGTCTGCCCGGCGGAAGGCCCATTTCGGACTCTGTTGGAACGCGAAGGCCTTACCGTGCATCCGCTCGCGCTGGTCCCCTGGAGAAAATGGTTTTCCCCGTTCGTGCGGTGGCGGAGCGTGGGCCGGTTGCGCGACCTGGTGGATCGCCTGCGCCCGGCGCTCCTGCACGTCAACGACATCTGGTGGGTGCCGCACACGCTCGGCGCGCTCCGCGGAGCAGCCGCGTCTCCGCCGATCGTCGCCCACGTGCGCCAGGAGATCGAACCGGAGAAGGTGCGCCGTTATGAACTCGACCGGATCGAGCGGGTCATCGGCATTTCCGAACACGTGGCTGAATCGCTGAAGGCCGGCGGCGTCGAAACCCGGAAGCTGCGCATGGTCTACAGCGGGATCGATTTTTCCCGCCGGGCCGAGACGGCGGCGGGAGGCGATCGATCCGACGTGGCCGAGGTCCGCCGACGGTTGGGCGTTCCGGCCGCGGCGCTGCTTCTGGGCACCGCGGCCAATCTGTTCCCGCGCAAAGGATACGAGGTGATGCTGCGGGCGCTTCCCGGCATTCTCGCGGTTCATCCCGACGTGCATTATTTGTTGGCCGGAACCGCGGAGCCTGCTTACGCCGCGTCGTTGCGGGCATTGGCGGTTGACTTGGGAATCACGGAGCGGATTCACATGGTGGGATTTCAAGATCCGATCCGGCCCTTCCTCGACGCGCTGGACCTCTATGTGCATCCGGCGCTCATGGAAGGATTCGGTATCGCGCTGGTCGAGGCCATGGCGGCAGGCAAAGCCGTGGTGGCGACCAGGACCGGCGGCGTGCCGGAGGTGGTGGAGCAGGGAGAGACGGGGTTGTTGGTCGCGCCCGGCGATTCGGAACGGTTGCGGGCGGCGGTTCTCGAATTATTGGGCGACGAGCCGCGGCGCGTGCGGATGGGCGCCAAAGGATTCTCCCGCGCGCGCGCGCGCTTCGATCTGGACAGGACGGTTGCGGATCTCGAGCGGATCTATCGTGAAGCGGTGGTCGAACAGCGGGGCGGGCATGCGGATCGGCATTGACGCGAGTCCCATCGTCGGCGACCGCGGCGGGGTCGGTTGGCACACCTATTATTTGCTGGAGGCCATGCTGGCCGGCGCCGACGACGTCGAATTCATCGGCTATCTGCGGCCTGGCTCGGTGCTGCCGGACGACGCGCGGTCCTGGCGTACCGGCGGACGGATCACGTGGGTCGAGGCGGCGAAGTGGGCGATGCGGTGGCGGGGACGGACGGATCGCCTGGACCTCTATCATGGCACCAACTTCAAGCTCCACACGGTCGGACGGTACGGCGGCATCGTGACGATCCACGATCTCTGGCTGGAACGATTCCCGCAATATTCGACCAAGGTATTGGGCCAAGGCCTGGCCTCGATGAAGGCCAGGCGCACGGCGGGGCGCGCCCGGACGGTGGTGACGGTGTCGGAATTTTCGGCCCGCGAGCTGAGCGAACTCTATGCGGTTCCGCGTGAGCGGCTCTCGGTGATTCCGAACGGGGTGGCCGACGATTTCTCCGTGCGCCGGGACGATCGGGCGATGGCCGAACTGCGGGCGAGAATCCGGCTCCCCGACGGACCCTATCTGCTGTTCATCGGCGGGGCGGATCCGCGCAAAAACCATCGGCGGTTTCTCGAAGCGGCCCATCTGATGCGCGGGCCGCTGCAGGGCCGCCGCCTCCTGCTGGTCGGGTCGCCCGATCATGCCTTCGGTTCCTACCAGGAATCCGCAAAAACATATGGACTCACGGCGCAAGTCTGTTGTCCCGGCCGTCTGGGCCGGGCGGATCTGCAGTTGCTCTACACCTATGCGGACCAGTTCGTCTTCCCCTCGCTCTACGAGGGATTCGGCATGCCGGTTCTCGAAGCGATGGCCTGCGGAACTCCCGTCATTACGTCCCGGACGACCGGCGTCGCCGAGGCGGCGGGCGATGCGGCGCTGCTGGTCGATCCGGAGGATGCCCGCTCGGTGGGGGAGGCGATGGTCTCCCTGCTGGAAGATGCCTCGCTGCGGGCCTCGCTCACCGCCAAAGGATTCGAGCGCGTGAAGCGGTTTTCCTGGCGGTCTGCCGCGGCCAAGACGTTGGATGTATATCGACGGCTCTGCCAGGAACGGGGTTCGTGACCATGGCGCCCCGCAACATCCTCGTCATCAAATTGCGCTATCTGGGAGACGTGCTGCTGGCGACGCCGACCCTGGAAGCGTTGAAAGCCGCCTATCCATCGGCCAGGCTCACGGTGGTGGTGAACCGGGGAACCGAGGCCATGCTGGCCGGCAATCCTCACGCGGACGAAGTCCTGCCGCTCGAGCGAGGATCGATTCTCTCCCAGTGGCGGTTTCTGCGAGAGCTTCGACGAAGACGATTCGATTGGGTCATCGATTTGACCGATGCGGATCGATCCGCCTGGTTGAGCCGGATGACCGGAGCGCCGGTCCGCATCGGATTCAACAAGGAAGACCGCCTCCGCGGACATTGTTATACCGAGGTCGTCGCCGGAGACCCG